>JBHEMU010000138.1:0-5015 GCA_046262415.1 Gaiellaceae bacterium | reverse complement strand
CCGAGCTGGGACGAGCAGCTGCTGCGCGAGCGCCCGGACCGGGCGTTCTCGATCGAGGGCTCGGTCGCCTTCGCCGACGGCGTGGCCTACTTCGCCAACTCGGCGGGGCTCGTGCAGGGCTGGGACCTGCGGCAGGTGCTTCGCGGCGGCACGACGGCGAGGCGAGTCTTCCGGTTCTGGACCGGAGACGACACCGACGCGTCGGTGGTCGTCGACGACGAGGGGTTCCTGTACGTCGCGAGCGAGCTGGAGCGGTTCGGCGATCGCGCCGAGCGCGTCGGTCAGCTGCTGAAGCTGGATCCGCGGCGCCCGCGCCGGCCGCTGGTCTGGTCGGTCGCGGTGCGGGAGACGGGCTGGGCGGGCAAGGCCGGCATCTGGGCCACGCCGGCGATCGATCGCGGCATGGTCTACGCGGCCACCAACGCAGGCGGCGTGCTGGGGGTCGACCGGCGCTCGGGGAAGGTGCTCTGGCGGGTGCCCCTGCCCGGCCCGACGTGGGCCTCTCCGGTCGTGGTCGACGGCGTCCTCCTGCAGGGCGACTGCGCCGGCGTCCTGCACGCGTACGACGTCTCGAGGCAGCGCCGACCTCCGCAAGAGCTCTGGCGGCTCAGCCTGGGGGGCTGCATCGAGGCGACGCCGTCCGTCTGGCACGGGCGGATCTACCTCGGCACCCGGGGCGGCGCCATGTACGCGCTCGGGGACGCGCCGGTCCGATCGGCCGAGACCGCCGGGTAGGATCAGGGCGTGCGGGGCACGATCGGCGCGCTCACACGCTAGGTTTCCGTGCCGATCGGAATCGAGTTTAGATTCGGGCGATTCGGTTAGGTTGCTCTCATGATCCTCGGGAGGTCGATGCGCAGGATCGCGCTGGGTCTTCCTCTCTGCGCACTGTGCTTGGTTCCGATCGCCGGAGCGGCGCCGGCCGACACCTACGGGCCGAGTCCGCCCATAGCCATCCCCGACGGAGGCTCGGCCCCCGTGTCGACGCTCACCGTCGCGGGTGCACCGACCTCCATCCCCGCCGGAGGCGTCAGCGTCACCCTCAACTCGGTCACCCACGACTTTCCCGATGACATCGACGTGTTGCTCGTCGGTCCGACCGGAGCTTCGGTCGTGCTCATGTCCGACGCCGGCAACGGCACGGCGCTCGCCGCGGTCGACATCACGCTCGCTGAGCCTCCCGGGCCGGCGCTGCCGCCGCTTCCCGACGAATCGGAGATCACGTCCGGAACGTACGCGCCGAGCAACTACGGTCCCACGGCCGGTTGCACCGAGGATGAGCCAGATTCCTTCGCAGGCGCGCCCGCTGGTCCCTACGGCGCTTCGCTCTCCGTCTTCGACGGCACCGATCCGAACGGCGACTGGGACCTGTACGTCGTCGACGACTGCACGCTCTTCGCGCCGGTCAACTGCATCTGCGGAGGCTGGACCCTGGAGCTCAGCGGACCGACTGCGGTGGCGGTCACGCGGCTCAGCGCTGCCTCGCGTGGCCGGAGCGTGGCCGTGCGCTGGCGGACGGCTGCCGAGACCGACGTGGCCGGGTTCAACCTCTACCGCAGTTCGGGCGCGCGCACCCTGAAGCTGAATCGCTCGCTGATCGCGGCCAAGCGCTCCGGGCGCTCGGCGGGCGCCGGGTACACGTTCGTCGACCGCCGCCCGAGCGCGGGATCTTCCACGTACCGCCTCCAGACTGTCGACCTGAGCGGCAAGCGAAGCTGGGCTGCCTCGGTCAGCCTCAGCTCGTCCCGCTAAGCACGCGTAACGGTCACATGAGCGCTTCGCGCCCGCGCGGGAAGACGCGCACCGCCGTCAGCGCCCACCGGTCTCCGCGCCAGATGTACGTCTGAACTCGCAGCGTCGCCGCGTCCGCCTCGTAGAGGTGCAGGCCGCGCGCCTCGCCGCGGCGGTTCGGGCGCGGCTGGCCCAGGCCGGGGGCGATCGAGACGGTGACGCCGCGCTCCCCGCCGCCCGAGACCTCGAACTCGCGCCGTTCGCTGACGGCGCTCTGGTGGATGTGGCCGGCGACGATCAGCTCCGCTCCAGCCTCCACCAGGCCGGCCAGGACGGCGTTGCGACGGGCGACCGGCTTCTTCGTCGAACGCCAGGGTGCGCCGAGCAGATGGTGGTGCAGGGCGACGACCCGAAGCGCCCCCGAGGCGGCCTCGTCGAGCACCCTGCTCGTCCGCTCGAGCTGGGTGGCTCGCAGCCGGCCCGACTGATGGCGCCAGGGGCGGACGGAGTTGAGCCCCACGACGTGGAGCGCGGGTGAGCTGTAGAGGGGCTCCGTCGTCTGCCAGTGGCGCTCGAACTCGCGCCAGGGGCGGGTGAAGCGCGCCGGGAACGTGTAGGGGATGTCGTGGTTGCCGGGGATCGCGAGGACGTTGGGGCTGAGTCCCTTGAGGAAGGTTGCCGCGCGCTCGTGCTGGTCCGGCCGGCCGCGGTGCGTCAGGTCGCCGCTCGCGATCACCAGCTCGGGCGCGGCCGACTCGATCAGCGCGGCCAGCGGCGCGGTGATCTCGGCCGCTTCTCGCTTCCCGACATGGAGGTCGGAGAGGTGGAGAATCCGGGCGGGCACCGCCGGTCGAGGCTATACACTCGATGCCATGGCGGACGAGTCGGCCGAGATCTTCGACGATCTCTACCTCGGCCTCCGCGCCGGGGGAGCCCTGCGCAAGCAGCGCCGCGGCGAGCCGCTGACGACGGAGGAGCAGGAGGCGCTCGGGCGCTGGCAGCGCCTCTCGACGTGGCGGAAGGCGCTGGCGATCGGCGGCTTCGCGATCGGAACATTCGGCCTCGGCTTCACGCTCGGCGGCCTGATCTTCGGGCGCTGGCGCAAGGCCTAGGACCGTGGGTCTCTACCCGGATGCGCTCGTGCGGTCGGCTCAGACGGAGCACGGGCAAGCCTTGCTCCGGAGGTCGGCGTCGCAAGCGCCGCCTAGCTGGTCCGTCCGGACCTGCGCCGGTCGCCGTAGCCCTACTCGGAGTCCTGTGCCGGGAACAAGACCGCCGGCACGTCCCCGTCGGCCGGGTTCTTGTCCAGCACGATCACGTCGACCAGCGTCGCCAGCACCGCGGCGAGCGGGACGGCCAGGAGCACCGCGAACCCGCCGAAGAGGAGCCCGACCGCCGTCACCGAGACGAGGACGACGAGGGGCGAGAGTCCGACCGCGTCGCCGAGCACCTTGGGGATGACGAGGTAGTCCTCGAGCAGGCGGACGATCAGCACGATCAGGCCCGCGGCGAGGCCCAGCTGCCACGACTCGGTCAGCCCGACGCCCACCGCCAGGGCGCCCGCCGCGAGCGGGCCGATCACGGGCACGATTTCGACCACGCCCCCGAAGGCGCCGACGAGGATCCAGTACGGCAGCCCGGCGATCGCGAAGCAGATCGAGAGCACCGTGCCCACGAGCACGATCAGCACGATCTGCCCGCGCACGAACGCTCCGAGCTTGAGGTCGATCAGGTCCCACGTGTCCCGTACGACGCGGCGTTTCGGGCGCGGCACGAGGCTGAGCACGAGGCGCTGGGCCCGCTGGCGCTCGAAGATCCAGTAGGCGGCCGTCGCGAGCGTGAAGAAGATGCCGATCACGACCTCGAAGGCGGTCGTCGTGATCTCGAGCGCGGGGTCGAGGAGCTCGTCGCCCGACGGCAGGTGGTCGAGGCGGTCCTGGATGCCCTCGAGGATCTCGTGCTTGATCCCCTTCGACCCTTCGGTCGCCTCGGGCAGGTTGTCGATCGCGTCCTGCACCTGGTTGATCGCCTTCGGCACGACCAGCCAGATGAAGACGCCGATCGCACCGAGGATCCCGAAGTAGTGCAGCAGCACGCTCACGCCCCGCGGGATGCGCCGCCGCTGCAGGGCATCGACCGTGGGCCGCATCGCGGCGGCGATGATGAATGCGAGGAAGAGGATCGCCAGCAGGATCCGGATCTTCCAGAGCGCCAGCGCGAGCACCACGACGCCGCCGGCGACGACGGTCCCGATGAAGGCGCGGCGTGCGGTCTCTCTCATGAGTGCGCAGTGTGTGACCCGTACCGCGCGGATGCAAACTCGTGTGCTCGCGACCCAGAAGCTCGGCAACGTTACTGGACGAGGCACTACGCAGGAGCGGCATGTGTCCCGACGAAGGCAGTCGGAGATGCTCTCCGCCCCCGAAGAGGAGATCTGTCTCGAGGCCCGCCGCCACGGGATCGTGCTCGCGCGCCCGCTCCTGCGGGCCCTGGGGCTCGCCGCGGCGGGCGGCCTCCTCGTCGCGGCGGGGTGGCCGCTGACGGTCCTCGGCGCCCCGCTCGTCGCCGCGGGCGCCGCCGTGGCGCTCCGGGCGGTCTGGCGGTGGGAGCGCACGCGCATGGTCGTCACGACGGAGAAGGTCTTCGTCGTCCACGGGACGCTCAGGCGCCGAGCCTCGGCGGTCCGGCTCCGTTCGATCCAGAGCCTCGATCTGGAGGAGACGCTCCTCGGCAAGCTGCTCGGCTACGGCACCGTCGTCGCCGGGCCCCTCGAGCTCGACCACGTGCCGCAGGCGCGCCGCGTGTACCGGCTCGTCGAGCGGCTCTGCGCGTAGCCGCGACACCCGGCGGCGGGCAAACCGGTTCGCCCTCGCCGCCCGTACGGCCGGCATGAGTCAGTTCGTAGCGGTCGCGGTGGTCGCCGTCGTCGTCGGCGTCCTCGTCTACGCGATCGTCTCCCGGAGCACGAGGCGCGACGATTAGCGAAGCGCGTGACGGCGCCGGCGAACACACGTTCGACCGGCTAGACTGACCGTCATGGCCGCCGACGAGCTCGTCGTCCACGGTGCGCGCGAGCACAACCTCAAGGACATCACCGTCCGGCTGCCCCGGCATGCGCTGATCTGCATCACCGGCCTGTCCGGCTCGGGGAAGTCCTCGCTCGCCTTCGACACGATCTACGCCGAGGGTCAGCGCCGCTACGTGGAGTCGCTCTCCGCCTACGCGCGCCAGTTCCTGCAGATGATGGAGAAGCCCGACGTGGATTCGATCGAGGGCCTTTCGCC
>JBHEMU010000137.1:0-31866 GCA_046262415.1 Gaiellaceae bacterium | reverse complement strand
GTCCTGGAGCGCCGCTTCCGAGCGCGAGACCGCGCCCCGCCTCTCCCACGACCGCGTCGTCCTCGGCCGCGCTCCGGCCGCGCCGCGCGCGGTGGGTGAGACCCGCGGGGCCGCCGCGCCCCCGGCCGGCAAGGTTGCGCGCGTGGCGGCTCGAACTGCGGATGCCCCCACCTTCGGGCAGCCGACGATCGCGGGCATCCAGGGCACCGGCTTCGAGCCGGACATCCGCCTCGACCCCTCCGACCCGCAGCGCATCTACGTGAGCGTCCCGGCCTCGCTCGCGTCGGACACGAGCTGGATCTGGCACTCGCGCGACGCAGGCAAGACGTTCAAGTGGGTCCCCGCCGCGACGCCCAAGGTCGGCAAGTCCGTCGCCTGTGCCGGCGGCGGCGACACCGAGGTGGCGGTCGACGGCGCCGGGCGCGTCTACTTCAACGACCTGACCCTCGCGAACTTCAGCCTCGCGCGGTCGGACGACCACGGGAACACCTGGCCCTGCAACAACACCGGCGTCCCCTCGACGCTCGTCGACAGGCAGTGGTACGCGATCGACGGCGATCCGACCGCCGCCGGCCCGGTGGGCGCGACCGCGAACAGCCTCTACCTGGCCAGCAACAACGTCGGCCAGGGCGCCCCGATGTGCCCGGTCTCGGGCGCCGGCAACAACGTCCTCGTCGTCTACCGGTCCGTACCGGGTGCGGCCGCGGGCCTGCAGTTCGCGCCTCCGAACCAGGTGGCCGGGTTCGGAACGTGCGACGAGGGGATCATGGGCAACATCGAGGTCAGCCCGGTCGCGACGACGACCGGGGAGGTCGGTCAGCCGCCCCTGGCGCAGGCGGTCAAGCACGTGTACGTGATCCACGACGACGCGACCTTCTCGAAGATCCGGATCGGCCGGTGCATCCCGGTCGCCTTCTCGCCGGTGGCGGTTCCCAACACCAGCGACCCGAGCGGCCTGCGCTGCAACGACTTCCTCGTGTCGGATCTCGGGGCCCCCGAGAAGGTGCGCACCGGGGCGAACTTCCCCTCGCTCGCGATCGACAACGCGGGGAACTTGTACGCGGTCTGGCAGCAGGCGGCGGTCAACGCGCTCGGCCACATCGGCGATGTCTCGCTGCGGTACTCGTACTCGACCGACGAGGGAGTGACGTGGTCGGCCCCGGTGACCATCCCGACCCCCGGGCTGAACAACAACGTGATGACCTGGGCGGCTGCGGGCGACGACGGTCGACTCGACATCGCGTGGTACGGGACGCCGGCCTCGGTGCCCGCGGCGCCGTTCGCGGACTGCGAGCTCGGCCCGGTGCCACCGCCAACTCCGCGAGGCGGCCCCGATGCCGTCAACGGCGTCTGGAGCCTGTACATGACCCAGACGCTCAACGGCCACGGCCCCGGGCCCGTCGCGTTCACGGCGCCGATCCTCGCGGGTGAGCATCACAACCACGACGGCAGCATCGCCACGGTGATGGGCGGTCTCTGCGGAAACCGGACCGCGATGGGCGACTTCTTCAAGCTGCGGGTCGGCCCCCAGGGCGAGGCGCACATCATCTACTCCGACGCGAACAACCCGCTCAACATCGGCCACACGATGTACGTCAAGCAGAACGGCGGCACGGGTCTCCATGCCGGCCAGACGGTCGCGGCCGATCCGATCCTCCTCGACGCCGCCGCCGATCCCCCCGGCGACGGCGTGCGCGAGCTGAACTCGACCACCAGCGCCAACCTGCCGAACCTCGACATCCTGGCCTCCACGCTGACCAAGCCGGCCCAGGCCTCGTGCCATCCGAACACGGTCCCCTGCTACCGCGTCGAGATGACGCTGGCGAACCTGAGCCTGACGCCGGTCCCGGGCACCGTCGACCCCGTGCTCGTCTGGCACACCCAGTGGCTCGCGCCCGCGGCGGTCACCTGCCCGCAGGGCGCGACGGCGTGCACGGGCGGCGGCCGGAACTTCCACGTCTACGCCGAGTCGGCCGGGGGCGTGCTGCGCTGCTTCTACGGCGAGAACTCGATCCAGGCGGTGGGCGGGGGCGTGACGATGACGTACCCGCCCGCGCTGCTCGGCGGGGAGATCACCGCCGCGGGCGCGTGCACCGCGACGGCGGGGGCGAACGGGAAGATCGCGATCGACGTCCCGATCGAGCCCGTGAGCGTCGCGGACCCGCTCGACCACAAGCTCTACAGCGTCACGGCCAGCACGATGACACTCGCCCAGACGGCAGACAGCGCCCCGCCGCTGGGCGTCCCGTTCGACGTGATCGACGTCGTCCGCGCCTACGACGCCGTCGTCGACGCACCGACCAACGTCGGGCTGAAGGCCTTCAGGGCTCGGCAGCTGAAAGGCAAGGACAAGCGCGTCGTTCTGGTCACGTGGAGCACCGGCTCGGAGGTGGACGTGCTCGGCTACAACCTGCTCCGCCGGCGGGGCAAGGCGCAGACCTACGTGAACAAGGCCCCCGTGCTCGCCAGGGGCGGCGCGCTCGGAGCGAGCTACACGCTGCGCGACAAGCTTCCGAAGGGCCTCAACGGGAAGGTCGCCTACCGGCTCCAGGGCCTGCGGCCGGACGGCAGCAGGTCCGTCCTGAGGTCAATCACTCTGACGATCAGGTAGCGCTTCCGGCCGGGACCGTCAGCTCGAAGCGGGCGCCGGTCGGGATGCCGGGCACGTAGCTGAGCTCGCCGTCGTGCGCCAGCGCGTAGGAGCGGGCGATCGCGAGCCCCAGGCCGCTGCCGCGGCCGCTCGACTGGGCCGTCTCGCTGCGCATGAAGCGGTCGAACAGGTGCGGCACGAACTCGCCGGGGACGCCCGGGCCGCGATCCTCGACGCAGAGCCGGAGCGTCCCGTTCTCCTGGGCGGCGGTGATCCGCACCGGGGCGCGGCCGTGTCGCAGCGCGTTCACGACGAGGTTCGAGACGATCCGGTCGAGCACCTGCGGGTCGACGTCGGCCTCGAGTCCGGGTGAGACGTCGACCTCGACCGAGCCCGACTCGTCCCCCGCGGCGAGGGCGACCACCTCGGCGACCCGCGCCGCGAGGCGCAGCCGTTCGGGCCGGATCTCGATCGCCTTCGCGTCGAGGCGCGAGAGGTCGAGCAACTGCTCGACGAGGTCGGCCATCCGGCGCGTCTGCTGGGCGAGGGTGGTCTGCAGGTGCTCGACCGTCTCGGCATCGAGTTGCGGGCCCCGGTGCCGGATCGTCTCGGCGAGCCCGTAGACCGTCGTCACCGGCGTACGGAGCTCGTGCGCTGCCAGCGAGATGAAGTTCGACTTCACCTCGTCCGCCCGCTCGAGCTCCAGGCGCGCCGCGCGTTCCTGGGCGAACAGATGGACGCGATCGAGGGCCAGTCCCATCAGCGCTCCGAGCGAGCTCATCAGCCCGAGCTCCTCCTCTCCGAAGTACGGGGAGTACGGGGAGGTCCAGACGAGCAGGCGCCCGACGCCCGGGACCTCGACCTCCTGCACGTGCGCGTCCGCCGTCACCTCCGCCCGAGAGCCGAGTTGCGCGACCTCCTCCTCCGAGAGGCCGTGCGAGCCGATCAGGCGGCCGTCCGTGGCGAGGAGCGCGGCGGCGCGGCCACCGACCATCCGCGCCAGGGACGGGAGCACCTCGCGCACGACCTCGGCCTCGCTGGTCGCGCGGACGAGGCCGACCGTGACTTCGCGCATCCGATCCTGCTCGGGCCGGCGCCAGATCAGGCGGAGCAGCGTGGGCGGGGCCAGTCCGAGGAGGAAGCCGAGGGCGCTGAGGGTGACGAGCAGGCCGGCGACGAGCGAGACCGGGGAGTCGTCGCTCGCTCCCCCGACTCCGATCAGGAGCGAGAGGGTGAGCAGGACCGCGGCGAACGTCAGCATCCGCATGCGCCGGCGGGCAACCGCCGGTTGACCCACGCCGGCACGCCACAGGCGGACCCCGACGACGACCGACAGGACGGTCCAGTGGAGGAGGAAGGCGGCCAGGTAGGCCAGGAACCAGGCGGGCCTCGGCTCGCCATCGCCGGGGACGTGGGGCAGGGCGAACGTCCAGATGATGACCGCCACGGTCATCAGCCCGAGCCGGCGCTCGAGGGCCAGGGAGGGCGGCTGGAACGCCGTCGTGAAGCGGTACAGGAAGTACGGGAACAACACGAGGACGGCGATCACCGTGCGCAGCAGGACGTGCTCGGGGATCGTCCCGGGCTCCTCCGGCAGGACGGGGCCCAGGTCGGCGACGAGCGCGAGCGAGCCGAAGGTCAGCGCCGCCCAGATCCCGGCGCGTGTCCTCCTCAGGCGCCACTGCCTGATCGCGACCACGGCCACCGCCGTGAAGACGGCCAGGTTGAGGTAGCGCAGGCCCTCGACGATCGATCTCACTGCGACATCCTTCCCGCGGAGTCCCAACCGTACTCGTGAGGGCGTTCAGCCGCGGTCTTGCGTTCTGGCGGAGCTCAGGCCGGCAACCCGAGTCCCCGCTCGAGCCGCGCCCCGACCACGTCCAGGGCGTCTCTCAGCGGACGGCGCCTCGCGGAGCGAAGAGGTAGTGCGAGACCTGCCACTCGCGCCCCCCGGCGTAGCCCCAGAGCTCGGCGCAGGCCATGAAGAAGATGCGCCAGTCCGCGAGCCGGCGCCGCGCCCGGCGGCGCCCGTAGACCTTCGCCAGCACCTCGAGGGCGGCGTCGGCGTTCGCGTCGAGCCGCGCGAGCCACGCCTCCGCGCTTCGCGCGTAGTGCGTGCCGTCGACGGACCAGCGCCGGACGGGCTCGAGGCCGGTCGCGAGCGTCGGGATCAGGGCGTGCGAGGGCATCGTCCCGCCGGTGAAGAACCGCCTCGCCATCCAGGACGTGTCGTAGGGATAGGCGTAGCGGCGGTGCGAGAAGACGTGCACGAAGAACCGCGCGTCCGGCTCCAGCCACGACGCGATCCGCCCGAGCAGCGCCCCGTAGTTCCGCATGTGCTCGAGCATCTCGACCGACAGCACGCGGTCGAAACGCCGGCCCGGATCGAACACGTTCGCGTCGGCGGTGACGACCTCGAGGTTGGCGCAGCCCCGCCGGGCGATCTCGCGCTCGAGGAACCCCCGCTGCACCCGGGAGTTGGAGACGGCGAGGATGCGCGCCCGCGGATAGTGCTCGGCCAGCCAGAACGACAGCGACCCCCAGCCGCAGCCGAGATCGAGGATCTCCATCCCGTCCTCGACCTCCGCGCGCTCGCAGGTGAGGGCCAGCATCGCGGCCTCGGCGCGCGGCAGGTCGCCGACCCCTGCCGGCCACAGGCAGCAGCTGTACTTGAGGCGCGGACCGAGGGCGAGCTGGAAGAACTCGGCCGGGAGCTCGTAGTGCTGCTCGTTCGGCTTCTCGACCTGCTCGGCGATCGGGGAGCGGCGGAGCGTCTCCAGGAAGGCCCGCTGCCGCGCCTCGCCGCCCCGCCGCTCGCGCCGGAGCCGCCGGGCACAGTTCACCCCGATCACGGTTCGGACGGCCGGATCGGGGATCCGGATCACGGGCCCTCGGCCCGCCGCGGGAACCACGGCACGAAGACGCTCGTCTCCCGCTGGTAGCGCCGGTAGTCCTCGCCGCGGCTCGCGAGCGAGCGCTCCTCCGAGGGCGGCACGCCGGTGACGAAGAGGATCAGGTAGAGCATCAGCGCGGGGGAGAGGAGCCCGGCCCACCCCCACGGGGCGGCGAGGGCGACGAGGGCGTAGCCGCACCAGGTCAGCCACTGGCCGAAGTAGTTCGGATGGCGCGAGTAGCGCCAGAGGCCCGTGCGCATCGTCTGTCCGCGGCGTGAGGAGTCACGCTTGAAGCGGGTCAGCTGGGCGTCTGCGAGCGCCTCGACGCACGAGCCGGCGAGCCAGACGCCGGCTCCGGCCCACTCGAGCGGCTCGAGGCCGTCGTGTCCGTTCGAGGCGGCGGCGAGGAAGGGCGCCGAGAGCACGAGCGCCAGCAGCCCCTGGGCCTGGTAGAAGACGAAGAAGCTCCGCTGCTCCCGCCCGCGCGCACGCCACCGCGCCCGGAGCTCCCGGTAGCGCGAATCCTCCCGCTCGCCTCCGGCACGGCCCAGGATCAGCCAGGCGAGCCGCGCGTTCTCGAGCCCTGCGATCACCGCGATCAGGGCGCGGTGCTCCGAGGAACCGCTGCCGAGCAAGGCGTAGAGGCCCGCCAGCAGCGCCAGGCTGACCGCCCAGCCCGCATCGACGGCGGTGGCGTTCCCGGTGCGGGTCTGGACCAGCCAGAGCCCGAGCATCAGCGCCGACACCACGCCCCAGCCGAGCAGCAGCAGCGTCCACCACGCCATCAGTCGATCCAGACGTGCGCGGGCGGCCCGAAGGGGCGCCGCAGGTCGGCGATCGTCTCCTCGATCCGGGCGGTCAGCGCCCGGGCGGCGGCGACGGTCGGTTCCTGCCGCGTCACCTCCAGCGGCTCGGCGATGAGGATGCGGATGCGCGGCCGCCCGAGCTTCGGGCGGTGGGGACGGAGCGCCTTCTCGGTGCCGACGATGCAGACGGGCACGATCGGAGTGCCGCTCGCGAGCGCGATCCTCGCCGCGCCGCTGCGCCACCGCCGGCTGCGGAAGGGCAGGCACGTGCCCTGGGGGAAGATGCCGAGCGCCTCCCCCTGCTCGAGCAGCTCGCCGGCGCGGCCGAGCGCGTCCGCGTCCGCGCCGCCGCGCTCGATCGGGAACGTGCCGAAGAGATTCATCACGAGCCGCGTCAGCGAGTACTTGAAGAACTCCGACTTGGCCATGTAGCGGAGATGCCGCCTGGTGGCGAGCGCGAGGATCCACGGGTCGATCAGAGACTCGTGGTTCGCGACGAGGATGACCGGGCCGCGCTCGGGGATCCGCTCGGCGCCGTCGACCCGGACCCGGTACAGCTTCGTCAGGAACGCGCGGAACCGGATCCGCTCGAGCACCTCGTAGAGCGGGATCAACTTGCCAGGGCTTCGTTGAAGGGCCGCGTCAGCACGAGTTGCACGTCGCGCAGCGACCGCACCCGGAAAGCAGCCTCGCAGTAGGCGAGGTAGAAGTCCCAGGTGCGCACGAAGCGCTCGTCGTAGCCGAGCCTGCGCACGTCGTCGAGCCGCTCGTGGAACCGCGCGCGCCACCGGCGCAGCGTCTCGGCATAGTGGACGCCGATCTCGTCGACCTCGTGGACCATCAGCCTCGACGCCTGCGTCGTCGCGCGCGTCAGCGCCGTCAGCGAGGGGATCAGGCAGCCGGGGAAGAGGTACCGCTCGATCCAGTCGGGCGTCCTGCGGTAGCGGTCCCAGCGCTGGTCCGGCACGAGGATCGTCTGGATGCAGGCGATGCCGCCGGGCTCGAGCAACCGGTCGCACGTCGCGAAGAAGGTCGCGTACTGCCGTTCCCCGATCGCCTCGAGCATCTCGATCGAGGCGACCTTCGTGTACGAACCCCGGTGCTCCCGGTAGTCGGCGAGGACGATCTCGACCAGGTCGGAGACGCCCGCCTCCGCCACCCGCCGCCGGGCGAGCTCGGCCTGGGAGGCGGAGATCGTCAGCCCGGTGACCCGCGCTCCGTACTCCTTCGCGGCCTGGATCGCGAAGCCGCCCCACCCGCAGCCGATCTCGAGGACGCGGTCGGCGGGGCTGAGTCGCAGGTGCTCGCAGATCCGGCGGTACTTCGTGCGCTGGGCCTCTTCGAGCGGCTCGCCGGGCCGCTCGAAGACGGCGCACGAGTAGGTCATCGTCTCGTCGAGGAAGAGGGCGAACAGGTCGTTCCCGAGGTCGTAGTGGTACGCGATGTTCCGGCGCGAGCGGCGCAGGCCGTTGCGGGTGCGCAGCCGCGGCCGGGCGGCCAGGACCCGCAGGAGCGTCGGGTGCCGGGCGGCGGCCGCGTCGGCGTTTCGCAGCAGCAGCTCGAAGAAGGCGACGAGGTCGTCCGCGCGCCACTCGCCGGCGGTGTACGACTCGCCGAGAGCGAGCTTGCCCCGCGTTGCCAGGCGCCGGAACAGGTTCGGGCTCTCGATCGTCACGCGGACGGGCCGTCCGGCGCCGAAGCGGCGCGCCGAGCCGTCCGGAAGGACGACCTCGAGGGCGCCGGCCTCCAGGTGCGCGAGGGCCCGGTCGAGCAGGCCGCGGGCGACGCGCTCGAGCGGCCGCGCGCGGGCGGCCGGGGCCTCGCGGAGGCTTCTCTCGTACGTACTCAGCGAACCGAGCCCTGACCGGGTACGAAGGGCGGCTTGTGGTGGAACGGCACGCGCTTCAACCACAGGCGCAGGGCCTGCCAGTGGATCAGGCCGATCACCTGCACCGGCATCAGCGGGTAGCGCAGGAGCGCCCGGGCCAGGCTCGCGTTCGTCAGCTCCCGCCGCCGCGCGTTGAGCGTCGCCCGGAGCGGCCTGCCCTCGCCCTCGAGCACGTCGATCCGGACCGACACCCGCTCGGCCGGCTCCGAGAAGGCATAGCGGTAACGCTGCTCGAGGCCCATGAACGGGGAGACGTGGAGACGCTTGTCGTGCTCGTAGCGGAGCCGGTCGCCCGCGAGGAGCTCCGGCAGCCGCTCGCCGAAGGTGTTGCTCAGCTCGGCGACGATGCAGCGAAGCTCCCCGTCCGCCCCGTAGCACCACGAGAAGGTGACCGGGTTGAAGACGTAGCCGAGCACGCGGAGCTGCGTGAGCATGAGCACGCGTCCGCCCTCGAGGTCGACGCCGCGCTCGCCGGCGAAGCGCACGACCTTCTCCTTCAGCGAGCGGCCGTCGTCGTCGAAGTGGTCGCGGGCGTAGAGGGAGACGACGTTCGGCCGGTCGACCGAGAGGAGCCGGAGCCGCCGCTCCAGCGCCGCCGTCTCGTCGAGGTCGACGAGGAAGTACGAGACCGGGTAGCGGAACGCGTGCTCGACGGGGGCACGGCGAGCGTGCACGAGCGTGCCGGTGTAGATCGCGCTTCTCACCAGGCCACGCCCAGCGCCGCCGCGGCGCGCACGCCCGACACGAGGCCGTCCTCGTGGAAGCCGTTGCCGTGGTGGGCGCCCGCGTAGTACGTGTTCCGGCGGCCGGAGAGCTCCCCGAGCTTGCGCTGGGCGGCGAGGCTCTCCAGCGTGTAGAGGGGGTGGTGGTAGTCGAAGCGGGCGATCACCCGGGCGGGGTCGATCGCGGCGGTGCGGTTCAGCGTGACGCTGTAGTGCCGGTCCTCCTCGAGCGCCTGCAGGCGGTTCAGGTAGTACGTGATCGTCGGCTTCCCGGTCGCCGACGAGCAGTCCGGCCGCTGGAAGTTCCACGAAGCCCGGGCCTTCGCGCAGCGCGGCAGCAACGACTCGTCCGTGTGCAGGACGGTCTCGTTCGTCGTGTAGCGGAAGGCGCCGAGCGTACGCCGCTCCTCGTCCGCGGGATCGGCGAGGAGCGCCAGCGCCTGGTCGGCGTGCGTCGCGATCACGACCTTGTCGAAGGCCCTCGTGACGCCGTCCTCGGTGGTCAGCTCGACGCCGCCGGGAGTACGGCGGACGGCTCGGACGCCGAGGCCGGTGTGGAGCCGCCCGCCGAGCCGCTGCTCGAGGGCGCGCACGTACGCGCGGCTCCCGCCGGACACGGTCCTCCAGCCGAAGCGGCCGAAGCCGAGCATCCCGTGGTGGTCGAAGAAGCGGATCGCGTAGGCGGCGGGGAAGTCGAGGGCCCGCTCGGGGGCCGTCGACCAGAGGGCCGAGGTGAGCGGGATCAGGAAGTGGTCCCGGAAGCGGGGCGAGTAGCCGCGCTCGGCCAGGTAGCGGCCCAGCGTGTGGCGCTCGTAGTCGCGCTCCTCCAGGCTGCGGAGCGCGGTTCGCAGCCAGCGCCCGATCTCGTAGAGCAGCGAGGCGAAGCGCGGGCGCGCGAGGTTCCGCCGCTGGGCGAACGGCCGCCGGCCGGAGTACTCGAGCGCGCAGCGCCCGCACGTGACCGAGAACGACATCTCGGCGTC
Source organism: Gaiellaceae bacterium (assembly GCA_046262415.1). Lineage (GTDB taxonomy): Bacteria > Actinomycetota > Thermoleophilia > Gaiellales > Gaiellaceae > JACDAS01. The sequence goes on along the minus strand of JBHEMU010000137.1, from coordinate 21,983 downwards.
CTGCGTGCGGACGCCGAGCTCGCGGAACAGGCGCAGCAGGTTGGGGTAGTTGCGCTCGTTGTGGACGAGGAAGCCCGTGTCCAGCCCGAGCCGCCGGCCGCCGACCCAGTGGCTGACCGTGTTCGTGTGCCCGCCGGCGGAGCCCGCACGCTCGAACAGCTCGACGTCGTGCCCGCGCGCGAGCAGGTAGGCCGCTCCGAGGCCGGAGATGCCGGCGCCGACGATCGCGATCCTCATCGAGGGAGTATTCGAACACCCCGGCGGAGCGGTTGTCGAGTGGGAGCGGGCTACACTGGCGGCAGATGAACGAAGTCGTCTCGGCCGCCCCGCCCATCGCCACCGTCCGTCGCCGGACGAGCCTCCCGAGCCAGGTGGTGACGCTGCTCGCGGTGGCGGTGCCTCCGATCGGGCTCTTCTCGGCGATGGGAGTCCTCTGGGGCGTCGCCTTCCACCCGCTCGACCTGATCCTGCTCGTGGTCATGTACACGGTGATCGCCTTCGGCACCACGATCGGCTTCCACCGCTACTTCACCCACAAGGGGTTCGAGACGAGCGCGCCCGTCAAGGCGCTGCTCGCGATCCTCGGCTGCATGACGATGCAGGGCCCGCTGACGCAGTGGGTGACCGACCACCGCAAGCACCACGCCCTCTCGGACCAGGAGGGCGATCCCCACTCCCCGCACGTCGGCCACGGGGACGGCGTGCTCGGCGCCCTCAAGGGCTTCGCCCACGCCCACGTCGGCTGGCTCTTCCGGCTGAAGGGGATGGAGCGCGGGCGCGAGTACGGCAAGGACCTCTACGAGGACCGGCTCGTTCGCTGGATCGACCGGCTCTACCTGTTCTGGGTCGTGCTCACGCTCGGAATCCCGTTCGGGATCGGCTACCTCGTCGGCGGCTCGGTCGACCGCGGGCTCGAGGCGATGGTCTGGGGCGGCCTGCTCCGGATCTTCCTGTACCAGCACGCCACCTTCAGCGTCAACTCGATCTGCCACATGTTCGGCAGGCAGCACTACCGCTCGCGCGACGAGGCGCGGAACAACTGGCTCGTCGCGGCACTCGTCTTCGGCGAGGGCTGGCACAACAATCACCACGCGTTCCCGAGCTCGGCCCGCCACGGGCTACACCGGTGGCAGATCGACATCTCGTGGCTCGTGATCCGCGGCCTCGAGAAGCTGAGGATCGTGTGGAACGTGCGGCGGCCGACCGAGGATCAGCTCGAGCGGCGCCGCCTCGAGCCCGCGCAGGCCTAGTCCGCTACTTTCCGCGTTCGAAGCGAGCCACCTCGCCGGCGACGAGCTCGGCCCAGCGCCGTGCGCGGGAGACCGGCACGAGGCCTCCCCACGGGGCGCGGAGCGCGATCGGGTGCACGGCGCCGGCGATCAGGGCGTACGTGCCGTCCACGCCGGCGGCCCGGGCGCGCTGGAAGCCGCGCCGCGAGTTCGCCGGGCTGACGCCCGGGAGGCCCGGCAGGTAGCGGTCGAGCGCGCCGTGGAAGACGACGAGGCGGCGCCCGCGCAAGGTATGCAGCGGCAGCCGCTCGGGGATCCAGGGCGCGAGCCCGACGACCGTCCCCACCGAGGGGTCCGCGGCCGCCCGGATCGCGACGGCGCCGCCCATGGAGTAGCCGAGGAGGAGGATCCGCCGCGCGCCCGCGCCGACCGCGGCCGACACCGCCTCGCGACAGTCCTCGGTGCACATCTCGAGACGGTGCCACGACTTGATCCGGTATCGCACCTCCGCGAAGCCGACACGGGGGAACCGAGGCGCCAGCCGGCGCACGACGTATTCGACCGAGGCGCTCCAGGTGCCGGGCACGTCCCGCCCCGAGCCGCCGTTCACGCACACGACCGCGACCGGCGCGAGCGGGCCGGTGACGCGGAGCTCGGCCCCGGAGGGGAGGGGCGTGGGAACGGGCGGCGAGATGGCTACTCGGAGGCCAGGGCGTATGCGCAGAGTCCCGCGAACGCGAGCGCGATTGCGGCTGCGACCGGCTTGCGCTGCCCGGCCAGCAGGCGCGCGTCGGAGAGGTCGAAGACGATGCGCTGGACGAGTGCGGCCCGGCCGCCACGGAGGAGCGCGAACCCGCTCCCGAGGTCCCGGAAGCCGATCGCCCGGGCGGTCTCCTCGTCGACGGCCAGCATCCGCCCCAGCGTCCTCGGGCTGGCGACGCCGAGCACGCCGAAGCCGAGCGTTCCGGCGCCCAGGACGCGCCTGAGCGAGGACCCTGACAGGGAGAAGCCGTTCATGCAGCCTTCGCCGGGTACCCAAGGCCTCGGCGTGTGATCTCCACGAGTTGCTCCACGGGGCGCAATGCTACGGGAGCGGCTCGATTGGTCGGCTACGTCACCTTCTCGAGCAGCTCCTGCACGCGGCGGTCGATCTCGTCCCGGATCCGCCGCACGTCCTCGATCGGCTTCCCCTCGGGATCCTCGACGGGCCAGTCCTCGTATCGCTTCCCCGGATAGATCGGGCACGCGTCGCCGCACCCCATCGTCACGACCGCGTCCGCGGCGCGGACGAGGTCGTCGGTCACGGGCTTGGGAAACGCGTCCGACACGTCCAGGCCAAGCTCCTCCAGGACCTCGACCACCACAGGGTTGACCCGTTCGCCCGGGTCGCTGCCGGCCGAACGAACCTCGACGCTGCCCTGACCTCGGTGACGCATCAGCGCGGCCGCCATCTGGCTGCGGCCCGCGTTCCGGACGCAGACGAAGAGGACCTCGGGGCGGTTCAGGGTGCTCCTTCGGCCTGCCCCGGCCCGCCGCCGGAGGCGCGCTCGGCGCGCGAGGCATCCGTGAACTCGCGGAACTGCGCCGTCACGAGGTACGCGGTCTGCTCGCCGATGTCGACGGCGTGGTCGCCGATCCGCTCGAGGCAGCGGGACACCATCAGCATGCGCAGGCCCCACTCGCGCAGCTCGACGTCGCTTCCCAGCGCCAGGATCTGCTCGGCGGCCCTCCGGTTGGCCCCGTCGATCAGCTCGTCCAGCTCGACGAGCGACTCCGCGCGGGCCAGGTTGCGCGCCGAGAAGGAGTTGAGCGCGACGCGGAGCATCTCCTCGGCCCGCTCCCCCATCTCCTCGAACCCGTCCAGCAGCCGCGGCTCCGACGAGAGCCCGGACGCGAGCTTGACGAGCTTCGCGATCGTGACGCAGTAGTCGGCCATCCGCTCGAGATGCAGGTTGATGTGCAGCATCGCCAGCACGAGCCGCAGGTCGATCGCCACGGGCGTCTGGCGTGCCAGCATGGACTCGATCCCGGACTCGATCGCGACGAACTGCCGGTCGACGTCGTCGTCGAACGCGATCACCTCGTCCGCGAGACCGGCGTCCGACTCGGCGAGAGCCTTCGTGGCGCCGCGGATCGCCCGCAGCACGAGCTCGCCCTCCTCGAGCAGCGTCGCCTCGAGCTGCGCGAGCTCCTCCTGGAACGAGCGTCTCATCCGAGCCGTCCCGTCACGTAGTCCTCGGTGCGCTTGTCGGCCGGCTGCGTGAAGATCTTGTCGGTGCGGTCGTACTCGACCAGGATGCCGTGGCGCTGGCCCTCGGCGGCCCGCTCGACGCTGAAGAACGCGGTCATGTCGGCGACGCGCGCGGCCTGCTGCATGTTGTGCGTGACGATCAGGATCGTGTAGTCGCGCTTCAACTCGTGCATCAGGTCCTCGATCCGGGTCGTCGCGATCGGATCGAGCGCGGAAGCGGGCTCGTCCATCAGGATCACCTCGGGCTCGGTGGCGAGGGCCCGCGCGATGCAGAGCCGCTGCTGCTGGCCGCCGGAGAGGCTGAGCGCGCCCTTCTTCAGCCGGTCCTTGACCTCGTCCCAGAGCGCCGCCTGCTCGAGGGCCCGCTCGACGCGCTCGTCGAGGCCGGACTTCATGCCGAGGACCCGGGCCCCGAAGGCAACGTTGTCGTAGATCGACTTCGGGAACGGGTTCGGCTTCTGGAAGACCATGCCGATCTGCTTCCGCACCTCGACCGGGTCGACCTGAGCGCCGTAGAGATCCTCGCCGTGGTAGAGGAAGCGGCCGTGGACGGCAGCGCTCGGGATCAGGTCGTTCAGCCGGTTGAAGCAGCGGATGAAGGTGCTCTTCCCGCAGCCGGACGGCCCGATGATCGCGGTCACCTGGTTGCGGTAGATCTCGAGCGAGACGCCCTTGACGGCCGGAGAGCCGTCGTAGGTGACGGTCGCGTCGCCGACGTCGAAGACGACCTCGCGGAATGGGGCGGTTGTTCCATCGTCGCGCTGGTCGAGGGTCGACGGCGCGGCCAGCCGCACCGGCGTCGCTTGGCTCTCTGGGGTCATCACCACCTCTTCTGATAGCGGTTGCGAATGAAGATCGCGAACGAGTTCATCGCGAGCAGAATCACTAGCAGGACGACGATCGCGGCCGCCGCGAGCACCCGGAACTCCTCCTGCGGCAGGTTCGTCCAGCTGTAGATCTGGATCGGCAGCGCGGTGAACGGGCCGAGCAGGGTCGGGTTGAACGAGATGTAGGTGACGGCCCCCACCATGATCAGTGGCGCCGTCTCGCCGATCGCCCGAGAGAGGGCGAGGATCGAGCCGGTGGCGATCCCCGGGATCGCGGCTGGCAGAACCTGCCGCCAGACGACCTGCCACTGCGTCGCGCCGAGAGCGAACGCCCCCTCCCGGATCGACCCTGGCACCGCGCGCAGCGCCTCTCGCGAGGCGATGACCACGGTCGGCAGGACGAGCAGCGTCAGGATCATCCCACCGGCCAGCACGACCCGGTCGAGCCCGAGGCCGCGGACGATGAACGCGAGCCCGAGGATGCCGTACACGATCGAGGGCACGGCTGCGAGGTTCTGGATGTTGACCTCGAGCAGCCGGTTGTACCACCGGTCCTTGCGGGCGTACTCCTCGAGGTAGATCGCCGTGCCGATGCCGACCGGGACCGCGAGGAAGAAGACGATCCCCATCAGCCAGAACGTGGCCAGGATCGCCGGGCGGGCGCCCGCGATCAGCGGGTCGAACGACGGGGGCTCCGTCAGCAGCTTTCCGTCCACGCGCGAGAGCCCCTTGGTGAAGACCTGGACGAGGAGGGCCCCCAGCGTGACGAACCCGACGGCCAACGAGAGCCAGAGTCCGAGCTGGAAGACGAGTCCGCGTCCCCGGCGCGTGCCCCTGGAGCTGCGGAGCCTGCTCACTCGTACACCTCGCGGTACTTGCGGACGAGGCGGATCGAGAGCATGTTCAGGACGAACGTGATCGCGAACAGGGTGATCCCGACCGCGAAGATCGTGTTGTACTCGATCGTCCCGCGGGGCACGTCGCCCTGGCCGGTCGCGGCGATGAACGCCGTCATCGTCTCGATCGCAACGCGCGGGTCGAAGGTCAGCTGCGGCTGCTGCCCGGCGGCGATCAGGACGATCATCGTCTCGCCGACGGCGCGGGAGATACCGAGCACGAAGCTCGCGACGATGCCGGAGACAGCCGCCGGGACGACCGTCCGCGTCGCCACCTGGAGCCGGGTCGCTCCGAGCGCGTAGGCGCCGTCACGGAGCGACTGCGGCACGGCGGTCATCGCGTCCTCCGACAGCGAGGCGACGGTGGGAATCAGCATCACGCCCATGACCAGACCCGCGCTGAGGGCGTTGAAGATCTCGACCCCGAGGCCGAGGTCGCGCAGGAGCGGCGTGACGAACGTGAGGGCGAAGTAGCCGAAGACGACGGTCGGGATGCCGGCGAGCAGCTCGAGCGCGGGCTTCAGGACCTTCCGGGTGCGCGGCCGCGCGTACTCGCTCAGGTAGATCGCCGAGCCGAGGCCGAACGGGATGCAGACCAGGCAGGCCCAGAAGGTGCAGGACACGGTGCCGACGAGCAGCGGCACGACGCCGAAGTGCGCCGGCTCGAAGAGCGGGGCCCAGTTCGTGCCGGTCAGGAAGTCCACGATCGAGATCTCCCGGAAGAAGGAGACCGACGGCTGGAGCAGCGCCGCGATGATCCCGACCGTGGTCAGGATCGACACGAGGGCGCAGAGCGCGAGCAGCGCCTTGACGAGAGCCTCGCCGAAGCGGGGCCGGGACGCGCGGAGCGTCGGCGTCCGCGGGAGAGCGACCTCTGGGGTCGCCATCTACCCGGCTTCGTCGAGGCGCTGCCGCGCCTCGCCGAGCTGCGAGTCCGTCAGCGGCACGAAGAGCGACGCCTCGGCGATCTGCTTCGCCTCGTCGACGACGTAGTCGAGGAACGCCTTCACCTCGGGCCGCTCGAGCGCCGAGCGCTTCACGTAGACGAGAAGCGGCCGCGAGAGCGGCTTGTAGGTGCCGTCCTGGGCCGTCGCTACGCCCGGCGCCACGCAGCCCCCGCCGGAGTCGACCGCGAGCGCCTTCAGGCCGGCGCGGTTCTGGTCGTAGTACGAGAACCCGAAGTAGCCGAGCGCGCCCTGCTGGCCCTTGACCCCCTGGACGAGCACGTTGTCGTTCTCGGAGGCCTGGTAGTCGGACCGGCTGGCGCCCTCCTCGCCGACGATCTCAGCGGTGAAGAAGTCGAACGTGCCGGAGTCGGTGCCGGGGCCGAACAGGACGATCTTCTCGTCCGGAAAGGCCGGATCGACCTGGTTCCAGCGCGACAGCTTCGATCCCGGCTCCCAGATGCGCTTCAGCTGCTCGACGGTCAGGCACTCGGCCCAGTCGTTGCCGTTGTTGACGACGACCGAGAGGGCGTCGTTCGCGACCTGGAGCTCGACGTACTCGATGCCCGCCTCCTTGCAGGCCGCGGTCTCCTCGTCCTTGATCGGCCGCGAGGCGTTCGAGAGGTCGGTCTCGCCGGCGCAGAAGCGCTCGAAGCCGCCGCCGGTGCCGGAGATGCCGACGGTGATCTGGACGCCGGAGTGCAGCTTCTGGAACGCCTCGGCTGCGTAGCTCGTGAACGGGCCGACCGTGCTGGAGCCGTCCGCCGTGATCCGGCCGGAGAGGCCGTCGCCCCCGTTTCCGCCGTCGGAGCCTCCGCACCCCGCCGCGAGCAGGCACGCGGCGAGGGCGAGAGCGCAGACCGCTGAGACGCGGAGCGTCATGCCCGCATCGTTTCGCGGCCCGCGCGGCTCATGGGTCGATGACATGTGAACATGTGGTGAAGATCTAGTGACGCGAGGAGGGAGCGAATCTCGCCCCCTCCTCGCGTCATGCTCCGATCCGGGCTAGCGCCTGGCCTTCAGGACCGCCTGCCCGTACTGGTAGCGGAACTTCCGGAGCTGCTTGGCGGTCAGCGAGACGTACTTCGAGCGCCTGGCGATCTCCCGCTCGTTGTCGAGGACGTACTTGATGAAGGCCCGCACCTCGGGCCGCGAGAACGAGCCGAGCTTCGCGTAGATGAAGAGCGGCCGCGAGAGCGGCTTGTAGCGGTAGGCCTGAATCGTCTTCACGTTCGGGGCGATGCAGCCGTTGCCCGCATTGACGGCGATCAGGCGCAGCCTGTCTCGGTTCTCGACGTAGTAGGAGTAGCCGAAGTAGCCGAGGCCGCCCTTCTCGCCGGCGACGCCCTGCACCAGCACGTCGTCGTTCTCGGACGGCGAGTAGTCGGACCGGCTCGCCTTTTCCTTGCCGTTGATCGCCGCCGTGAAGAAGTCGAAGGTGCCGGAGTCCGTGCCGGGGCCGAACAGCTTCAGCTTCGTGTCGGGGTAGGTGGAGTCGATCTCCTTCCAGTTGTCGATCTTCGAGCCGGGCTGCCAGATGCGCTTCAGCTGCTCGGTCGACATGCAGGCGGACTTGACCCACGTGTTGTCCTTGTTCACGACGATCGAGACGCCGTCGTTCGCGATCGTGAACGCCACCCACCTGACGCCCTTGGCGGCGCACCTCTGGGCCTCCGAGAGCCTCATCGGCCGCGACGCGTTCGAGAGATCCGTCTCGTCGTTGCAGAAGCGCTGGAACCCGCCGCCGGTGCCGGAGATGCCGACCGTGATCTGCACGCCGGACTCCTTCTTCTGGAACAGCTCGGCGGCCGCGGACGTGTACGGGCCGACCGTGCTCGACCCGTCGGCGGTGATCCGTCCCGCCAGCCTCTCCCCGCCGGCAAGGCTCGTCGCGGCGGTCACCGAGGCGGCGATCGCGGCGAGTGCGACCAGGGCGGCGGCGGCGCGGCGCGAGTGCCTGAACGTTCGTCTCATTCGTTTCCTCCCATTGAGTGGTGTCACGGCGAGTGTCGGGCGACTCCTCCTCGTCCTGGGCTGAGACTTGGAGAACGGGTGGAGTCGAACCGGTTGCTGCCGCAGGGCGCCGGCGTGCCGACACCACCTGTTCACCACCTTCGCACCGGCCGTGAACCCTCGGGACTGAGGCCCGCAGCGAAGATTCGGTAGATGGGGCGGGGTTCTGATCGTCGAGGACGACGACGTGATCGCGGGCGGGATCGCCGACCACCTCGTCGTCGCCGGCTTCGACCCCCTCTGGGTGACCAAGGGGGACATGGGGCTGGCCCGCCTGCGCTACGAGCACCCCGACGTCTGCGTGCTCGACCTGATGCTGCCCGGGCTCGACGGCTGGCGGCTGATCGAGACCGCGCGGGAGGAGGGGATCGGGACGCCGATCATCGTCATCAGCGCGCGCGGGACCGAGGAGGACCGCATCCGGACACTCGAGCTCGGCGCCGACGACTACCTGGTGAAGCCCTTCGCGATGAAGGAGCTGGTTGCGCGCGTCAGGGCGTGCGCGCGGCGCGGGATGCGCCCTCAGGTCGCCGCGCGCGGCGACAGGATCGAGCTCGAGGAGCTCGTGCTCGACCCGGGTCACGTGCAGGCTTATGTCGGCGGCACGAGCGCGGAGCTGACGCCGATGGAGTTCCGCCTCCTGTACGCGCTCGCGCTCGAGCGTGGGCGTGTGGTCACACGCGAGGAGCTGATGCAGCGGATCTGGGGTCGCCGGCAGCGCTACCGCGACCGTACGGTCGACGTCTTCGTGCGCCGGCTCCGCGGCAAGATCGACCGGCGCGCGTCGGAGCACGAGTTCATCCACACCCGGCGCGGCGTCGGGTACCGCTTCGACCCCGTGCCGAAGCGCTAGAGTCGGGACGCGGCGTCCATGAGCAGGAGCCGGTCGCGCTCGTAGGTGAGCAGGGCGATCGCCTGGACGAGGCCGAGCCAGCGGATCTCGTCCACCTCGTCGCCCGGCCTGAAGGAGCCGGCCAGCGCCTCCATCGTCCAGTAGCGGACCTCCTTCGGGCGACCGCGCGAGTCGACGTAGGACGTCGCGCCGACGTCCTGCCCGAGGCGGCAGCGGAAGCCCGTCTCCTCATCGACCTCTCGAAGCGCGCACGCCTCGTCGCTCTCGTGGGCGAGGCACTTCCCCTTCGGGAACCCCCAGTCGTCGTAGCGCGGCCGGTGGACGACGAGCACCTCGAGGCCCGTCTCCGTGCGCCGCGAGAGGATCCCGCCGGCGGCGCGGACGGGCGGCGCGCTCACGTCGTCCTCACGCACGGCGCGTCAGAAGATCCAGACGACGGGCCAGTAGACCGCGGCGGCGACGATTCCGGCGGCCGGGATCGTCAGGATCCAGGCGGTGACGATGTTCCCCGCGATGCCCCAGCGGACGGCCGACAGCCGCCGCGTCGCGCCTGCGCCGAGCACGGCCCCCGAGATCGTGTGCGTCGTCGAGAGCGGGTAGCCGAGCCGGGTCGCGAGGAAGATCGTGATGCTCGCCGAGGTCTGCGCGGCGAAGCCTGCGGCGGGCTCCATCTTGTAGAGGCGCTGCCCGAGCGTGCGCATGATGCGCCAGCCGCCGGAGTAGGTCCCGGCCGCGATCGCGATGCCGGCAGAGATCTTCACCCAGAGAGGGATGTGGAACTCGTCGATCGACCCGTGTGCGAAGAGCGCGAGCGCGATCACGCCCATCGTCTTCTGTGCGTCGTTCGCGCCGTGCGTGAACGCCATGAAGGTGCCGGACGCGAGCTGCCCGAGGCGGAACCCACGGTTGCCGATGCCGGGCGAGACCCACGTCCCGAAGGCCCAGTAGAGGACGAGCAGGAGCCCGAAGCCGGCCGCGAAGGCGATCGTGGGCGCGAGCAGAGCGGGGATCGCCACCTTGTGCGCGAGTCCGTGCCACTCGACGCCGCTCGTCCCCGATTGCGCCAGGGCGGCACCGATCAGGCCGCCGAAGAGCGCGTGCGAGGAGCTCGACGGGAGGCCCCACCACCACGTGAGCAGGTTCCACGCGATCGCGCCCACGAGGGCGGCAAGGATCGTGTGGGTCGTCGCGAGCCCGGAGTCGATGATCCCCTGCCCCACTGTCTTCGCGACGGCCGTGGTGGCGAACGCGCCGGCCAGGTTCGCGCTGGCGGCGATCGCGACGGCCAGCCGTGGAGAGAGCGCGCGGGTGGAGACCGAGGTGGCGACCGCGTTCGCGGTGTCGTGGAAACCGTTCGTGAAGTCGAACCCGAGCGCGACGACGATGACGACGCAGAGGAGGACGACCTCCATGTCTTATGCCCTCTGCGGCGGGTTCCCGGTCTGCGGTCGGTACCTCATCTGTTCTTGACGAGGATCGCCTCGAGGACGTCGGCGGCGTTCTCGCAGGCGTCCACGGCCTCCTCGAGCCGCTCGTGGATGTCCTTCCAGCGGATGATCGAGACCGGGTCTCGCTCCCCCCGGAAGAGCTCGGCGATGCCGTCGCGGACGAGTCGGTCGCCCTCGTCCTCCAGCTCGCGCAGCGCCTCGAGCTCGGCGCTCGAGTCCTTGAAGCCCTCCAGGCGCTGCACCGCCTCGTCGAGCTTGACGGTGGCCCGCAAAATCACGTCGGCCTGGGCTCGCGCCTTCGCCGGGACGCTGCGGGCGCCGTAGGAGGCCAGGTTGTCCGCCGCCTCGTCGACGTTGTCGCAGATGTCGTCGATGGCTGCGGCCAGCCGGTAGATGTCGTCGCGGTCGAAGGGCGTCACGAACGTGCGGTTCAGCAGCCCGACGACCTCGTGCGTGAACCGGTCGCCGGTGTGCTCGCTCTCCTTGATGCGCGGGATCAGCTCGGCGCCCTCGGGGAAGCGGCCGAGGAGCTCCACCAGCAGTCGCGCGATCTCGACCGCGTTCGTGGAGGCGCTGGCGAGGAGCGTGAAGAACTCGCGATTCTGTGGAACGAGTCGAAGTCGCACGGCGTGGTCCCCCGGTGAACGGTCGGTGAACGCGCGATTATGCAGCGCCGGGCGTGCGGCGGCGCCTCACCTCCGCGAGGCGGGGAACGCGCACCGGATCGTCAGCCCCCCCCGGGGCGGGGCGAGAGCCTCGACGGACCCGCCGGCCGAGCTGACGACGTGCTTGACGATGGCGAGGCCGAGCCCGGTCCCGCGCGAGGCACGCGCGGCGTCGGCGCGGTAGAAGCGCTCGAAGAGCCGCGGCAGCTCCTCTTCCCTCACGCCTGCCCCGTCGTCCGAGGCCTCGAGCGCGGGTGCTCCGTCCTCACGCCCGGTCAGGGTGAACGTCGTCCCGGGACCCGCGTAGCGGATCGAGTTCTCGGCCAGGTTCTTGGCCACGATCTCGAGCATCCGGTGCCGGAGCGGCAACTCGAACGATGCGGGGCAGACCAGCCGGAGGGTGACTCCGGCCCGCTCGGCCCGCTCGCGCACCTCGTCGAGCACGTGCTCGAGCACCGGCAGCGCGCGGGTCGAGCCCAGGGAGACGACCTCGCGGCCCCCCTCCAGCTCGCTCAGGAACAGGACGTCGTCGATGAGCTCGCCCATCTGGACCGCCTCCGAGCGGGCTCGCTCGATCAGCTCCGCCGGGCTCGAGCCCGGCAGGAGCGCCGTCTCGAGGAGTGCCAGCAGCCGCGCGAGCGGGGTGCGCAGCTCGTGCGAGACCGCCGCGGTGAAGCCGGCGCGCAGCTCCTCGTAGGCGGCGAGGTCCCCGGCGCGGCCGAGGTAGACGAGCGTCTCGCGCCGCCCGCCGACCTCGTAGGGGATTTCGAGCGGCTCGCGATCGCCGTGGGGTGGCAGTTGCTCGGGGAGCGGCGCACCCTCCACTAGGCCCTCGACGGACGCCCGCGCCCGGCGGCTGGCCGCCAGGACCCGCCGGCGCTCGTCGACGACCACGACGATCTCGCGGCTCTCCTCGATCAGGATCCTGCCGCGCCTGGCGTCGACCGGCTCCTCACCCACCGGGCGTGCCCGCGGTTCGCGGCGCCTGCCTCGAAACCACGCCTTCACGCTGTCTATCGTAGGCCGCCATGCCCAAGGTGCTGATCGTCGAGGACGACGAGGTGATCGCTCAGGGCATGGCAGACCACCTCGAGGCGGCCGGCTTCGACACGGTGGCGGTCGGCCGCGGCGAGGTCGGGCTCGCGCGCCTCCGCTTCGAGCACGCCGACGTGTGCGTCCTCGACCTGATGCTCCCGGAGCTGGACGGCTGGCACCTGATCGAGACCGCGCGCGTGGAGGGGATCGGGACGCCGATCGTCGTCGTCAGCGCGCGAGGGACCGAGCACGACCGCGTGCACGCGCTCGAGATCGGCGCTGACGACTACCTGGTCAAGCCGTTCTCGATGAAGGAGCTGGTGGCGAGGGTCCGCGCTGCGGCCCGGAGGGGCGGTCGCGTCGAGGAGGCGCCGCGCGGCGAGGCGATCGAGCTCGAGGAGCTCCGGATCGATCCCCGTGAGGTCCAGGCCTACGTCGGGGGAGAGAGCGTCGACCTGACCCCGACCGAGTTCAAGCTGCTCTACGCGCTCGCGCTCGACCGAGGCCGGGTGGCGACGCGCGACGAGCTGCTCCAGAAGATCTGGGGACGCCGCGCGGGCCACCGCGACCGCACGGTCGACGTCTTCGTGAGGCGGCTGCGCGACAAGATCGACCGGCCCTCGCCGCGCCACACCTTCATCCAGACGCGGTACGGGATCGGGTACAAGCTGGAGGCGGTGCCCAAGGAGTAGCGTCGCGCCCTTCCGCCGAACGCGAGGATCACCGATCAGGCAGCTTGGTGGATCTCGCGGGCCGCCCGGATGCCGGACTCGAGCGAGCCCTGGATCCACGCGTGGTGGAGCGAGCAGTGCTCGCCCGCGAAGTGGATCCTCCCCTCGGGCGCCTCGATCGCCGCCTGCAGCTGCGACTGCTGCCCGGGGTCGAAGAGCGCGAACGCTCCGGCGGCGAAGCGGTCCGAGTACCACGCGTGCGAGGCGCCGACCTCGTACTCCTCCCGGATCCAGGGGTGGATCCTCGTCACGTCGTCGAGCGCCTGCTCCAGCCGCGACTCCGGATCCATCGAGCCCCACCGCAGCGCGTCCTGCGACCAGGTGTAGCTCGCGAGCAGGATGCCGCGAGCGGTGGTCGGGTCGGGCGTGGGGTAGTTCATCCGCCTGATCGGGAGGTCGGTCGCGGTGGCGCCTCCGAGGATGCCGTCCTCGGTCTCCCAGAGGCGCCTCCGCACCTGGAACAGCACCTTGGTCGAGGCGGCGTAGTTGAGCTGGCGGATCGCCTTCTCCTTCTCGTGCGAGAACGGCCGCAGGATCTCGATCGTGCGCAGGACGGAGAAGGGGAGGGTGCAGACGGCGTAGTCGCCGTGCTCGGCGAAGCGGCCCGACTCGGTCTTGAAGTGCACGCTGACCGAGTCGGCGTCCTGGTCGATCGCGATCACCTCGGCGCCGAAGCGCACGCGGTCCTGCAGCGCTCCGTAGAAGGCGTTCGGCAGCGCGTCCATGCCGCCGACGATCTCCTGCATGTCGACGTAGGCAGCGCCGAGGTCCTCGCGCAGCACCTCGACGCAGGAGTTGTGGAGGTCGGACTCGACGAAGTTCATCACGCCGTACATCTCGATCGCGCCCGGCGACCAGCCCTTCAGCTCGAGGAACTCCTGGAGCGAGTACTGGTCGTACTCGGCCACGATCGCCTCCCAGCCCGCCGTGCCCTCCCGGCGCAGCAGCTCGCGGAGGTCGGCGATCGCCTCCTCCCAGAGCCGCGTCGCCGACTTGCCCCGCTCGTGCGGGGCGATCGGGAAGCCGAGGCGGTCGGGATCGGCCTCGGCCTCGGCGGCGCGCATCCGCTGGCCGCCCACGTGGACGAGGCCCTGCGGGTTGCCCATCAGGAACGGCCGGAGCTCGAGTCCGAAGATCCGGCAGTACTCGAGCGTCAAGTCGTGCGCCCGCGGGATCCGCATGCCGCCCGCCTCGGCGTAGAGGCCCGGTGCGAAGGACCGCAGGGTGTAGATGCGGCCTCCGACGCGGTTCTGCGCCTCGAGCACGACCGGCTCGTGGCCCTGCCGCTCCAGCTCGAAGGCGGCGACGAGCCCGGCGAGGCCGCCGCCGATCACGACCACCCGCCTGCGGGCCGGCGAGCGTCCCTCCAGGCCCTCGACCGGGGTCGCCAGCACGCGTTGCGGGACGGGAGCCGTCGCGAGCGGCGCCGGACTCGGCTCGCCGGCTGCGGACTGGTCGAACGGGTCGCCGGTCACTCGAGCGGGGCCATCGTCAGCCCCAGCTCCCGGAGCTGCGTCCAGTAGAGCTCGGCGTGCTCTCGGTGCCCGGACCAGACGATCGCCTGGCCGGTCTCGTGGATCCTGGTCGCGAACCGCAGTCCGCGGTCGTAGGAGACGCCGGGCAGCACGCTCGCGAGCGCCATCGCCACCCCCTCGAACGTGTTGTGGTCGTCGTTCAGCACGATCACGCGGCTGGAGCCCCCGAGTCCGCCGCCGCCGGGCCGGACGGGGCGCGTGCGCGTGGGTGTCCGGGTCGTCGCGGGCACCGGTCCACTGTACGGCTTGGAGCCCCGCCGGGCGTCAGCCGAAGTAGGTGTCCTCGTGGCGGTAGGGCGGCGCGCAGCAGCAGAGGAAGCGCAGGCGCCCGGCGGCCGCGGCGCGGATCTGATGCCGGGCGCCCGGCGGGATCAGGATCGCGTCGCCTGGCACGACGGCCGCGCGCTCGCCGTCGACCTCGATCTCGCCCGATCCTTCGAGCAGGTAGTAGAGCTCCTCGGTCTCGGCGTGGTAGTGGCGCTCCGTCGCGCGGCCGGGCTCGAGCGTCGCCTCGGCGAGACTCTGGTTTCGCACGGGTGCGGTCGGGAGCCCGAGCAGCTCGCGGATCGTGCTCCCGTCCGCGGTCGTGAAGGGCTCGGCGCGCGCCAGCGAGCGGATCTCCATCACCGGCGAGCGGCGTCCGGAGCCGCCAGGCCTCGCGAGCCCGTTCCCGCCTCGATCAGGTTGCGGATCTCCCGGACTGCGACCGAGAGCGTGGCGAGGTCGAACGTCCCCGAGGACTTGACGTCGGAGATCACCTGCACGGCGCGCTCCAGCGGCGCGGCGTTCGCCTCGCGCCACGCCTCGAGCCGCTGGGCGTCGTCGAGGGCGTCCCCGCCGCTGCGGAGAACCTCGGCGGTGAGCGCCGCCTGCTGGGCATACAGGTCGTCCCGCAGTGCCGCACGCGACAGGGTCTCCCAGCGGGTGTCCCGTGGGAGCGCGGCGATCCGCTCTCGCAGCCAGTGCAGCTCGAGCCGGGCGCCGAGCTCGAAGTAGAGCCCGGTGATCGAATCCAGCTCTCCCGGGTGCGCGGCCGCGAGCTCGACGACGTCGAGGGCCGGGTAGAGCGCCTCGAGCTGCGCGACCCGGCCGGCCAGCGCTGCGGGAACGCCCTGCGAGACCAGCTCGCCGGCGCCGCGCTCGACCGGCGCCCGCTCGGAGGGGCCGAGGAACCGCGGCAGCGCCTCGGCCAGCGCAGTGGCCCCCGGCTGGAAGTGCGCGACGGTGGCGCCGGCGTCGAGCGGCCGCCGCCGGTTGCGGAGCAGCCAACGGGTGGAGCGCTCGAGCAGGATGCGGGCCCTGAGCAGCATCGAGAGCTGCGCTCCGGCGGGGACCTGCCCGTCGAGCGCCTCGATCTCGGCCCACAGCGCCGGGAGGGAGAAGATATCGCGGGCGGCCGCGTACGCGCGGGCGATCTCGGCCACCGGGGCGCCGGTCTCGTCGCCGAGGCGGAAGGCGAAGGTCGTGCCGCCGCGGTTGACTAGCGCGTTCGCGACCCGGGAGGCCATGATCTCGCGACGGAGCCTGTGCTCCCGGATCCGGTCGCCGAAGCGCCGGTGCAGCGGCCCCGGAAAGTAGTGCTCGAGCTCGGCGGCGAGGTAGGGATCCTCCGGCAGGTCCGAGGCGAGCAGCTCGTCGTACAGGAAGATCTTCGTGTACGCGAGCAGGATCGCGAACTCGGGGGCGGTCAGGCCCGTGCCCGCCGCCTTCCGGTCGGCGATCGTCTCCTCCGCGGGGAGGAACTCGAGCTCGCGGTCGAGCACGCCCGCCTGCTCGAGCGTCCGGATGTAGCGCGCGTGGACGTCGGCCATCGAGGCCGCCTGGGCGACGGAGCCGGTGATCGCCTGCGCCTGCTCGTAGTTGTCGCGGAGGATCAGCCGTGCGACCTCGTCCTCCATCTCCGCCAGCAGCGCGTTTCGCTGCTCCCCCGTCAGAACGCCGTCGTCCACGGCGGCGCCGAGCAGGATCTTGATGTTCACCTCGTGGTCGGAGCAGTCGACGCCGGCAGAGTTGTCGATCGCGTCCATGAAGATCCGCCCGCCGGCGAGGGCGTACTCGATGCGCGCGCGCTGCGTGAAGCCGAGGTTGCCGCCCTCGCCGACCACGCGGCAGCGGAGCTCGCCCGCGTTCACGCGCACGGCGTCGTTCGCACGGTCGCCGACCTCGAGATGCGACTCGTCGCTCGCCTTGACGAAGGTGCCGATGCCTCCGTTCCAGAGCAGGTCGACGGGCGCCCGCAGCACGGCGCTGACGATCTCGTTCGGCGTCATCGCCTCCGCCTCGACTCCGAGTGCGGCGCGCGCCTCCGGCGAGAGCGGGATCGACTTGGCGCTGCGCGGGAAGACGCCGCCGCCGGGCGAGATCAGCGCCGGGTCGTAGTCCGCCCAGGACGAACGCGGCAGCTCGAAGAGCCGCGCGCGCTCGGCGAAGCTCGCCTCGGGATCGGGGTCCGGATCGAGGAAGACGTGCCGGTGGTCGAGGGCGCCGACGAGCTTGATCCGTCGCGAGAGCAGCATCCCGTTCCCGAACACGTCGCCCGACATGTCCCCGATCCCGGCGACGGTGAAGTCGGTCGTGCCGATGTCGACGCCGAGCCCCCGGAAATGCCGGGTGACGGACTCCCAGGCGCCTCTGGCCGTGATCCCCATGCGCTTGTGGTCGAAGCCGGCCGAGCCCCCGGAGGCGAACGCGTCGCCGAGCCAGAAGCCGTAGTCCTGCGCCAGCGCGTTGGCGATGTCCGAGAACGTCGCCGTCCCCTTGTCCGCCGCGACGACGAGGTAGGGGTCGTCGCCGTCGTGGCGGACGACGTCGGGCGGGGGCGCCACCTCGCCGCCGGCCAGGTTGTCGGTGAGGTCGAGGAGGCCGCGGATGAGGGTGCGGTAGCAGGCCACCACCTCGGCGGCGAGCGCCTCGCGCTCGAGCGGGGGCTGCTTGACGACGAAGCCGCCCTTCGCGCCGCCGGGCACGATCACCGCGTTTTTCACCGTCTGCGCCTTCATCAGGCCGAGCACCTCGGTGCGGAAGTCCTCGCGGCGGTCGGACCAGCGGATCCCGCCCCTCGCCACCCTGCTGCCGCGCAGGTGGATGCCCTCGACGCGGGGCGAGTAGACGAAGACCTCGTAGAGGGGTCGAGGCTCCGGCAGGTCGGGCAGGGCGGCGGGATCGAGCTTGAACGAGAGATAGGGCTTCGGCTGTCCCTCGGCTCCGCGCTGGAAGTAGTTCGTGCGCACCGCCGCCCGCAGGACGTGCAGGAAGCCGCGCAGGATGCGATCCTCGTCCAGGCTCTGCACCGCGTCGAGCAGGCGCTCGAGCTCCGCGACGAGACGGTCGGCCTGCTCGTCTCGCGCCGCCCGCCCTGGATCGAGCCGCGCGTGGAAGAGCTCCACGAGCAGCCGGGCGATCTCCGGATTCGCGGCCAGGCTCTCCTCCATGTAGTCCTGGCTGAAGGCGGTGCCGGCCTGCCGGAGGTACTTGCTGACCGCTCTGAGGATCGTGATCTCGCGCGCGGTCAGACCGGCCCGCAGGACGAGCCGGTTGAAGCCGTCGTTCTCGACCTCGCCGTGCCAGACGCGCGCGAATGCGTCCTGGAAGATCTCCCGCACCTGCTCGGCGTCGAGCTCGCCGTCCGCGGCGGCGAGGCCGAAGTCGTAGATCCACACGGGGGGACCGTCCCCGGGCCGAACCTCGTAGGGCCGCTCGTCGACGACCAGCACCCCCATGTTCTCGAGCAGCGGCAGGACGTCGGAGAGCAGGATCGGCTCACCCGACCGGATCAGCTTGAAGCGGACGTGGCCGGGTGAGGCCTCGAGCGGGCGCCAGAGGCTCAGCGACAGGTCGGTCGGGTCGAGCCGTTCGATCCGCCCGACGTCCTCCACGGCCGAGCCGGCGGAGAAGTCGTCGCGGTACGCGCCGGGGAACGCCTCGCCGAACCGGTCGTGCAGGCCGATCCCCTGGCCCTCCCCGAACTCCTCGACGAGGGCGGAGCCGAGCTCCTCCGTCCAGGAGCGGGTCGCCTCCGTGATGCGGGCCTCGAGCTCGGCAACGTCGTACTCGGGGTTGGAGCCGGGCGCCGTGGCGATCACGAAGTGGACGCGCGCGAGCACCGACTGGGAGAGCCGGGCCGTGTGATCGACGCTCGCCCCGCCCAGCGCCTGCTCGAGAATCTGCTGGATCCGGCGCCGGGCGTCCGTGTTGTAGCGCTCGCGGGGAACGAAGACGAGGCAGGAGAGGAACCGTCCGTACACGTCGCGCCGCACGAAGAGCCGGACGCGCTGCCGCTCGCCCAGGTGCAGGATGCCGAGCGCGATGTCGTAGAGCTCGTCGACCGGGATCTGGAACAGCTCGTCCCGGGGGTACGTCTCGAGGATCTCGACGAGCGCCTTGTGGTCGTGACTGACGGGGATGAACCCTGCCCGGTCGAGCACCTCCTGGACCTTGCGGCGCACGAGCGGGATCTCCCGCGGGCTGGCGCTGTCGGCACTCGACGTGTAGAGGCCGAGGAAGCGACGCTCGGCGACCACCTGCCCCTGCTCGTCGAAGCGCTTGACGCCGACGTAGTCGAGGTACGAGGGTCGATGAACCGTCGCGCGCGAGTTCGCCCTGGTCAGGTTGAGGACGTTCTTGGCGCGCGCCAGGCGCCTCACCTCGGGCGGCAGCTCCGCGAAGCTGTGGGAGACGGGACGGCCGCCCTTCTCCCTGAGGATGCCGAGGCCGGATCCGCCGACCGACCGCAGCACGTCCTCCCCGTCCTCGTGCACGAGCTCGTACTCGCGGTACCCGAGGAAGGTGAAGTGGTCGTCGGCGATCCACTCGAGCAGCGCCCTCGACTCCGCGGCCTCCGCCGGCTCGACCGGCGGCGGCCGCTCGGCCAGCTCCCGGACGATGTCGCGGACCCGCTCGCGCATCGCCGGCCAGTCCGTCACGGCCGCGCGCACGTCCGCGAGGACCCGGAGGAGGTCCGCCTGGAGCTCGTCGAGCAGGTGCGGCTCGGTCTGGCGGTCGACCTCGACATGGAGGAACGCCTCCGCGCGGCCCCGCTCCGAGTCCTGCGGCGGCAGCTCGGTCAGGTGCCCCGCCGAATCCCGGCCGACGCGGACGACGGGGTGGACGTGAAGGTGGATCGCACTGCCGCGACGCGTCAGCTCCATGCTCACCGAGTCGACGAGGAAGGGCATGTCGTCGGTGATCACGTCGGCGACCGTGTGCGACGACTGCCAGCCGTGCTCCTCGAGGCGGGGGTTGTAGACGTGCACCTTCGTCTCGCCCGGGCCTCGCTGCTGCGCCAGGCTCCAGTGCGCGAGCGCGGCGCCCGCCAGGTCGTGCGCGCTCCGCTCGAGGAGATCCTCGGGCGCGACGCGGGCGTAGTAGTCACCGACGAAGCGCTCGACGTCCGGCTGCTCGCGCTCCGGCGCCTGCTCGCGAACCCGCGCGAGCACCTCCTCGAGCAGCCGTTCCTTCGCCACGTCCGGCTTCAAGGAGATCCAGCATACGAGGCGGCGTCCTCCGTCGAAGGGACAAGCGCCGACGCCCGGGTGACATAGTTCGACCGGTGGCCGCCGGTGCTCGGACGCTCCCGTGGAGCTGGTACTCCGACCCCGAGATCCTCCGTGCCGAGCAGGAGCGGATCTTCCGCCGCTCCTGGCACTACGTCGGGCATGCGGCAGAGGTCGAGCACTCGGGCGACCGTCTTCCCGGCTGGGCCGGCGAAACACCGGTCCTCGTCGTCCGGGACGAGGAGGGCGAGCTGCGAGCGTTCCTCAACGTCTGCCGTCACCGCGGCTCGCTGCTCGTCGCCGAGGCCGGCCGGCGCGAGACGATCCAGTGCCCCTACCACGCCTGGACGTACGGGCTCGACGGCTCGCTGCGCCGGGCGCCCCGCTCGGAGCGGGAGCCCGGCCTCGACCTCGACGACGTCGCGCTCCGTCCCGTTCAGGTGGGGACCTGGGGCCCCTTCGTGTTCGTCAACCCGGATATCGAGGCCGAGCCGCTCGAGTCGGCGCTCGGCGAGCTCCCGCGGCTCGCCGAGGAGCACGGGCTCGACGTCGACGCGGTGCGCTTCCGGGAGCGGGCGCACTACGCCCTCGCCGCGAACTGGAAGGTGGCGACGGAGAACTACCTCGAGTGCTACCACTGCCCCGTCGCGCACCGCGGCTTCAGCGCGCTCGTCGACGTCGGCGCCGACGCGTACGCCCTGGAGGCGCGCCCTGGCCTCTGGAGCCAGTTCGGGGCCGCCCGGAACGGCGCCGGCGAATGTCAGTTCCACCTGCTTTGGCCCGCGTTCAGGCTGAACGTCTTTCCGGGCTTCACCAACGTCTCGGTCGGGCCGCTGCGGCCCGACGGCGCCGGGCGGTGCGTCGGCTTCCTCGACTACTTCTTCGGCGAGGAGGTGGAGGATGCGGCCGCCGCGGAGCTGATCGCCCTCGACGAGGAGATCGGGCGCGAGGACCGGGCGCTCGTCGAGTCGGTCCAGCTCGGGGTCGCCTCGGGCCTCGTCGAGCACGGACGGCTGCTGCCCGTCAGCGAGCGGCTGATCGCCGGATTCCAGCAGCGGGTCTCCGAGGCGCTGGCGGGTTAGCGTTCGTCAAGGCGGGGGATAGGCCGAGCATGGACGTCGACATGAAGCTCGCGGCGCTGCTCGAGCAGGGCGAGCAGGAGGGCTGCCTGAACCTGTCCGCGGTCAGCGAGCTCGTGCAGGAGCTGGAGCTCGACGAGGAGCAGGTGGCCGGGCTCTACGAGCAGGTCGCCGAGCGGGGGATCGAGCTCAGCGACGACTGCGGACACGTCGAGGCGACGGACGCCACGTACGTGAACGGCGACCTGGCCGCGTCCACGACGGACGCGCTGCAGTTGTTCCTGAACGAGGCGGGCCGCTACCCGCTGCTCACCGCCGCCGAGGAGGTCGAGCTGGCCAAGCGGATCGAGCGCGGCGACAAGGCGGCGAAAGACCGGATGATCAACTCGAACCTCCGGCTCGTCGTCTCGATCGCGAAGCGCTACCAGGGCCACGGCCTCTCGCTGCTCGACCTGATCCAGGAGGGCATCATCGGTCTGATCCGGGCGGTGGAGAAGTACGACCACCGCAAGGGCTTCAAGTTCTCGACCTACGCGACGTGGTGGATCCGCCAGGCGGTCCAGCGCGGGGTGGCGAACAAGTCGCGAACGATTCGGATTCCGGTTCACATCGTCGAGCGCGAGCAGAAGATCGCTCGAGCCGAGCGGGAGCTGATGGCCAAGCTCGAGCGGCCGCCGACCGACGCCGAGATCGCGAAGGCGGCCAAGCTGTCGACCAAGCACGTGCGCGAGGTGCGGCAAGCCGCGCGCGCAGTCACGAGTCTTGATCGTCCCCTCGGCGACACCGACAGCGCGTCGTTGGGCAAGATCGTGCCGGGCGAGGAGGTCCCGGTCGAGGAGGAGGTTCAGATCAGTCTGCGCCAGGAGACGCTTCACCGCGCGCTCGCGGAGCTCTCCGAACGCGATCGCGCCGTGCTCAGCCTCCGGTATGGCCTCGACGGCGACGGCGAACCCGTCTCGCTCGACGAGATCGGTCGCCGGCTCGG
>JBHEMU010000136.1:0-21468 GCA_046262415.1 Gaiellaceae bacterium | reverse complement strand
CGGGCGCTCCTACTCAGCTATTGCAGGATCTGGGTAGCTAGGAGCGTGGGTCTCTACCCGGATGCGCTCGTGCGTCGCCTCAGACGGAGCACGGGCAAGCCCGCGCTCCTGAGGTCGGCGTCGCAAGCGACGCCTAGGCGGCCGTCCACAGCTCGCAGAACGGATCCCGCGCCGGCCGGCCCAGGAAGAAGCCCTGCCCCTGCCGGATGCCGAGCTTGAGCAGGCACTCGCGCTGGCTCTCCGTCTCGACCGCTTCCGAGACGGCGTCCTGTCCGATCTCGCGCGTGAACGCGACGAGGGCCGACGTCATCGCCCGGGCCGAGCGGTCGCTCTCGACGCCGCGGGTGAGGCTGCCGTCGATCTTGACGACCTCGGGTGCCAGCTGGAGGACGTGGCGCAGGCTCGCGAACCCGGCGCCGACGTCGTCGATCGCGATCCGGACGCCCCGGTCGCGCAGGGCCGTCAGTGCCTTCCGCAGCGCCGGGTAGTCCTCGATCATCCCGTGCTCGGTCAGCTCGACGACGAGGCGGGTCGGATCGGCTCCGTTGATCGCCGCCAGGACGAGGTCGGAGTCGACGTAGGCGGGATCGACGTTGACGGCGAGGTAGGCGCCCTGGGGCACCTCGTCGAGGTGCTCGAGCGCCAGCGCGACGCACGCGGCTTCCAGCTCCGGCCGGAGCCCGACCGCCCGGGCCTCGGCCAGCCACCAGTCGGGCGGCCGGCGCGGCTCCGCGTCGACCCGGGCAAGGGCCTCGTAGCCGACGACCTTCCTGGTCTCGAGCTCGACGATCGGCTGGAAGACGACGCTCAGGCGCCCCGCAAGGACGGATCTGATCCGGTCCCGGCGCGACGAGAGCTCGGCGGCCGTGCGGGCGCGAGAGGCGAGCTCGCGGCTCAGCTCCTGCCCGACCTCCCTCGCCACCTCCGGCGAGAAGTGCGCCTGCCCCCGGAGCGCCGCCGAGACCGCGTCGAGGACCTCCTCGAGCGGTCCCCCCTTCACGACGTAGGAGCTGACGCCAGCCCGGAGCATCTCGAGGACGCTCGTCCGGTCGGAGTAGCCGGAATAGGCAACCAACCGCGTCGCGGGAGAGACGGCGGCGATGCCCGTCGCCGCGCCGGCGCCTCCTCCTCCGGGCATGCTGCAGTCGACCAGGGCGACGTCGGGACGGTGGCGGAGCGCCAGTGCGATCGCCTCGTCGGCGTCGGCCGCGAGCCCGACGAGCCGCAGGGAGTCGACGCTCGAGATCAACTCGGCGAGCAGCTCTCGCAGCTCCGGCTGGTCGTCCGCGACGATGACCGTCGCCGCCATGGCGGTACGACGCGGCCGATCATGCGGCTGTCCGTTCACCCTCGCCCCCCGACGCTGGATTCTGGCGCGACAACGGTAGTGCGACAGAGCACGCACACGCAATGATCAAAATTCGCTATTTGCGAGGAAACGCGAGCGTCAGGCGTCGACGTCGACGAGCTGCAACCTGATCGCCTTCACGACGGCTTCCAGCTGAGAGTGCGCGTCGAGCGCCCGGAAGATCGCGCGGACGTGGTTGCGGGCGGTCGGCTCCGACATCCCCAGACGTGTTGCGATCTCCTTCGGCCGCACGCCTTCGGCGAGCAGGCGCAGCACCTCGTGCTGCCGTCGCGTCAGCGGGGTGAGCGCTGGTTCCGCGGGGACGGCCTGGTCGACCGCCTGGATCAGCCCTTCCACGCCGACGACCTCGTCCCCCTCGACGACCGGAATCGACGTCACCTTCACGGGGATCCGCCGTCCGTCCTTCGTCCTCATCTCGACGACGTAGGCGGAGAACTCCGCCTCGCCGCGCAGCTTGCGCCTGATCTCGTGGCGGACCGTGTCCAGACCCCCGTTCGCGAAGTACGCATCGGGGTCGAGGTCGAGCCACTCCTCCGGGCTGAAGCCGAAGAGACGCTCGACGGGCCCCTTGAACGAGACCAGGGCCCCCCGGCGATCGAGGCGGAAGAGGACGAGACCCGCGCGGCTGAGCAGGGGATCGAGGACCTCGACCGGCGCGCCCGTCGAGCTTGCTCGGTCCCCGTTCTCCTCGAGGTCATGTCGCATGCCCTGGACAACGTACTCCTTTTCGGCCGTGGGCGGATTCTCCCGGACCGGCGCGGACAGAGCCCGCGTGACTACCCTGGAGCGCGCATGGATGCCTCGAAGCGCCGTGGCGCCCCGATCACCGTCGCAGTCTTCCTCGCGGGCGCGGTCCTGCTCGGCGTCGAGATCGCCGCGAGCCGCGTGCTCTCGCCCTTCTTCGGGAACTCGCTGTACGTCTGGGGGTCGCTGATCGGAGTCGTCCTGGCGGGGCTCTCGCTCGGGTACCTCGCGGGCGGCGCGCTCGCCGACCGGAAGCCGGTGCCCGGCCTGCTGATCTCGGTGATCCTCGCCGGGGGCGGCTGCGTGCTCGCGATCCCGCTCCTCGACGAGCACGTGCTGGAGGCGATCCTCTCCTGGGACCCGGGCCCGCGGCTCGACCCGCTGCTCGCCTCGGTGGCCCTGTTCGGCCCGGCGAGCGTCGTGCTCGCGGCGGTGACGCCGATCGCGATCAGGCTGCGGGCGGCGGCGATCGCCAACCTCGGCCGGACGGCCGGGCGCCTCTTCTCCGTCTCGACGGTGGGCAGCATCGTCGGGACCTTCCTGACGGCTTTCTGGCTGATCCCGGAGCTCGGCACCGACCAGTTGCTCGCGGTGGCGGCGGCGACGCTCTTCGCAGCCGCGGGAATCGTCGCCGTGGCCGAGCGGCTGCCGCTCGCCGTCGCCTGCGCCGCGCTCGCGCTCGGGACGGCGACGACGATCTCCCTGGAGCTCGCCCCCTCCCAGGGAGGGACCCTGTCGCGGGTCGCCGCGCGGAACTGGTCGCCGGTCTACCGGCTCCGGGGGGAGGTCGGCCAGGGGCCGCAGCAGGACTACACCGGCCTGAAGGTGCTCTTCCGGAAGGACACGCAGTACCACCGGCTCGCCGTCGTCGAGGGCGAGGGGGAGCGGACGCTCCGCTTCGACAGCTCCTACCAGAGCGCGATGAGCCTGGACGACCCCTTCGCGACGCTATGGGACTACACCGACTACCTCCAGCTCGGCTTCGCGTACAACCCGCGCGCCCGGGACGTCCTCTTCATCGGCCTCGGCGGCGGCACCGCGCCGAAGCGCGTCTGGCGGGACTTCCCGGCGCTCCGGCTCCAGGCGGTCGAGCTCGACCCCGTCGTCGTCGACGTGGCCTACCGCTTCTTCGCCGTGCCGAAGCACCCGCGCCTGCGGATCGCGGCCCGCGACGGGCGCCGGTGGCTGGCCGAGAACGACCGCCGCTGGGACGTGATCGTGCTCGACGTGTTCTTCGGCGACGGGATTCCCTTCCACATGACGACCCAGGAGTTCCTCGAGCTGGCCCGGAGCCGCCTCGCCCCCGGCGGCGTCATCGTCACGAACCTGATCGGCACCGTCCGCGGCGACGGCTCCAAGCTCTTCCGGTCCGTCTACCGCACCTACCGCTCGGTCTTCCCGACCGTGGCGGTGCATCCCGTCACCGACGGCAAGGACTCGCTCGAGGACGTGACGCTGAACGTGATCCTGGTCGCTCGCGAGGGTCCGGCTCCGAACGAGCAGTTCCTCGTCGAGCGGTGGCGCCGGATCCGGGCGGCCGCGCCGGCCGCGCCAGACCTGAGCGGGGCGATCCGGAACCGGCTGGAAGCGCCGGTGCGAATCGACGACGTTCCCACGCTGACGGACGACTACGCGCCCACCGATTCGCTGCTCCTCGACCAGTCGTAGCTCCACCCGCTTGACAGCGCGGCGCGCTCCGCCATAGGATCCCGACGTCAGATCCGGTCGGCCCTCGGGTCAACCGGATCTGACGTTTTTCGTGGTCCTGAGCTAGCTCTTGCGCGCGGCGGCCTTGCCGCCCTTGCGGCCGGCGGCCTGCTTCTGCGCGGTCGTGCCACCCTGGCTCGAGCTCGAGGAGCCCGACTTCTTGCCGCCCCGGCTCGAGGCCTCTGGCGAGTTGGCGATCTTCGCCGCCCGCTCCTTCGACATGCCCTTGTCCTTCAGGGTCTCGTACTGCTTCTCGTTCTTGACGTTCGCCTTCTTCCCGCCCGGCATCGCCACCCCCCCTACTGCGAGATCTGCTGCACGACCTCGCCCGTCTGCGCGTCGTCGCCCGCGCGAGCGACGTCCGCCTGGGCGACGATCCCGACGAGCTTCCCGTCCTCCTCGACCACCGGCAGCCGGCGCACCTGGTGGCGCGCCATCAGGGCGACGGCCTCGTCCAGGTCCTGCTGGGGGTCGATCGTGACGAGATCGGTCGAGGCGATCTCACGGGTCGTCGTGATCTCCGGATCCTTGCCCTCCGCGACGATGCGGATGGCGATGTCACGGTCGGTGACCGTGCCGATCAGCTTGCCGCCGTCCACGATCGGCGCCACGCCGACATCCTCGTCTCGCATCATCCGCGCGGCGCGGGTGACCGGCTCGTCCGCCGCGATCGTGGTCGGGGTCGAGGTCATCACTTCACGGATCGTCTTTCCCATCGTTCCTCCTCGGTCGAATGCGGGTCGTCTACCCGCTCGTGTCGAGCGGGAAACGGCGAATCTAGTCCGCTCCGGGGTCGTCTTCGGCTTCTCCGCCCTCGGCCTCGGGATCGGGGACGGGCGAGCCCTCGACTTCCTCGTTGCGATCGTCGTCGCGGGGGTGCTGAGTATCCTCTTCTCTCATGCGCGTCATCCTTCCCGACGGCTCGAATCTCGAACTTCCCGACGGGGCGACGGGGCGCGACGCGGCGGCCGCGATCGGGCCGAAGCTGGCCGAGCAGGCCGTGCTGGTGCGCTCGAACGGCCATGTCCAGGACCTCCGCCTGCCGCTCTCGGACGGCCAGCGGATCCAGATCCTGACGACGCGGGACACGGCCGACCCGGACGCGCTCGCCGTGCTGCGCCACTCGACCGCGCATCTGCTCGCCGAGGCGGTCCGCCGCCTCTACCCGGGCGTCAAGATCGCGATCGGGCCGCCGATCGAGCACGGCTTCTACTACGACTTCGAGTTCCCCGAGCCGATCGGCGAGGGCGATCTCGAGCGGATCGAGGCCGAGATCGGCCGCGCGCTCGAGGAGGGCCGCGCCTGGGAGCGGCGGGAGGTGCCGACGGACGAGGCGAGGCGGCGCTTCGCCGAGGAGGGAGAGACCTACAAGGTGGAGCTCGTGGACACCGCCGAGGGGCCGATCTCCCTGTACACGCAGGGGGACTTCACCGACCTCTGCAAGGGCCCGCACCTGCAGGACTCGAAGCCGATCAAGGCGGTCAAGCTGACGGGCCTCGCGGGCGCCTACTGGCGCGGCGACGAGCGGAACACGCAGCTGACGCGGATCTACGGGACCGCGTTCTACGCCCGGGCAGACCTGGAGGCGCACCTCGAGCGGCTGGAAGAGGCGCGAAAGCGGGACCACCGGCGGCTCGGGCCCCGGCTCGATCTCTTCCACCTCGCGGAGAGCTCGCCGGGCTCGCCGTTCTGGCACCCCAAGGGCATGGTCGTCTGGAACGCGCTCGAGGACCTCCGCCGCCGCGAGAACCTGAAGCGCGGCTACCTCGAGGTGAAGACGCCGCTCCTCTACGACATCAACACGTACGTCACCTCGGGGCACTACGAGAACTACGAGCAGGACATGTTCTTCGTGCGCGGTCACGAGGACGAGCAGCCGCTGGCGCTCAAGCCGATGAACTGCCCGGGGCACATGCTGCTGTTCGGCTCGCGGCTGCGCTCCTACCGCGAGCTGCCGCTGCGGTACGCGGAGGCGTCCACCCTGCACCGCGACGAGCGGGGCGGGACGCTGCACGGCCTGCTGCGCGTGAAGCACATCACCCAGGACGACGCGCACGTCTTCGTCACGGAGGAGCAGGTCCAGGGCGAGATCGACGCGATGATCGACTTCGTCCGGTACCTCTACGACCTCTTCGGCCTCGTCCCCCGCGCGGAGCTCTCCACTCGGCCGGTGCAGCGGCTCGGCAGCGACGAGCAGTGGGACCGCGCCGAGGGAGCGCTCGAGACCGCGCTGCGCCGGCACGGCATCGACTACGTCGTCAGCGAGGGCGAGGGGACGTTCTACGGCCCGAAGATCGACCTGCACATCGCCGACTCGCTCGGGCGCTCCTGGCAGATGGGCACGATCCAGCTCGACTACCAGATGCCGATTCGCTTCGGCCTGACCTACGTCGGCGCGGACAACGCCGAGCATCACCCGGTGGTGATCCACCGCGCCCTGCTCGGTTCGCTCGAGCGCTTCATCGGCATCCTCACGGAGCACTACGGAGGCGCCTTCCCCTTCTGGCTCACGCCGGTGCAGGTGCGTGTGCTGCCGGTGGGGGAGGCCCACCGGGGCGACGCCCAGCGCGTGCGCGAGCGGCTCGCCGCGGAGGGTTTCCGCGCGGACGTCGACGAGCGCGGCGAGACGCTCGGCCGTCGGGTTCGCGACGCCGAGCTGGAGAAGGTGCCGTTCGTCGTCACCTACGGCGACCGCGAGAGCGACGAGTCCCTGGCCGTCCGGGAGCACGGCGGCGCGCAGTTCACCAGCGACCTCGAGGGGCTGGTGGCCAAGTTCCGCGACGTTGCTAAGGTGTGAGCCTGAAAGCAGGAGCGGACCCGTTCCTCACCTCCGGAGCCGTGAGCTCGGCGGAGGTTCACCCGAGTCGACCAGACGAGGAAACGGGCCGCTGCTTGCGGCGGTCTCGTCGTCTTTCGAAGGAGGACAGCACAGCTTGGTGAATGCCCGTTGAGGCCCAGGAGATTCGTCGAGCCGGTCCGTCCGGCCAAGCAGGACCAGGTGAACGAGTCGATCCGCGCGTCACGTGTGCGCCTGATCGACGAGGACGGCAGCCAGATGGGCATCAAGCCGACGAAGGAAGCGCAGGAGCACGCGTACTCCAAGGGGCTCGATCTGGTCATCGTCGCGCAGCAGGCGGACCCGCCGGTGGCGCGCGTGATGGATCACAGCAAGTACCGCTACGAGCAGGAGCAGAAGGCCAAGCTCGCCCGCAAGCACCAGTCCCAGATCCACGTCAAGGAGATCAAGCTCAGGCCGAAGATCGGAATCCACGACTACAACACCAAGAAGGGCCACGTCGAGCGCTTCCTCAACCAGCGCGCGAAGGTCAAGGTGACGATCATGTTCCGCGGGCGCGAGACGACCCATCCGGAGCGCGGGCGTGACCTGCTGATGCGGCTGGCGGAGGACGTCAAGGAGATCGGCCTCGTCGAGTCGCCGCCCCTCCTCGATGGACGGAACATGGTGATGGTGCTGGGTCCGACCAAGAATGCCGGAGTCGCGAAGGAAGCCGAGGGAGCCGACGAGGTCGGAGTCCGGGAGCCCGGGAAGCCCGCGCCGCCTTCGGGCGGTGCCAAAGAGGAGATCGATGCCGAAACAGAAGACCCACAGCGGAGCGAAGAAGCGGTTCAAGATCACGGGGACCGGCAAGCTGCTGCGCCGCAAGGCGATGAAGAGCCATCTCCTCGAGCGGAAGTCGCCCAAGCGTAAGCGGGGGTTCCGGCACGAGCCCGGCCTCGCGCCGGGCGACGAGAAGGTCGCGAACAAGCAACTCGGCAGGGGCTGAGCGGGCATGCCGCGAGTCAAGCGATCGGTCCACGCGCGCAAGAAGCGGCGCAAGGTCCTCGAGCAGGCGAAGGGCTATTGGGGGCTCAAGAAGTCGAGCTACCGGTACGCGAAGGAGCAGGTCGAGCACTCCCTCGTCTACGCCTATCGCGACCGGAAGAACCGCAAGCGCACGTTCCGGCGCCTCTGGATCATGCGCATCAACGCCGGCGCGCGGGCGCACGGGCTCTCGTACAACCAGTTCATCTCCGGCTGCCGCAAGGCCGAGATCGAGCTCGACCGGAAGATCCTCGCCGACTTGGCCGTGAGCGATCCCGCCGCCTTCCGCCAGATCGCCGAGGCGGCGAAGGCGGCCCTCGCCGCCGCGCCGCCCCCAGAGTCCGAGGCCGGGCCCTCCACCGCCTGAGCCGCCGGCATCCCGCGGCCCCACATCGCATGGCTCCGTGGCGGCCGTGATCACCTCCGCGACGAACCCGCGCCTCAAGCTCGTCCGCAAGCTCGGCGGCCGGCGGCAGCGCGAGCAACTCGGCCTGTTCGCGTGCGAGGGGGAGGACCTCGTGACTGCCGCGCTCGACGCCGGGCTCGCGCCCGTCGAAGCTCTCGTCGACGCCGAGCGACCGGCGCTGCAGGATCGCCTGCCCCGGGCCGCGGCGGTCGCGCCGCCGCTGCTCGCGGAGCTGTCCGCGCTGGGCCATCCGCCGCGGGTGATCGCCGTCTTCCGCCGGGCCGACCTGCCCGCCCTCCCGGCGACCGCGCCTCCGGCCGGGCTCGCCCTGTGGCGCGTCGGCGATCCCGGCAACCTCGGCACGATCCTCCGGGCGGCCGACGCACTCGGCCCCGCATTCGTCGCCCTGTCGCCCGGCTGCGCGGATCCGACCTCCCCGAAGGCGCTGCGCGCTTCGGCGGGCTCGATCGTCCGCGTCCCGCTCGGCCGGTTCGACGAGGCTCCGGGACGCCGCGTGGCGCTGGTCGCTCGAGGAGGCAGGCCGCTCGCGGAGCTCGATCTCTCGCCGCCGACGACGTTCGTCCTCGGCTCGGAGCGCGAGGGCCTGCCCGAGCAGGTGATCCGCGCGTGCGACGAGCGGGCCTCGATCCCGCTCGCGCCCGGAGCCGAATCGCTGAACGTCGCGATCGCCGGCGCGATCGCCCTCTACGAGCGCAGCCGGGCGGTCACGCCTTCGGGACCGGCCCCCCCTTGAGCTCGTCGCAGTCGACCTCGCCGTCGACCACCTCCTGGATCGATTCGCGGAAGGCCGGATACGAGTCCTTGCTCGTTCCGTCGCGCCAGAGCGCTCCGGACTGCCAGCGGCGCAGATCGCGGTCGTCCCGGAGCAGGTAGTTGAAGAAGGCCTCGACGTAGGGCTGGCAGTACGCGAGCCGGAGGCCGTCCCTGATCTGCGTCGCCTGGTCCGGGGCCGGGCTCTCCATCCGGGGCTTGGCCGAGCTGGGCTCGCCGCGCGCCCGGTCCGGGACGAGCCGAGGCACGTTCTCCTTGAAGCGGTAGAGCCGTTTCTTCCCCGGGTCGATCGTCGTCTGGTAGCCCGCCTCCATGTACCAGATGGGGACGCACTTCGTCCCGATGCACCTGCCGGGGACGGGCTGCGGCGTCCCCAGGAAGGCCTCCTTGTACGAGGTCACCAGCTTGACCCAGTCGCCCTGCGCGATCATCGGACCCGCGTGCACGCGCCACGGCCGCTCGCTCGGCGTGGCCCCGTACATGTGGTGCGCGACCGTGTCGAAGATCGGCTCGCTGCGGCCGCTCTTCCGGTAGGCCTCGCCCAGCTTCCGGACGAAGGTGCCGGGCGAGTGGGAGATGTTGCTGACGGCGCGGTAATTGTCGTTGCCGTTCGGCGAGGTCGCGGGCGCGAGGACGTTCACCTCGGGCCGGAAGGCATGCAGCACGTCATAGCACCGCGCGAGCAGCTTCATGTACTCCGCCGGCGCGGCGCTCACCCCCTTCCTGGAGAACTGCGGCCTCCAGGCGTACATCTTGTTCGGCTCGTTCCAGATCACCACGTCGTTGATCGTCGGGTACCGCTCGAGCAGGTAGCGGACGTACCCGCAGAAGGCGTTGCGCGCGGAGCCCGTGTGGGGGGTGAAGCGGGCATACGCGCCGACGACCGTCACGACGACGCGGAGCCCGAAAGCCTCCGTGATCGCGGTGTCGAAGATCAACTCGTCCGCCTCCGAGAGCTTGGTCTGGCCGGCCTTCCAGTTCAACGAGATCCGGAAGCTCGTCGCGCCCAGATCGCCGGCCGCGACCACTGCGGCGGTCGGGTTCTGCTTGAGCCAGTCGTCGGCGAACCCGACGAACATGCCTTCCCCCGCGCGAGCGGGAGCCGCGGAGACGGCCAGGAGCAGGAGAACGAGAGCGAGTGATCTGAGCACGCCAGGAGGTGAAGCCGCGGAGAGGGCGATTCTAGCCAGGCCGCATCGCTAGGCTTCGACCATGGCGACGATCTCCGGAGTCTGGACGTCGCCCGCCAAGCGGAGCGGGCGGATGGAGGCACGGGAACGTGCTCGGGCACTCGAGGGGCACGGGCTCGAGGGCTGCGCGCACGCGCGCCCGGGTACCAAGCGCCAGGTCCTCTTCGCCTCGGCCGAGCATCTGCGCGCGGCCGGCATCCAGCCCGGCGCGATCCGGGAGAACTTCACGGTCGACGGCGTGGACGTGCACGCCTGGCCGATCGGGCAGCGCCTCCGAGCCGGCCAGGCAGAGTTCGAGATCACGATGGAGTGCGAGCCCTGCCATCTGATGGACGAGATCCGTCCCGGGCTGCAGGCCGAGCTCGAGCACAAGCGGGGCATGCTCGCGCGCGTGCTCCGCTCGGGCGAGGTCGCCTCCGGCGACGAGATCGAGCTGCTCTCCCAGGCAGAGCCACGCTCCTAGGAGCCCCCCCGCACGGGGCCTGAACGCGTCACCAGGCGCCGCCGCCACCACCTCCGCCGCCGCCGCCGCCGCCGCCCGAGAACCCCCCTCCGCCGCCGCCCGAGCTCGAGCTCGAGGGCGGCGCCAGCGCCGAGCCGAAGCCGGCGCTGAGGTCGCTGATCCCGAGCGAGGTCGCTCCGGAGCCCAGGTCGTTCGAGCCGCTGATCCAGTAGATCGAGCTCGCCTCCGCCAGCTCCTTCGGCATGTGCAGCTGAGCCCCCTGGAGCACGCGCTCGGCGATGCCGAAGGCGATCCCGTAGACCAGGTAGCGCTCCCAGAGCTCGAGCGTCGCGGGCGGAGCCTCGTCCAGCCGCGGGAAGTCGGTCAGGTAGCTCCGGAACGCCTGCCAGCGCTCCGCCTCGCGCTCCGCCGCGGGCCGACGCCGCCGCCAGAGGCGGACGTGGAACGCCGCGATCAGGAGCAGCAGCGCGTTCAGCGCGGCGCACACGCCGAGGGCGATCAGCACGACGTCGGACCACCGCGGCGCCACGGGGCGCCAGCCCTTGATCCCGATCCAGAGCATGATCAGCGCGGCGAGGGCGAACGCGAGGATCGAGAGCAGGAGCGCGCCGAGCCCCGGCCCGACGAACCACTTGCGCGCGTGGATCGCCGTGGCCACGCGCGACTTGAACGTGCTGAAGCGCGTGCTGTTCGTGGAGCGGGCCTTCTGGATCCGGCCCCGGAACTTGGAGAGGCGCTCCGGCCCTGCGGCGATGACGGAGTCCACGACGTCGGCGATCGGCTCCTCGAACGAGGCGAGCGGCAGATCGGTCTGCCCCGGGCCGATCTCGAGGTCGGCGACCTCCTCGCTCCGAAGACCGCCCCACTGCTTCCTCTCGGTCGTCACCGGCTTGGCCGTGTAGCGGCCGCGGCGGAGCAGGTCGAACAGCGTCGCCGTGAACTCGAGCGAGCCGACGTCCGTCCCCTGGCGCAGAAGCGGCGGCACGAGTGCGGGCTCGAGCTCGGAGGGCGGCTCCTGCTCGTACTCGCGGTCGTAGTCCGTCTTGCGCTCGCGCCCCGAGTAGAACCAGACGGCCAGGATGATCGCGGCCGCCGGCAGCGTGCCGGCCGCGAGGAGGATCAACGCGCTACGCAGCAGGTTGTCGAGTGCGTTGTCGATTCGCTCGCGGTCGCGGGCGTAGCTGGCGTCGTCGGTGCGTTCCTCCCGGAGGATGCGTTCGAGCGCGTTGCCCTTCCGCACCTGAGCCCCCGTGGTCGACGTCAGGCGGGAGCGGGGGAAGAGCACGCGGAGCTCGACGAACTGGTGGTCGGGAACGTCGAGCGCCCGCAGCAACGCGACACGCGGCAGCCTGGTCGTGTCGCCCCGCACCCAGGCCGGGTGGCCGAAGACGCGGTAGGCCGGGCCTGACAGCGGGGCGGTACCTGGGGCCCGGAGCGAGGCGCGCAGCCTCGCGAGCCGGACCGCCCACTCGTCGCCCCAGACCTTGAGATTGACGTCGACGACGTCGTCGTAGGCGACGGCGAGGCCGCGGAAGCGGTAGGAGACGGTGAAGGTGCGCGAGTCGCCCGACGAGGCGCTGTAGTGCCACACGACCCGGACCGTGTCCCCGATCCTCGTGACGCCGTACGTGTCCGGCGGGCTGAAGCAGCCGAGCTCGACGCAGCCGCCCGTTGAGTAGGTCTTCCCGGGCTCGGAGACGAGGACGCGGTCGATCGCCTCGCCGCGGCGAAGCGGAATGTCGCGGTAGGCCCCGGAGAAGGAGCCGCCCTGGTAGGCGAACGAGATCTGCTCCTTGACGAGGAGCGTTCCGTCCGGCTGCACGCGAACCGCGACGTCGGCGTCGGTGAGAAAGAACTCCTTCGCGGACGCCGGCGCGGGGAGGGCCGCGAGCGCGAGCGCGACGAGGGTCGCCGCGAGGGCGCCGCGACGCACGCTCAGGAGGTGAACTGGACGCGCGGCGCTTCGCGCGCCGCCTCTTCGATCTCGAAGTACTGCCGCTCGGAGAAGTTGAACATGTTCGCGAAGATGTTCGTCGGGACGGACTGGGTCGCGTTGTTGTAGGTCAGCACCGTGTCGTTGTAGACCTGCCGCGAGACGGCGATGTTCTGCTCGACGTCGGTGAGCTCGGACTGCAGCTGCTGGAAGTTCTCGCTCGCGCGCAGCTCGGGATAGGCCTCGGCGACGGCGAAGAGGCGGCCGATCGCGGCGGTCAGCATGTTCTCGGCCCCCGCCTGCTCCTGCACGGTCGTCGCCTGCTGGGCCGCCGTCCGTGCCCGCGTGACCTCTTCGAACGTCTCCCGCTCGTGCGTGGCGTAGCCCTTGACCGTCTCGACCAGGTTCGGAATCAGGTCGTACCGCTTGCGCAGCTGCACGTCGACCTGCGCCCATGCGTTCTGCGCACGGTTCCGGAGGCGAACGAGCTTGTTGTACATCGAGATCGCGAGCAGGAGCAGCAGCACCACTGCGGCGATCGCGACGAACAGCCAGACGGTTCCGGACACGGCGAGGAGGGCGGCGGTCACGGTGGGCGGAGCTTAACCGACTCTGTTTCCGAGTGGGCGTCGGTCGGCGCGACCACCGCGCCCCGGCGGCCGCAGGCGCACGGCGCGTCCTGCTCCCGGATCCGGTGCGTCTGCTCCAGCGCGACCCGGATCGCGCGCAGCTCGGCGAGGACGGCGGCCAGGGCCGCGTGGGGGAGGGGCTGACGGGGGGGCGGTGGGACGAGCTCCAGGAGGCGACGGCGTGCGGTCACGTTGTCATGATAGACAACGATCTCTACCCCGCGCAAGGCTCTCGACGGGACCTGCCCGTCGGGGACGGCTCATCCCGCGGGGCGAGCCAGCCAGATCGTGTCCTCGCCGCCCCGGAAGGGGCGCCGATCGAACCAGCCGTAGCACGCCTCGACCCTGAAGCCGGCCCGCTCGACCAGCGCGCGCCACTCGGCCGGAGAGAGCCAGGCCAGCTCCATCGTCGCCTCGCTCGAGGCGCCCCGCACGGTCAGCGTCAGCGTGCGCTCCGCCTCGTCCCACTCGGCACGTTCGAAGATCCCGGGCTCGCGCTCGATCCAGCGCCCGTGGGTCTCCGCGATGTCGTCCGCCGCCGGCGTGAAGACGTCGAAGACGAGGCGGCCCTCCGGCCGGAGCAGCGCGCGCGCGGCGCGCAGCGCGCGGAGCCGATCGCCATCGCTTCGCAGGTGCAGCAGCGAGCGGAAGGGGCACGAGACCAGGCCGACCCGTTCCTCCACCGGCGGGTCGAGGAGATCGCCCAGGCGCAGGTCGAGCAGCGAGGCGACGCCGGCGGCCTCGCCCCGGCGCCGGCACACCTCGAGCATGCCGCGCGAGGAGTCGACTCCGATCACGTGGATGCCCGCGGCGGCGACGGGGACGGCGATCCGGCCGGTGCCGACCCCGAGCTCGACCACGGGTCCGCCCGCGCGGAGCGCCTCGGCCACGTAGAACGCGACGTCCTCGGTGACGCTCGCGCTCCAGGGGTCGTAGAGGTCGGCGATCGCGTCGTACGGACTCGCGCCCGGAGACGAGACGTCACCCATCCGTCACGGCCACGTCACACCTGCGCGCGTCGCTCCGGCATACGATCGGCGCGGGGAGGAGGTCATGGGTTCCTGGGGACCTCCCGCGCCGGACCGGTGGCGAGGAACGCCGCCGGGGGCGGCCTCCGGGAGGTCGGAAG
This sequence comes from Gaiellaceae bacterium, assembly GCA_046262415.1. Lineage (GTDB taxonomy): Bacteria > Actinomycetota > Thermoleophilia > Gaiellales > Gaiellaceae > JACDAS01. The sequence continues at coordinate 7,283 of JBHEMU010000136.1, read as the reverse complement.
GGCCGATGATACAGTCGCCGGATGGACGCCACCGCGCTCGAAAACGAGGCGCAGAGCGCGATTGCGGAGGCGGCGACGCTCGAGGAGCTGGAGGCCGCCCGCGTGCGCTACCTGGGTCGGAGCAGCGCACTCAAGCAGGCCCTCCGCGGCATTCGCGACCGCGAGAGCGGGCGCGAGCTGAACTCGCTGCGCGACCGGCTGGAGGCCGGGCTCGCCGCGCGCCGAGCCGACCTCGAGCGTCGCGAGCTCGACCGTGCGCTCGCCGAGGAGCGGGTGGACATCTCGCTGCCGGGAGAGGACTACCGCCGCGGCCGGCTGCACCCGATCACGCAGATCCGGCGCGAGGTGGAGGACATCTTCCTCGGCCTCGGGTACGAGGTCGTGGACGGCCGGGAGGTCGAGACCGTGCACTACATCTTCGACCAGCTGAACATGGGTCCAGGCCACGTGACCCGCTCGCCGCTGCACACGTTCTACCTCGCCGACGACGTGCTGCTGCGCACGGAGACGTCGGCGTCCCAGATCCGCGTGATGGAGACCCGCCGCCCGCCGGTCTACATGGTCTCGCTCGGGCGCGTCTACCGCCGCGACACGCCGGACCCGAAGCGCTATCCGATCTTCCACCAGGTCGAGGGTCTCGCGGTCGACCGCGGCATCTCCCTGGCCGACCTCAAGGGGACGCTCCGGCTGCTACTGCGCAGGCTCTTCGGCGACGAGCGCGCCGTCCGCATCCGCACCAGCTTCTTCCCGTTCACCGAGCCGTCGGTCGAGGCCGACGTCGAGTGCTTCATCTGCGCGGGCGCCGGCTGCCGCGTCTGCGAGCAGGAAGGTTGGATCGAGGTGGGGGGCGCCGGCGTGGTGGACGAGAACGTGCTCCGGAACGTCGGCTACGACCCCGAGGAGGTTTCCGGCTTCGCGTTCGGCTGGGGCCTCGAGCGCATCTTCATGCTCCGGCACGGGCTGCCCGACATCCGGATGCTCTGGCAGAACGACCTTCGCCTCCTCGAGCAGTTCTAGCGAGGAACCAGCTGCGCGTTCCCCTGACCTGGCTCCGCGAGTACGTGGCGGTCGACGTTCCGCTCGCGACGCTCGTCGACCGGCTGACGATCTCGTCGGCGATGGTGCAGCGCGTCCTGCGCCGGGGCGTCGCCGACGTCGACGGCAACCTCGCGCTCTTCCGCGTCGGCCGCGTCCTCGACGCCGGCAAGCACCCGAACGCCGACCGGCTCCAGCTCTGCCGCGTCGACGTCGGCGAGCCCGAGCCGCGCCAGATCGTGTGCGGCGCCTGGAACTTCGGCGCGGGCGCCACCGTGGCCGTCGCCCTCCCGGGCGCCGTCCTCCCCGCCGGGACGCGGCTCGAGCGCGCGAAGCTGCGCGGCGAGGTCTCGGACGGGATGATCCTCTCCGAGCGCGAGCTCGAGCTCGGCCCCGACCACGGCGGCATCCTCGTCCTCGCCGAGGAGGCGGAGCCGGGCACGCCGCTCGCCGACCTGTTCCCCCTCGGCGACGACGTGCTCGAGCTCGAGACGACGCCGAACCGCCCGGACCTGCTCTCGGTCTACGGCGTCGCGCGCGAGGTCGCCGCGCTCTTCGACCTCGACCTGGCGCCGCCGCCGGGCCGTGAGCCCGAGCGCGTGGCCGACGAGCCCGTCGACGTCCGCGTCGAGGACCCCGAAGCCTGCCCGCGGTACGTCGGCCGCAGCTTCTCGGGGGCTCGTCTCGGCCCGTCGCCGCCCTGGCTCGCGGCCAGGCTGGTCGCCGCCGGCATGCGCCCCGTCTCGAACGTCGTCGACGTCACCAACTACGCGATGCTCGCCCTCGGCAGCCCGCTGCACGCCTTCGACCGGGAGCGGCTCGCCGGCGGGCGGATCGTCGTCCGGCGGGCGACCGCGGGCGAGGAGATCGCGACCCTGGACGGAACCGTGCGCCGGCTCGATCCGCGGGATCTCGTGATCGCGGACGCAGAGCGCGCGGTCGCGATCGCGGGCGTGATGGGCGGCCTCGACAGCGAGGTGACCGGCGAAACGACCGAGCTGCTGCTGGAGGCGGCGAACTTCGAGCCGGTCGGAATCCTCAAGACCTCCGAGCGTCAGGGGCTCCGCTCGGAGGCTTCGACCCGGTGGGAGAAGGGAGTCGATCCTCACGCCGCCGAGCAGGCGGCCCGGCTCGCGTCCGGGCTGATCGCGGAGCTCGCCGGTGGACGCTGGACGGGGGATGCGGATGTGCGCGGCGACCTGTCCGCTCGCCCGGTCGTCCGGCTCCGCCCCGCTCGAGTCGACGCTCTCGCGGGCCTCGTGACGCCGCCCGGGGAGCAGCGGCGGATCCTGGAGCGCCTCGGCTTCGAGGTCACGGAGGACTGGCTCGTCACGGTGCCCACCTGGCGCGGCCGCGACGTCACCCGCGAGGTCGACGTCGTCGAGGAGATCGCACGCGTCCGGCTCGACGAGGTGCCCTATACGCTCCCGGCCCGCCGCGCCATGTTCGGCCGGCTGGCGCCGGACCAGCGGCTGCGGCGCACCTGCGAGGACGTCCTGGTCGGCTGCGGGTTCTTCGAGGCGTACACCCCGAGCCTCGCCGCGGGCGACGAGCATCCCCGGGCCCTGCGACTCCCGGAGCCGCAGTCGCTCGAGCAGGCGGTGCTGCGGACGCGCGTGCTCCCGGGCCTGGTCGAGGCGGCCAGTCACAACGTCGCCGCGGGCAACGAGGGCATCGCCCTGTTCGAGATCGCGCGCGTCTACCTGCCTGCGGGCGACGACCTCCCGGAGGAGCGGTGGCAGCTGGCCGGCATCGTCGAGGGCGGGTTCGGGGCGGCGAAGGGCGCCCTCGAGGCGCTGCACGCCGCGCTGAAGCTCGAGCCCCGCTTCGAGCGGGGAGAGCGGACGCCGTTCCATCCCGGCAAGACGGCCGTCCTCGCGGCCGGAGTCGTCGGCGAGCTCGCGCCCGGCGTGCTCGAGGGCCCCTGGGGTGGCTTCGAGCTCGACCTGGAGACCCTCTTCGCCGCCGTCCCGGCGCGGACCGAGTACGACGACGTGATCACGTTCCCGGCTGTGCGCCAGGATCTCGCCTTCGTCGTCGCCGAGGAGGTGGCCGCGGGCGACCTGGTCGACGCGGCGCGGGAAGCGGCGGGACCCGAGCTGCGCCGCGTGCGCGTCTTCGACGTCTACCGCGGCGAGCAGATCCCGCCCGGACACAAGTCGGTCGCACTCGCCGTCGAGTTCCGCTCTCCCGAGCGGACGCTCTCAGACGAGGACGCCGCCCGCATGCGGGACCGGATCGCCGCCGCCCTTCGCGAGCGCTTCGGCGCCGAGCTCAGAGGCTAGTCGCGGCCAGGCGCTCGGCGAGCGCCTCGAGCACCTTCGTCTGCACGGCGGGTGTCCGCTCGAGCAGCGAGCGGAACTCGCGAGCCGTGATCACGAGGACGTCGAGGGGGCTCGTGGCGGTGACGGTCGCCGTCCGCGGCACCCGGGTCACGAGCGCGATCTCGCCGAGGAAGTCGCCGGGGCCGAGGGTGCGGATCCTTCGCCCGCGGCGGCGCACCTCCGCCGTGCCCTGCAGGATGATGAAGAACTCGCTGCCGGCCTCGCCCTCCCGCGTCAGCTTCCGCCCCTCCGGCACGTCCAGCTCGTCCGCCATCGCCGCGATCTGCTGGAGTGCGCGCTTCGAGCACCGCGCGAAGAGCGGCACCGTCCCGATCAGCTTCACCTTCGCGTCGCGGCGGAGCGCCATGGGCGCAGTCTACGGCGCTGCGGCCCGAGAGCTCAAACCGGAAGCGCTCGCGCCGCGTAGTCCGGACCGTGAGCGTGAGCCGGATCGCCGCCGCCGCCGCAGGGCTGCTCTGCGCGGGTGTCGCCGCGGGCGTGTCCGGCGGCGAGGACCAGCCCGCGCTCGAGGGCACCGTGGGACCGGGGTTCTCGATCCAGCTGCGGGACGCCTCGGGGGCGGGTGTCCGGCAGCTGGATCCGGGCACCTATGCGGTCGTCGTCCGGGACCTGTCCGAGGAGCACAACCTCCATCTCATGGGGCCGGGCGTCGATCAGACGACCGAGGTGGAGACGGCCGAGACCTTCAGGTGGACCGTCGCCCTGGCCGAGGGGCGCTACGAGTTCTACTGCGACCCGCACGTCGCGACGATGATGGGTCAGCTGACGGTGGGGACTCCGCCGCCGCTGCCCCCGCCCGCGCCGCCGCCGCGCCGCGCGACGAAGCTGAACGCCGCCGTGGGCCCGGGCCGGGCGATCTCCGTCCGCACCGCGGCGGGAGCGAAGGTGACCTCGCTGCGGGCGGGGCGCTACGCGCTGAGGGTGCGGGACCGCTCGGCGGCCGACAACTTCCACCTGACGGGGCCGGGCGTGAACCGGAGGACCGCCGTCGTGCGCACCGTGAGCGCCACGTGGACGCTGACGCTCGCGAGGGGCGTCTACACCTACCGCTCGGACGCGCATCCCGCGCTGAGAGGCAGTTTTCGGGTCCGCCCGGCTCCCGCAGGCTGACGCCCGTCCGGCCGCTGTTCCCCGGCACACCTGCCCGGCGAGGGCGCCTACCTCGTTCGCTTGCCGGGCGTCGTCAGGCCGGCCCGGGGACCCCCGGCTGCGCGGATGTCCGCCTGGCGGTCGAGCTCGGCGTTCAGCTCGGCTCCGAACAGCAGCGCGAACGCGGAGTAGTTCAGCCAGAGCAGCAGGATCACCCCGCCCGCCAGCGACCCGTACGTCCGGTCGTAGGAGCTGGAGAAGCTCGTGTAGAGCGCGAACAGGGCCGAGACGGCGAGCCAGAGCGCGCCGCCCACGAGCGAGCCCGGCGTCACCCACTTCCAGCTCCGCTGCTCGCGGTTCGGCGCCAGGTAGAAGACGATCGCGAAGAACAGGAGGATGGCCGCGAAGGCGATCGGCCAGCGCGCGACGTTCCAGGCGATCTCGAAGGCGCTGCCCAGGTTGGCCTGGTCAGCGATCGCCTCCCCGAGCGGCCCGCCGAAGACGATCAGGAGAAAGAGGCCCGCCGTCACGAACCCGGTCAGCAGCACGAGCACGATCGCGATCGCCCGCACCTTCCAGAACGGGCGCGTCTCCAGCCGGTCGTAGGCGCGGTTGACCGCCTTGATCACCGCGTTCATCGCGCCGCTGGCGGCCCAGACGGCGCCGAACGTGCCCGCCAGCAGGGCGATCGATGCTCCGACGGGCTTGCCGGCCGAGCTCTCGCGGGCGAGCTCGATCGCGTCCACGACGGCCCCGGGAGCGACGCCGCCGAGCAGGTCGACCAGCTCCTCGTAGGCGCCCGGCCCGAACAGCCCGAGCAGCCCGATCAGCAGGATCACGGCGGGGAAGAACGCGAGCAGCGAGCTGAAGGCGATCTGCTGGGCGAGGCCCATGCAGTCGTCGGCGAGGAACTCCTTGCCGGTGCGCTTGGCGACGGCCACCCAGTCGCGGGCCCGGAGATCCTCGGGCCCGGCCGGCGGCTCGCCGGAGCTCCCGTCCTCAGCCGCGGTCGACAACGGTGAAGCGTCCCACCCGCGCGGCGGTGTCGCCCTCGCGGCTCCGGCGGGCGAGCAGGCGCATCGTGGCGCCGATTCCTCCGGCGAGGAAGAAGCCGACGCCGAGTGCGCCCGCCGCCACGACGGGAAGGTTCGAGCGCAGCTTCCCAGCGACGTCGGTCGCCTCGCCGATGCCCGTGCGCAGCTCGTCCACCGCGCGCGCGAGCTCCTCGCGCTCGGCCTCGATCTCGCGCCTGACGGCGTCGGTCGTCCTACCGTCGCCCATTGCTCCGCAGTGCTTCGGACGTGAGCTTCGCCTCGGCGATCGCCTCCTCCGGCACCGGCGGCGTACCACGGCGCACGGAGCGGAGCGCGAGCAGGCCGAGCGCACCGACGAGCACGAGCAGGAAGACCGTCACCACCAACAACGCGAGCCACGTCGCCAGGAACGTCGCGAGCCCCGCCGCCAGCGTCGCGAGGCCGAAGCCGAGCGCGAACAGCGCGAGGACGAGGGCGCCGGCGCCGAGGGCGATGCCGATTCCGAGGGCCGTGATCTTGCGCTTGATCTCGAGCGCAGCGAGCTCGAGCTCGAGCCGCACGAGCGCGCTCGCGCGCTCGGCGACCTGCTTCGCGGAGGCCCCCAGCCCCCGCGCCTCAGATTCGCGGGTGTGCATGGCCTCTCCAGTCGATCACCTTGGCGAGCAGGATTCCCGCGGCCAGCGCGAGGCCGAGGACGAGGAACGGATTGGGCCCCCCGCTGCCCGGCGGCTTGGGACGGCGCTCGAGCTGGGGGCCGGACGGCGCGACCACGTCCGCACCGGGCTCCTGGCCGGTCGGCGCCTCGCCGCGCGCGCGCCGGGCGATGAGGCTCGGCTTCAGCTTGCGGAGGAAGGCGGCGTCGTCGGTGAGCCCGCCGGCGAGCTTCGCCTTCAGGCCGCCCTGGGCCGCCGCCTGCCCGGCGAGCCGCTGCAGGCGCTCCGCGCCGCGGTCGATCAGCTGGTCGGCCCGGTTCATTTCTTGATCGGTGGCTCCTCGCCGGTGGCGAGGCGCCATACGCGGGACGCGGCCTTCCGCGCCGTCTTCGCGGCGACGGTCGAGAAGGCGCCGTACAGCGCCGACCAGAGCAGCTTCCTCAACATCGCGGGACACTCTAGCCAGCTGTAGGGCGCCGCAAACCTGCGAATATTTATTCTGTCGGTATGCAGACGGTCGACCGTCAGCTCGCCAAGAGCGAACGTCAGCGTCTGATCGAGAGCATCGTCGGCCGGCGCCGGGTGGGCACGCAGCTCGAGCTGCTCGACGCGCTCCGCCGCGCGGGCTGCCGCGTCACCCAGGCGACCGTCTCCCGCGACATCCGGGAGCTCGGCCTGGAGAAGACGCACGACCCGCTCGGCCGCCCCCGGTACGCGGCTCCCCAGGTGGGGCGCCGCACCGACCCCGGCCAGGCACTCGCCGCCGTCCTCGCCCAGTTCGGCCGCCGCGCGAGCGCCGCGCAGAACATCGTCGTGCTGCAGTCGGAGCTCGGCACCGCCCCGGCCATCGCCAGGGCCCTCGACCGCGTCGGCAACCCGAGGATCGTCGGCACGCTCGCCGGTGACGACACCTGCCTGGTCGTTGCCAAGGACGCCGCGGAGGCCCGCGCGCTCGCGCGCGAGCTCGGTGAGGCGATCGGCAACGACTAGGTCACAGCCGCCACCATTTCGTTCCCCACCTCGGTAGCGATTCGACCGCCAGAGTTTCGTTCCCGTGCTTGCCCCCGCCGCCGCTTCGGAGCGAGCCGGAGGCGAACGGAGAAGCGGCGGCGGGGAACGGTCATCTG
>JBHEMU010000135.1:0-2577 GCA_046262415.1 Gaiellaceae bacterium | reverse complement strand
GGATCTGTCCGACGCCCGCTACTTCGAGCCGCTCAGCGTGGACGACCTCGCCCGCGCCGCCGGCCTCTCGCGCGCCCACTTCAGCCGCGAGTTCCGCCGCGCCTTCGGTGAGTCGCCGCACACGTACCTCCTCACACGCCGCTATTGGCGCCTCCAGCTCAAGCCGGTAGCGACGCCCGGAACAGTTGCGCGGCTCGGCGCGTGACCGGTCCCGGCGCTGCGATCGGTCGGTCGTCGAGCGCGCCGATCGGCACGACCTCGGCGCCGGTGCCGGTCACAAACGCCTCGTCTGCGGCCCACGCATCGGCGAGGACGAGCTCGGCCTCCTCGACCGGGATACCGTCCCCGCGTAGCAAACCGATGACATGGCCGCGGGTGATCCCCCGCAGAGCTCCGTGGGCCGGGGCCGGGGTGCGAACTACTCCAGCCGAGACCAAAAACACGTTGTCGGCGCTGCACTCGGCCACCCGGCCGCGCGCGTCGAGCAGGAGCGCCTCGTGCGCACCGCGGGCGCGCGCCTCGATCGCCGCCAGCACCGACGTCAGGTAATTCAGCGACTTGACCTGCGGCGGGAGGGCGTCCGGCTCGGCACGCCGCACGCTCGCCGTGATCACCCGGATCCCGCTCTCGACGATGTCCGGCGGATAGAGGACCAGGGGTGCGGCGATCAGCGTCAGCGACGGGCGCCCGCAGCTCGCCGGCGATACGCCGAGGGCCCCGACCCCGCGGGTGACGATCAACCGGATATACCCGTCCTTCAGGCCCACCCGCGAGATTGCCTCCCGACAGAGCGCCTCGAACTCTGCGTCGCCCCAGGGCATCTCGAGGGCCAGCGCCCGAGCGGAGGCGCGCAGGCGGCCGAGATGCTCTGCTAGCAGGAACGGCTCGCGCTCGTAGAAGCGGATGCCTTCGAAGACCCCATCACCGTAGAGCAGGCCGTGGTCGAGGACGGGCAGGCGCGCGTCGTTTGCGTCGGCGAACCACTCGCCGTCGACGAAGGCGATTCCCGTGGAGGGTACGGTTGCGGCTGGCGAGGACATTACTTCCTGAGTGATCAGTAAGTTATCTGCATGGCCGCCCCGGCGCAACCACGTCCCGCGCAACGCCGCGACGCCGCGCGTAGTCGCCGCTCGATCCTCGACGCGGCGGAGGCGCTTTTCGCCCGGCGCGGCTACGACGCGACCAGCATGCAAGCGATCGCGCGGCGCGCGAAGGTCTCGAGCGCCCTTCCCGCGTACTTCTTCGGCTCGAAGGATGGGCTCTACCGCGCTACCTTCGAGCGCTGCTTCGCCGCTCGCGAGGAGCGGCTCGACCCGCTCGCCGACGACGTCGTAGTCGCCCTACAGCAGGGCGGCTCGGCCGCAGTCGCGTTGCGCCGGCTCGTCGACGGCTACGTCGGGTTCCTCGCCGAGCGTCCCGAGTTCGTTCGGCTCATCGGGTGGGCGGCACTTCACGGTGCCGGGAAGCTGCGCGCACGTCCCAGGCATTCGGCCGCCGTGGAGCGCGCGGTTCGAGCCGTCCTCGATGCAGGTCACAGGAGCGACGCCTCGCCGGCGCGCGACCCCGACCAGCTCATCATCTCCGTCGTCGCGCTGTGCTTCTTTCCGTTCGAGCACACGATGCTCTCCGCGATGGGCATCGACGCAAGCGATCCGGCGTTCACGGCGGCGCGACGTGCCCACGTCGTGGAGGCGCTGATGCGGATGATCGGCACGGACTAGGGCTGGGGTGTCGCAGAAGCCGTTGGGCTTGCGGGAGGGGAGCAGGATCGCTCAGTACGCCATGTCCATCACCTCGCGGACCCGCTGAAGCGTGTGCTCGGCGATGCGGTTGGCACGGGCGTTGCCCTCGTCGAGCACGTGGCGCACGATGGTCAGGTCGGCGGCCAGCTCGCGGCGGCGCTGACGTAGGGGCCGGAGGTGCTCGTTGACGGCTTCGGTGACAAGCGCCTTGAGAGCGGCGGCGCCGCGGTCGCCGAGCTCGTCGGCGATGTCGGCGGGGTCGCGGCCGGTGCACAACGCGGCGGTCAGCAGCAGGCTGGCGACCTCCGGGCGGTGCTCGGGGTCATAGGTGATCGTGCGCAGGCTGTCCGTCTTGGCTTTGCGCAGTAGCGCGGCCGTGCGGTCCTCGTCGTCGCGGAGCTGGATCGCGTTGCCGCGACTCTTGCTCATCTTCGTTCCGTCGGTGCCGAGCAGGACGGGAGCGGCGCTCAGAAACGGCTCGGGCTCGTGGAAGACGGCGGCGCCGGCCGCGTAGCGCTCGTTGAAGCGACGCGCGATCAGCCGCGTGAGCTCGACGTGTGGCAGCTGATCCTTGCCGACCGGCACCAGGTTGCCGTGGCAGAACAGGATGTCGGCCGCCTGGTGGACCGGATAGGTGAACAGCAAGCCACTCATTCCGCGCCCGCGGGTTGCATCTGCCTCGGCCTTCACGGTCGGGTTGCGGCCGAGCTCGGCGACCGTTACCAGGCTGAGGAAGGGCACAACGAGCTGGTTGAGCGCTGGGACCGCGCTGTGGGTGAAAACGGTCGCCTGACTCGGGTCGATTCCGGCCGCGAGGTAGTCGAGCACGAGCTCC
>JBHEMU010000134.1:0-4634 GCA_046262415.1 Gaiellaceae bacterium | reverse complement strand
GTCAGATGCTTGCCGGTACCGGCGAGCTCGCGCTGGATCGCCTTGCCCACCTCCGTCGACCCGGTGAACGCGATCTTGTCGACGTCGCTGCGGACGAGCTCGGCCCCCGTGCGCCCGTCGCCGGTGACGATGTTGACGACCCCCTGCGGGAGACCGGCCTGGCGCACGACCTCGGTGAAGAGGAGAGCGGTGAGCGGCGTCGTCTCGGCGGGCTTGAGCACGACCGTGTTCCCGGCGGCGAGCGCGGGGGCGATCTTCCACGCGAGCATCAGCAGCGGGAAGTTCCAGGGAATGATCTGGCCCGCGACGCCGAGCGGCCTCGGGCGGCGGTTCGGGAAGGCGTACTCGAGCTTGTCCGCCCACCCGGCGTAGTAGAAGAAGTGGGCCGCGGCGAGCGGCAGGTCGACGTCACGGGACTCCTTGATCGGCTTGCCGCCGTTCAGCGACTCGAGCACGGCGAACTCGCGGGAGCGCTCCTGAAGGATGCGCGCGATCCGGAACAGGTACTTGGCGCGCTCGGAGGGCGCGAGGGCCGACCAGCCCTGCTCGGCCTCCCGCGCGGCCGCCACCGCGAGCGCGACGTCCTCCGGCCCCGCCTGCGCCACCTGGGCGAGCGGCTCCTCGCTCGACGGATCGATCGTCGGATACCACTCGGCCGAGCGTGGCTCGACCAGCTCGCCGCCGACGAAGAGCCCGTAGCGCTCCTCGAGCGAGACGACGTCGCGCGATTCCGGGGCCGGCGCGTAGTCCCAGCCCGAGGGGACCGGGGAGGCTTTCCCCTTGCGCTCCAGATCAGCCATCGGCCACCGGTTCGCGGCCGGGAGAGCCGCCGCGCTTCGTCCGGGCGCTCCACCCACCTCCCACCCCCCACCCTCTTCTGGGTGGGGTCGACGGTAGCGCCGTTCGCGTCATCCAGGTGCGCCGATTCTGCACCGATTCAGTCCAGCGTGAAGTAGTCCGGGGACTGGTATGCACCCGTGCGTTCCTTGCGGAGCTGCATCAGCACGTCGTTCAGCAGCGAGGACGCACCCAGGCGAAAGAGATCCGGGGTCAACCAGTCCGGGCCGAGCGTCTCGTACAGCTGGACGAGGTACTGCACCGCCTGCTTCGACTGCCGGATCCCGCCCGCCGCCTTCAGGCCGACCGCCCGCCCAGTCTCCTCGTGGACGTCGCGGATCGCCTCGAGCATCACCAGCGTGACCGGCAGCGTCGCGGCGGACGGAAGCTTGCCCGTGGAGGTCTTGATGAAGTCGGCCCCCGCGGCGATCGCGAGCAGGGACGCGCGGCGGACGTTGTCATAGGTGCCGAGCTCGCCGGTCTCGAGGATCACCTTCAGGTGCGCCTCGCCGCAGGCCTCCTTCACCTGCACGATCTCGTCGTAGACCCGGGCGTAGCGGCCGGAGAGGAAGGCGCCACGGTCGATCACCATGTCGACCTCGTCAGCACCGAGCTCGACGACCTCCCGTACTTCGGCCAGCTTGACGCCGAGCGGCGACTGCCCCGACGGGAACGCAGTCGCGACGGAGGCGACTCTGACGCCGCTGCCGCGCAGCCGCTCGACGGCGGGGGCGACGAGGTTCGGGTAGACGCAGACGGCTGCCACGGAGGGGATGCCCGGGTCGGAGGGATCCGGGCGGATCGCCTTCGAGGCGAGCGCCGCGACCTTGCCGGGCGTGTCGGCGCCCTCGAGCGTGGTCAGATCGATCATCCGGATCGCCAGCTCGAGGGCGAACACCTTCGCCTCGCGCTTGATCGAGCGCTTGGCCAGGCTGGCGGCGCGCTCCTCGAGCGCGACGGCGTCGACCGACCCGATGCGCGGGAGCCGCGGCTCGAGCGGCAGCTCGAAACCGGCCGGCAGAGCCGGGGCCCTGGAGGTCGAGGCCATGACGGCGAGTGTAGACGCGGGATCGCCGATTTCAGATGCCCAGGCGCCCGAGCAGCCCCTCGTCCCGTCGCCACCGCGGCCGGACCTTGACCTGCAGGTCGAGGAAGACGTGCCGGCGCCCGAGGAGCTGCTCGATCTCGGGGCGGGCTCTCGTCCCGATCTCGCGGACCATGCTGCCCCGCTTGCCCACGAGGATCTGCTTCTGGGAATCCGTCTCGACGAGCAGGTTCGCGCGCACGACCTTCTCGCCGAGCTCCTGCACCTCCACGGTGATCGCGTGCGGTACCTCCTCCTTCGTCAGGTCGAGCGCCTTCTCCCGGATCAGCTCGCCGATCTGGAGCTCGACCGAGAGATCGGTGCGCTGGTCGGGCGGGAAGTAGGCCGGCCCCTCCGGGAGCAGGCCGACGAGCTCCTCGCGCAGCCCGACGATCCCGTCGCCTGTCTTGGCGCTGACCGGGTGCAGGGCATGGAAGTCGCCCAGCGCCGCGGCAGCCTGGATCTGCGAGACGACGTGAGCCGGCTTGAGCCGGTCGACCTTGTTGACGGCGATCACCACCGGCCTGCCCAGCTCGAACACGCGCTTCGCGATGAACCGGTCGCCGCCGCCGACCCGCTCACGGGCCGAGAGGACGAACAGCACGGCGTCGACGTCCTCGAACGCGATGTCGACGGCGCGCTGCATCCGTTCGGTCAACTCGTCCAGGGGGCGCTGGAAGCCGGGCAGATCGGCGAGCACGAGCTGGTGGCCGTCGCCGTTCGCGACGCCGAGGATGCGCCTCCGGGTCGTCTGCGGCTTGTCGGAGGTGATCACGACCTTGCCGCCGCAGAGCGCGTTGACGAGGGTCGACTTGCCGACGTTGGGTCGCCCGGCCAGGGCGACGAAGCCACTCCTCACGTCACAGCTCGAAGGTGTCCGGCAGGAGCTCCGCGGGCGTCCTCGTGACCAGCTCGCCGGCCCCGTCCCGGTAGGTGACGTGGTCGAGCCGGAACTCGTGCAGCCACTGCCGGCACCCACCGCAGGGGGAGGCCGTGACGGCGATCGCCTGGAGGTCGCCCGGCCCGCAGCCGGCGCCGACCGCGCCCGCGAGCGCGCTCTTCTCGGCGCACACTCCCAGGGGATAGGCGGCGTTCTCGACGTTGACGCCCTCGAACACCCGCCCGTCGCGCGCGAGCACCGCGGCGCCGACGTGGAAGCGCGAGTACGGAGCGTAGGCCCGCGCGGACGCGGCGACCGCGCGCTCGTAGAGCTCCTCCCGGGTCAAAACAGTTGGAAGACCGCCAGGGTCACGAGCGCACCGAGCACGCTCCCGTAGGCGACCTCGAGCGCCGAGTGGACGCCCGACTCGACCCGGGTCTGCGCCACGAGCAGCGCCATCATCAGCGTCAGCGACGAGATCAGAAACCGGTGGTCCGAGTCTCCGATCACGTACGTCGCGGCCATCCAGCCGGAGAACGCGAGGGCGGCGTGGCCGGAGGGGAGCCCGCCGCGGAGGGGCGTCCCGCGGCCCGTGTAGGCCTTCGTCGCGATCACGACGATGATCGTGAGGACGAGCGCGATCAGCGTCAACTCCGGCGGCGAGTTCCGCAGCCGGTCGAGCGCGCTCGCGCTCCGGCCCGCGACTTCCCCCGAGAAGACGAGGTACCCGATCGCGATCGCGGTGACGGACGCGATCAGCACCGCACCCGCCGCCACGTCCTTCGCCAGCTTCGCGAGCGGGTCGAACGAGGTCGTGGCGACGTCGATCGCGTGTTCCACGGCGGAGTTGATCATCTCCGCGATCAGGACGAACGCGATCGCGAGCAGCAGCGCGATCAGCTCGAGGCGGTTGACGCCCGTCGCCAGGGCGGCGACGAGCACGATCACCGCGACCGCGAAGTGGATGCGCATGTTCCGCTGGGTGCGGAGGACGTGCAGGATCCCCTCGAGCGCGAAGTTGAAGCTCTCGAGGATCGACGACGGGGCGCGGCGTCGGCTCAGCGGCGCCATCGCGCCTCCCTCGCCTCCATCTCGGCCCCGTGCTCGTAGCCGAGCAGGTGGAGCACGCCGTGCACGAGGGCTCCCGGCCACTCCTCCCCGACGACCTGCGGGCAGAGCACCGCATCGCCGAGCTGGCGGGGGACGCCGTCGGGGATGCGCTCCCGCCCGTCGATCGGGAACGAGAGGACGTCGGTGTGCTCGTCGATCCCGAGGTGCTCCCGCTTCAGCCCGCGGATCTCCTCCGGGCCGACGAAGACGAGCCCGAGGTCGCCCTGGTCGACCCCCTCCTCGGCGAGCACCCGCCGGGCGAGCTCGACCGCCGCCGCCTCCTCGACCGCGACACCGCTCCTGTTCGAGACCTCGACCGCCACCATGGGGCTACTTCCGCCGCTCGGTTCCCGTCTCCTCCGTGTGCTGCTTGTACGCCTCGACGATCCGCTGGACGAGCTTGTGGCGGACGACGTCCCGGTGGCTGAAGCGGACGAACGCGATGCCCTCGACGGCGCTCAGGATGTCCTGCACCTGGATCAGGCCCGAGGCCTGCTCGCGGGGAAGGTCGATCTGCGTCACGTCGCCGGTGACCACCACCTTCGAGCCGAAGCCGAGGCGCGTCAGGAACATCTGCATCTGTTCGGGGCTCGTGTTCTGCGCCTCGTCGAGGATGATGAACGAGTCGTTCAGGGTCCGGCCGCGCATGAAGGCGAGCGGGGCCACCTCGATCGTCCCGCGCTCCATGTAGGTGCCCAGCCGCTCCGGATCCATCGTGTCGTA
>JBHEMU010000133.1:0-23905 GCA_046262415.1 Gaiellaceae bacterium | reverse complement strand
GCACCCGGCAAGACCCACCGCGAGGGCGGCGAGCAGGACGGTGATCCACGCCCTGGTCATGCCAGCAGCCGCGCCGCGGCCCGGTCGATCTCCGCCTCGCTCGCCCCGCCCGCGAGCAGGTATCCCCGGACACTGCCGTAGCGACGCTCGAGTTCCTCCAGCACCTCGAGCATCGCTTCGCGAGGCGTCTCGCTGATCCTGCGCCGCCGCTCGCGCTCGGTCTCGTCCCCGGCCTCGGCGATCCAGCGCTCGAGCACGGGAGCAAGCCTCTGCTCGCTGAGGGCGTAGTCATCGGCGATCTCCGCGGCGCGGACCCCGGCCAGGCGGAGGAGCAGCGCGACGAGGAGCCCGGTGCGGTCCTTGCCGCTGTGGCAGTGGATCAGGACGCCGCCCGGGGGCGCATCCCCGACCGCAGCCACCGCGCGCGCGAAATTCGACCGGTAGCGCTCGAGGAACTCGAGGTACACGTCCCGCGTGGTCGCGAGCGCATCGATCGCCGCCTCCGCTTCGGGATCCAGCTCTCCGAGCACCGAGAGGTGAACGACCTCGACCGGCAGCGCCGCCGGCGGGTCGACGTCGAGCTCCTGCTGCATCCGCAGGTCGACGATCCGCGTGATGCCGTGCTCGACGAGAGCACCCCAGCCGACGTCGCTGAGGCGCCTGACGCTGTCGGCCCTGACGACCGCGCCGAAGCGTGTCTCGCGGCCGTCCTCGGTGGCGTGCCCGCCGAGGTCGCGGACGTTGAGGCAGCCGTCCCAGGCCAGATCTCGCGTCCGCGTCGCCACCAGCCGATCGTACTCGGCAGGCCTACCGGCGCAGGGAGGCCGCGACGAGCACCGCCGATCCGGCCAGCAGCATCAACGCGACGACCACCACCCGGCCATGACCGTCCCGGCTGTCCTTGACGTCCGGCGCGGCGATCCGCCGCCCCTCGAGCCGCCGGACGCGCCTGTGCATGGCGGCGCCGATGTCGGCGGGCGCGCTCGAGTACGTGCGGAGGTCCTCGGGCATCGTGTCCAGGGCGTCCCGGTAGCAGGCGAGGTGGTACGCGTGGTCGACGCGGGAGTCCGCCGCCCAGTCGGCGATCAGGCGCTCCGAGCACGGCGTGCCGGCGGCAGCCGCGGGCGCGACGAGGGCGGCGGCCAGGCACGAGAGGGTGAGGCCTCGGCGCATCGCGTCATGTTGCAGCACGGCGAGCGCCGACGCCCCCTCGGGAAGCTCGCCCAACAATCCTTAACACCGGCGCAAGCGAGCCTTAATCGCCCTAACCGTCCCTCAACACCCGGGGCGCTATAACGGTGCCGGATGGAGAGCCGCACGTACCTGGGCCGTGCCGCCGGGTTCGCCGCCGCCGCCTTCGCGGGCGGGGCGGTCGCGCTCGGCGGCGCGGCCCTGCTCGGGCAGCTCGGCGGCGGCACCTCGACCGTGCGCGAGGTCGAGCAGTCGCCCCCCTCGACCGTGCCGGCGCAGTTCAAGGGTGAGAGCAAGGCACTGTCGATCAACGAGATCTACCGGCGCACCGCTCCCGGCGTCGTCCAGGTCACGACCACCGCGGTGGTGGACGACCCCTTCACGAACCCCTTCGGCCCGCCCGGGACGCAGCGGGGGCTCGGCTCCGGCTTCGTCCTCGACAAGGCCGGCCACATCGTCACGAACTTCCACGTCGTCGACGGAGCGAGCTCGGTCGAGGTCAGCTTCTCGAACAACGAGAGCATGCCTGCGGAGATCGTCGGCGTCGACGCGTCCACGGACCTCGCCGTGCTGAAGGTGCAGGCCCGCTCGCGGGCGCTGACGCCGCTGCCGCTCGGGCGCTCCGACGACGTGCGCGTCGGCGATGCCGTCGTCGCGATCGGCAACCCGTTCGGGCTCAACCGCACCGTGACGGCCGGGATCGTGAGCGCGCTCCAGCGCCAGATCACGGCGCCCAACTCCTACTCGATCGACCACGTGATCCAGACCGACGCGCCGATCAACCAGGGCAACTCGGGCGGACCGCTCCTGAACGCGCTCGGAGAGGTGATCGGTGTCAACGCGCAGATCGTTCCCGGTGGATCCGGCGTCCAGGGGGGCAACGTCGGCATCGGCTTCGCGATTCCGATCGACACCGTCCGCAACGTCGCCGCGCAGCTGATCGCGAGCGGGCGGGTCGAGCATCCCTTCATCGGTATCACCGCCCGGGCGATCCAGCCGGCGCTGGCGCGGCTGTTCAGGCTGCCCGTCACGCGCGGGCTCCTCGTCGAGTCGGTACAGCCCGGCAGCGGCGCGGCGAAGGCGGGCCTGAAGGCCGGCGAGACGCGCGTGACGGTCGCCGGCGAGGGCTACGTGCTCGGCGGCGACATCATCGTCCGCGCCGACGGCGTCGCCGTCCGGACGCTCTCCCGCCTGCGCTCGCTCGTCTCGGCCAAGAAGCCCGGCGACAAGCTCACCCTCACGGTCTACCGCGGCTCCAAGCGGCTGACCGTCGAGGTCACGCTCGGGCGGCAGCCCGCCACCCCCACGGGGTAGCCGCCGGAGATCTGGTCCCACTGGGGGACCGGAAGCCGGAGGGCGGCACGCCTGCACGCCCTCCGGCTTGCCCTACCCTTCGGCCCTGATGCGATGTGACGAACCACAGCCGGGGACGCTCCTGCTCGAGGGCACGGATGTCGCCGAAGACGAGCAGCTCTGGCAGGGCGACGCCGGCGACGATCACACCGGCTGGTTCTGCGTCGAGACCGAGCCGTTCCCCTGCCCCGCTGCCGGCTGCTCGTTCGTGGCCGGGCACATGACGGCCGCGCACCTCGTGCTCGTCTGGCAGGAACGCGACGACCCGAACCTGCTCCGCCACGCAGAGCGCGCCAAGGTCGTCGGTCGCGATCCTCGCGTGGTCGCCTACGAGCGGTCCTTCGGACCGAGCGTGTCCTACTACGCCTGGGAGGCGGCCGGCCGCCCCGTGCACGGCGTTCGCGCCAAGTGATCGAGCAGCGCTTCGGCGAGAGCGAGCCGTTCTCCGTCGGCGTCGAGGAGGAGCTGATGATCCTGGACGCGACGACGCTCGCGCTCACGCCGGCCGTCTCCACGCTCCTGGCGGGCGCGGCCGGTCGCGACCTGCCCGGGACCCTGAAGACGGAGCTCCACGCCTCCGTCGTCGAGCTGACGACGGGCGTGTGCGGCTCGCCGCACCAGGCGCTGGCGGAGCTGCGCGCGCTCCGGGTCGCGGCGATCGAGATCGCGGGGGAGCGAGGCCTCGAGGTGGCCGCCGGCGGCTCGCACCCCTTCAGTCCGCCCGAGCAGCAGGAGATCGCGGCGGAGGAGCGCTACGCGGACTTCGTCGCGTACGCCGGGGTGACCGCCCGGCGGCAGGGGGTCAGCGGGCTGCACGTCCACGTCGGCATGCCCGGCTCCGAGGAGTGCCTCCACGCCCTCGAGGGAGTGCTCCCGTGGCTCCCGGTCCTGCTCGCCCTGTCGGCCAACTCGCCCTACCTCGAGGGCGCCGAGACGGGGCACCTGTCGATCCGCGCCGAGATCCTCGGCCTGCTGCCTCGACGGGGGGCGCCCCCGGCCTTCGCCTCCTTCGGCGCGTGGGAGCGCTTCGTCTCGCTGTTCCAGCGCGTCGGGCTGATCGCCGAGTACACGCAGCTCTGGTGGGACGTCCGCCCGCACCCGCGGTTCGGGACGCTCGAGATCCGCGCCACCGACCAGCCGACCAGCCTGGATCTGAGCGGCGCCTTCGTTGCCCTCCTGCAGGCGCTGTGCGTAACCGCGCTTGGCCGGCCCCGCCGGCCGCCCGATCCGGCAGGCCGGGGGGTCTACGACCAGAACCGCTGGGCGGCGCTGCATCGCGGCCCGCGCGCGGAGCTGATCCATCCGGACCGCGACTCGCTCGTCCCGGTTCCAGAGCTCGCGGCGGAGCTGCTCGAGCAGGTGGCACCGGCCGCGGCGGAGTTGGGGACGAGCGAGCTGCTCGCCCGCCTCGACCCCGCTTCCTGCGAGGGCGACCGGCAGCTGGAGATCGGACGGGAGCGGGGCCTCGAGGCGGTGTGCTCGGACCTGGTCGCGCGCTCGGTACCCTGACGGCGATGCTTCGGACCGAGAGCGTGCAGGTGAGCGGGATCCGCTGCGAGCGCTGCGTCCTCCGTCTCGGCGGCGTCCTGCGGGACCACCCCGGACTCGAATCGGCGAACGCGAACCTGATGGGCGAGGTCACCCTCACCTGGGACGACGAGCGGACGGACCGCGCGGCGCTCCTCGGGGCGCTCGCCCGCGGCGGCTTCCGGGAGACGGCCGAATGAGGCTCCTCGAGCGATAGCGGCGTCTCGGCGGGCGCGATGGCGCCCGATGAGGCGCTTATGGGGTCCGAGCCCTTCCTCTAGCGGCGCTTCTCGGAGCCGCGCCCGCCGAGGAGCCCCGGTGAGCTCTGCGGCGACTTCTCGTGGCGGACGTGGTCTCGGATCTGGGCGCGCCGCTGCTCGGCGGGCGCCATGCCGGCGGCCTGCGCGTCGACGTCGGGCCCCCAGGCCGGGTCGTCCGCGTCGGTGTCGCCGTACCCCTCGGTGGGAGGCTGCTCGAACGCGTCGGCCAGGCCGTAGTGCTCCCCCGCCGCCTGCCGGTCGAAGCCATCCTGGTCGTCGACCTTGGGGGAGTCGTGGATCATGTCCTTCGGGACGCTGACGCAGACCTCCCGGGAGTCCTGGAGCACGGTCGTGAACGTCCTCGGCACCGGGTGCCTCGACTTGAACACGGTCCCCTGCTCGACGATCAGCCAGTCGTCCACCTCGCTGACGACGCGGCCGATCTTGTCGTGATCGTTCGTGACCAGATCGAATCCCTGCACCGATGTCCTCCCTCGCGCTAGACGGCAACCGTCACCTTCCCCACCGGCATACGGCCGAAACAGGCGGGAATGCGGGGGCGTTCTCCGGCGTTCCAGCCTGTGATGGGCCGTTGGTAGGGTGGCCGCGTGAGCGAGGTCTCGCACGACACCCAGGCGGCGCGCCGGCTGGCTGAGGACGCACGCGACCGCGTGCGCTTCGAGGAGGACGCGCTTGCACTTGCAGATCAGGTCTACCGAGTCGCCCGCCGCCTCGTCTCCAGCAAGGAGGAGGCGGAGGATCTGATGCAGGAGACGTACGCGCGTGCCTTCCGCAGCCGGCGCGGCTTCACGCCCGGCACCAACCTCCGCGCCTGGCTCCTGCGCATCCTCACCAACCTCAACATCGACCGCGCCCGCCGCAGCCAGCGGAGTCCCGACACGCAGCCGCTGGAGGAGGGCGACTACTTCCTCTACAACAAGCTCGAGGAGGGCGCGCGGGACGCCAATCTCGACGAGGAGCGAGTCGTCGAGCGACTTTCGCAGGACGACATCGTCGCGGCCCTCTCGGCGGTGCCGCACGACTTCCGCGACGTCGTCGTGCTCGTCGACATCGGCGACTTCACCTACCAGGATGCGGCGCAGATCCTCGACATCCCGGTCGGCACCGTCATGTCGCGCCTGCACCGGGGCCGGCGGATCCTGAAGCGCGAGCTGGCTGAGAAGGCGGTGGTCGACGCGTGACAGGCCCCGGGTTCGTCGACGATCCCTGCAGGCACTGCGAGCAGCTGATGCAGCCGTACCTCGACCGGGCGCTCGACGAGTGGGAGCAGGCCGAGGCCGAGGTGCACCTCGAGAGGTGCGACTACTGCCGGCGGCGCTACCGGTTCGAGCAGAGCCTGCGCCGGTACGTGCGGCAGACCTGCGCCGAGAAGATGGCCCCCGAGCTGAAGGAGAAGCTCGTGGCGCTGCGCACGCCCCTGCTGTAGTAGCAAACTGTTCCCTTGGGAATGGCGCTCCGATGACCTTCCGACGAGGCCCCATCGCCGTTGCTTGAGGATGGGCCAAGAGGTGAGCCGAGGATTTCCAAGGTGGCACTCGGCGTGACCTACGGAACCGTGCTGGTGCCGCTGATCGCCATGGTCGCCGGTGTAACCGGATATTTCGCGCTCCTCGCCCTACCTGGGGTTTACATGACCCTTTGGGGCTCGGCCGTAGTGAGTGATTGGAGCGGATCAGGCACGGTTTGGCTCGAGCACAAGCGCCGCTGGCGGCTCCCGTGGAATCCCTCCTTCAAGTCGTCCGTGGCACATCGAGTACAGGAAGGTGCTATGGCGATAGTTTTCGGCTTGGCACTTGTAGCAATCGGAGTTGCGAGCGCTGTGGGGTAACCGCAGGGCGCCAACCCATTTCAGAGGCGCTGCACTACGGCGACACGCGCGCGGGCCCGACGATGACGACGTGCCTGAGCTTGTCGGTGCCGGCCGGGAGCGGCCTGGCGGTGACGCCGAGCTGGCGCGCGAGGCGGGCCGCTGTCGGCTGCCCGCCGGGGTGGTAGTAGACGGCGGTCTGCGGATAGTCGAAGCGGTCGGCGGGCGCCACGCGCCGGACCCGGTAGCCGAGCGCGGTGATCCGGTCGGCGATCCGTCGCGTGTAGTTGATGTCGCCGCTGCCGTTCAGGACGTCGACCTGGATGCGCCACGGGGGCGGCAGACTCGGGCCGGGCCTGCTCCCGGTCGTCGTCGAGGTGCTCCCGGCGCCGAGCTCTAGCGTCGAGAAGGTCACGGCGACCGCGATCGCCGAGAGCAAGGCGGCGATCGCGGCCACACCGACGAGACGGCCGAGCGGATTGACGCCGAACTGCTTCGGCGGCAGGGGCAGCCCCGCCAGCGTCCTGGCTTCGCGCAGGTCGATCCCGAGCGCCGACGCGTACAGGATGCAGGCTTGAAGCGCGTCGTCGGCCGAGGGGAACCGGTAGACGCGGCCCTCCTCGAGCCAGCCGACCTCCTCTGGCCTGATCCCGGCTCGCGCCGCCGCCTCTTCCTGGCTCAGCTTCCGGCGGATCCGGGCAGCCGTCAGCGGCGAGCGGCGGTTCAGCTCCACGAGCGGCGGCGGCTTCGGCTTCCCGGCTGGCTGCACGCGGTCACCGTTCGGCTTCGGCGCGGCGGAACCTACCGGGCAGGTCGGCGGGCGTGTCGACGTCGCCCGGTGCGCCCAGGTCGTCGCAGGGGACGAGGAAGGGCTCGAGCGCCCGGGCCCCCTCCTCCGGGACGGCGGCCCACGCGGATCTTCCGAGCAGCACGGGATGGCCGCGCGCCCCTCCGTAGCTGGCCGCGACGACGTCGCTCTCGCTCCTCCGCCAGGCGGCGATCACCCGATCGATCGCGAGCGGGCTGAGATCGGGGCCGTCTGCGAGCACGACCACGGCGGCCTCGATCTTCCGGCCGAGAGAGGCGAGCCCGCAGCGTAGCGAGGCGCCCGGGCCGCGCTCCCACTGGGGGCAGCGCACCGTGCGCGCGTCGACGTCGAGCTCGTGCGCTCCCTGGACGACGACGATCTCGTCCACGGAGCTCGCGCGCACGCGTCGGAGCACCGGGGCCAGCAGCACGTCCTGCTTCGGAGAGCCGAAGCGGCTCGAGGCGCCGGCGGCGAGGATCACGGCCGCCGTCACGACCTGCCTACGCGACCGCGTCGAGCGCCCTGCGGACGAGGGCGCGCGCGATCTGCAGCTTGTAGGCTGTGCCCGGAAGCGGCGTCGCCTGCTCGAGCGCGTGCTCGCCAGCCAGTAGCCATGGCACGGGCGCCACGCCGGAGAGGGCCAGCCGGACGCCCTCGGAGAAGCGGGCCGCCGCGACGCCGACGAGGGGGAAGGCCCACTTCCGGCGATCCATCGCCTTCAGGTAGACGCTCGCGTGCGGCGCCGGCACCTCGAGCTCCAGGATCAGCTCGCCCGGCCCGAGCGCGGTGAGGCTGCGGTCCTCGTCGGTCGGCAGGCGGTAGAGGTCGGCGGCCGCGAGCACGCGGCGGTCGGTCCGCAGGCGCGCACCGAGGGCGAGGAGCGCGGCCGCGGGGTCGGAGGGATGGGCGGACGCGCAGCGATCGTTGCCGAAGACGGCATGCTCGCGGTGCTGGCCCTCGCGGGCATGGCATGCATCGCCGCCGTGGAGGTAGCACGGGAACCGGAGTCGCCAGTACCAGCACCGCGTCGCCTGCAGGAGGTTGCCGCCGATCGTGCCCATCGAGCGGAGCTGCGGAGAGGCGGCGGCGGCGCACGCCTCGCGGAGCGCCTGCGGAATCTGCGGATCGACCTCGAGCTCGGCCAGTGTCGTGCCGGCGCCGATCGTCGCCCCGCGGGTCCCCCGCGGCACCACCCCGCGGAGCTCGACGAGGCGCTCGGCCAGGACCACCCGGTCGCGCAGGAGCGTCACCAGGTCAGTCCCCCCGGCGAGTCCGACCGAGCCGTTGTCTAGACTGGCAACAGCATGGTCGAGCGACTCAGGACGGAGAAGCTCCAACCCTCTCCCCCGCACGTTCGGGCGCGGGCGCCCCCGTCTCGCTGAGCGCCCGCAGCATCTCCTCGCGCGTGATCGGCAGCGAGCGCACGTCGGCGCCGGTCGCATCCCGGATCGCGTTCGCGATCGCAGCGGCGGTCGGGATGATCGGCGGCTCGCCGAGCCCCTTCGCGCCGAGGTTGGTGAGGTGGGCATCCGAACAATCGAGCAGCTCGGTGACGATCTCGGGTACGTCGGCGATCGTCGGCATGCGGTAGGCGTCGAGCGTCTGCGTCAGCACGGCTCCGGTGGGGGGGTCGAGCAGCCGCTCCTCGGAGAGCGTGTGGCCGAGCCCCTGGATGATCCCGCCCTCGACCTGGCTGGAGGCGCCGAGAGGGTTGATCACCCGGCCGACGTCGTGGACGGCGGCGATCCGGTCGACGCGGACCTCCCCGGTCTCGACGTCGACGGCCACCTCCGCGACCTGCACGCCGAACGTGAGCACGCGCATGCCGGCCGGGTTCGGGCCGCGCGCGCCCTTGCCGAGGATCTGCCCGTCCTCTAGCAGGCCGGTGACCTCCTCGAGCGGCCACGAGCCGCCGTCCGCGGAGACGATCCGGCCGCCGCTGAGCGAGAGCACGCGCTCCTCGAGGTGGTAGCGCTGTGCGGCGATCTCGAGGATCTGGCGAGCGGCGTCGGCGGCGGCCGAGCGAACGGCGGGGCCCATGCTGGGGATCGTCGACGAGCCGGCGGAGATCGAGGCATACGGTCCCCGCGCGGAGTCGCCGACGACGACGTCGACGCGCTCGAGCGGTAGCCCGAGCTCCTCCGCGGCGATCTGGGCCATCGCCGTGCGGGATCCCGTGCCGATGTCCTGCATCGCCGTCACGACCGTCGCGCGACCGTCCGAGCCGATCCGGATCCAGGCGTACGACGGCGGCCCCCCGCCGCCGTACCAGATCTGGCTGGCCAGGCCGACGCCGTGCCGCCAGGGGCCCTTCGAGCGGGCCCGTACCTGTGCTCGCCGCTCCCAGTGCGGCGTCGCCCGGCGGTAGCACTCGGCGAGGTTCTTCGAGGAGAAGGGGCGCTCGTCGAGCAGATCCGCGTCCGCGTAGTTCAGGCGGCGGAGCTCCAGCGGGTCGAGGTCGAGCTTCGCGGCGAGCTCGTCGAGCAGGCACTCGAGCCCGAACGTGCCCTCGACGAACCCCGGGGCGCGGAAGGCGGCCATCGGCGCGCTGTTCAGCCGGGCGCCGTACTCGACCGTCTCGACGTGGTCGCAGGCGTAGAGCATCTGCATCGGCCCCGCCGTCGAGGCGAGCCAGCCGCGGGCCCCGACGGCGTTGACGAACTCGCCGCCGAGCGCGGTGAGCGTGCCGTCGGCGCGCGCGCCCGCGCGGAGGCGCTGGATCGTCGCGTTGCGGTTGCCGCTGTCGAGGTTCTCCTCGCGCCGGCTCAGTGCGCACCGCACGGCCCGGCCGGTCCGCCTCGCCAGCTCGGCCGCGATGTAGGTGTAGTCCCCGGGGGCGTTCTTGGCGCCGAAGCCCCCACCCATGTAGTGGCAGATCACGCGCACGCGGTCCGGCGGGAGCGCGAGCGTGGCGGCGACGGCGTCGCGAACGCCCCAGATGAACTGGGTCGAGATGTAGAGCTCGAGCGTGTCACCTTCCCAGCGGCAGACGGCCTGGTGCGTCTCCATGGAGTTGTGCAGGACGGTCTGCGTGCGGTACTCCGCCTCGACGATGACGTCCGCCTCGGCGAGCCCTCGCTCGAGAACGCCTCTCGAGTAGCGGCGCGGCTCCTCCGTGAGGGCTCCCTGCCTCACCGCCTCGTCGGGGTCGAGGAGAGGCTCCAGCACCTCCCACTCGACGCCGATGCGTTCGAGCGCCGCGCGGGCGAGGGGGAGCGTGTCGGCGGCGACCGCGGCGACGGGGGCGCCGGGGTACGCCGGCTCGCGCGTCAGGCACTCGAGGTCGTCCGGGCCCACGGCGCCGCGCACGCCCGCAGCCGCGAGCGCCGGGGCGAGGTCGAGTCCCGCCGCGCGCGCTCGCGCGTGCGGGCTGCGCAGCACCGCGGCGTGCAGCATCCCGGGGAGGGAGACGTCGGCCGTGTAGGCGGCCTCGCCGCGGGCCCGCGCCAGGCCGTCCACGCGGGCTGCGTCCCGCCCGACCACGGCGAGCGGGCCCTCCGGCCAGCGGTCGAGCGAGTCCTCCTCGACGACGATCCACTGCTCGGTGTACCTGCCCTCGACTTCCTTCTCGGTGCGGATCAGCCGTGCCACGAGAGCACCGCCTGCTCGATCTTCGGGTACGCGCCGCAGCGGCAGAGGTTGCCCGACATCGCGTGCCGGATCTGCGCCGGGCTCGGCTGCGGGACCGTCGCCACGAGCGCGGCGGCCGAGACGATCTGCCCGGGCGTGCAGAAGCCGCACTGGAGCGCGTCCTCACGGACGAAAGCCGCCACGAGGGGATGGTCGCGCAGCCCCTCGATCGTCGTCACCTCGCGGTCGCCCACCGTGTGGACGAGCGTGATGCAGGACAGCACCGGCACGCCGTCGAGCTGCACGGTGCAGGCACCGCAGTGCCCCTCCCCGCACGCGATCTTCGTGCCGGTGAGGCCGACGTCCTCCCGGAGCGCCTCGGCGAGCGAGCGCCCGACGGGCGGGTCGCCGAGGGCGTGAACGCCGCCGTTGACGCGGAGCTCGAGCATCGTCCCGAGTCTACGCGTGCCGCACTCCGATCTTCCGGGCGTGCCCTGCTCAGGCGGTCGTCGTGACGGCGACGATGTCCGCCAGGTGGACCAGGCTGAACGTCATCCGGCCGACGAGGAAGCGCTCGGCCTCCTCGATCTCGGGCAGCTGGCGCCAGAGGTCGCGCGCGGTCTCGAGCAGCTCTCGGATGCGCTCGAGGGCGTCGTCTGCCCCGGCGCCGTTCGGCTCTCCGCAGGTGTTCAGCGCCAGGCCGAGCACCCCGATCGTGTCGGGCTGGCGCGTCCAGAGGAGCGGCGTCGCCATCGAGAGGTACTGGTGGATGCGGGCGAGCTGCAGCGGCTGCGCGTAGACGTCGCTCCCCTGCGGCGCGGTCGGCTCCAGCGGGGGATCCCCGGCGGCGATCCGCGCCGCGTTGTCCCAGAGCATGTTGCGGATCTGCCGCTCGTCGAAGCCGGCCACGAGGGCCGTGCGCAGCGCGATGTGCAGTGAGTTCGGCTGGCGCCCGTAGGGGTAGTCGGACGCGTAGACGACCTGCTCGGGAGAGATCAGCCGGTAGAAGTCGAGCAGGTCGACGGGGCTCCAGGTGGAGGTGTCGAAGAAGACGCCGGCCTTCCCGGCGAAGCTTCGCGCCAACGCCGCGAGGTCGGCGATGCCCGCGTGGGCGATGATCAGCTGCGCGTCGTCGTGCCGCTCGACCAGACGGGCCAGGTCGCCGGCGATGGGGGGCAGCCCGCGCCCGCCGTGGATCAGGATCGGCACCTTGCGCTCGGCCGAGAGCGCGAAGACGGGGTCGAGGCGCTCGTCCGTGAGCATGAAGCCCTGCGCGCGGGGGTGCAGCTTGATCCCCCTGGCGCCCAGGTCGAGGCAGCGCTCCGCCTCCTCGATCGGCCCCTCGGTCAGGTCGAGGCGGACGAACGGGATCAGGCGCCCTTCGGAGCGGGCGGCGAAGTCGAGCGTCCGGTCGTTGCCCGCGCGAAAGGCCGGATGCCGGTCGGGCTCGTCCAGGCAGAACATGAACGCCTTGGCGATGCCGAAGCGGTCCATGATCGAGACGAGCTCGTCGAGGATGCCGACGAAGCCGTCGATGTCCGTGCCCAGATGGACGTGCGCGTCGAACACGGCGCACCCCTCCGGGATGAGGCTGCTCAGCTCCTCCTCGTAGCGCCGGAGCAGCTGCTGGGCGCGCTCGATCGCCTCCACCCGCGTGAGTCTATGGACCGGGCGCGGGTCGGCGTTCCAGCGCCGCGCGGAGCTCCCGGCCGCGCCTGAGCAACGTGCGCCGCGCGAGCAGCCGCCAGACCGGCGCGATCAGCCACGTCGGCCCGCGGTGCGGCTGCTCGACGGTGGTCTCGATCCTCGTCCCGCCGTCCCGGACGGTGAACCGGAACTCGTAGGAGAACTTGGACTTTCCCGTCGCCGCGAAGGTGAGCCGCCAGGGCCGCTGGTACTCGGCGAGCCGGACGTGCACCGGGCCGTAGCCCCTGAACGCGGTCCGGAACTCCGAGCCGGGTCCGATCGGACCGCCGCCGACGAGCTCGGCCGACTCGAGCTCGCGGTGCCACGTCAGGTGGTTGCGAAGGTCGGCGACGAAGTCGAAGGCCTCGTCCTGACGCCTGGCGACGTCGACGGTGCGCGTGAGCCGGAGCACACCCACGCTACGCGTCCGGGATCGCCGGAGATGCGTGCCGTGCGTACCCATCCGGCTCCGCGAGAGTTGCTCTACCCACGTCCGTCATTGATCACGTAGTGAAGCGGCTCGTTAGGATCCGCGCCGTGGCGAACGTCCTCATCGTCGGCGACACGCTGCGGTCGCCCGAGCTGCGGCACGAGGTGCCGATCGGCATCGGCGATCCCTTCCTCTACGCCGAGCGGAACGGCTCGCGCTCGATCATGATCGGCTCGCTCGAGATCCCGCGCGTGGCGGCGCTCGGAGACTACGAGGTCGTCGCTCCCGAGCAGCTGGGCCAGGACGAGCTGCTCGCTCAGGGGATGCCCCGCGACGAGATGTCGCTCGAGCTCCAGCTCCGGGCCTGCCGGCGCTTCGGCATCCACGATGCCGTCGTGCCCGCAACCTTCCCCCTGCGAGTCGCGGACCACCTGCGGGCGAGCGGTATCGAGCTGCAGGTCGACAAGTCGTTCTTCGACGATCGCCGCCGCGTGAAGAGCGACGCCGAGATCGCCGGCATGCGCAGGGCGCAGAAGGCCGCAGAGGCGGGCATGGCGGCCGCCCGCGACCTGCTGCGCCGCGCGGAGGCGAGCGGGAACGGCGGCGGGCTCACGCTCGACGGGGAGCCGTTGACGTCGGAGCGGATCAAGGTCGCGATCGCCCAGAGGTTCATCGAGCACGACGCCTCGTCGGACGAGTTCATCGTCTCCCACGGACCGCAGTCGGCGATCGGACACCACATGGGCGCCGGGCAGATCCTGGCCGGTGAGCCGATCGTGATCGACCTGTGGCCGCGCGACGCCGAGTCGGCCTGCTTCGCAGACATGACCCGGACATTCGTCGTCGGGGAGCCCTCGGAGGAGGTCGCCGAGTGGCACCGACTGTGCACGGAGGCGATCGAGCGCGCCCTTGCCGACGTGAAGCCAGGCGTGACGGGAGTCGACGTGTTCGCGGGCACCTGCGAGATCTTCGAGCGCCACGGCTATCCGACCCAGCGGACGAAGGAGCCCGGGCAGATCCTCTCGGACGGGTTCTTCCACTCGCTCGGTCACGGCGTCGGACTCGAGGTGCACGAGGAGCCGGGGCTCGGGATCACCGGTGTCAAGGAGCTGCTCGCCGGCGACGTGGTCACGCTCGAGCCCGGCCTCTACCGTACGGGCTACGGCGGCTGCCGCCTCGAGGACCTCGTGCTCGTGACCGAGGACGGAGCCGAGAACCTCACCGACTTCCCGTACGACCTCACGCCCTGACCCACTCGATCGAGACGATGCTCCTGGAGGAGCGGCGCTTCCCGCCGCCTCCGGAGTTCGCGGCGCAGGCCAACGCGCAGGCCGACCTCTACGACCTCTCCTTCGAGGAGCTCTGGGAGCGCGAGGGACGGAACCGGGTCACCTGGTTCGAGCCGTTCACGCAGCTGCTCGAGTGGCAGCCGCCCTATGCGAAGTGGTACCTCGGCGGCAAGCTCAACGTCTGCTTCAACTGCCTCGACCGGCACGTCGAGGCCGGGAAGGGAAGCAAGGTCGCCTACTACTGGGAAGGCGAGCCCGAGGAGGACCGGCGGACGCTCACCTTCGCCGAGCTCCAGGCCGAGGTCGTCCGCCTCGCGAACGGGCTGCGGTCGCTCGGCGTCCGCAAGGGCACCCCGGTCGGGATCTACATGGGCATGGTCCCGGAGCTGCCGATCGCGATGCTGGCGTGCGCGCGGCTCGGCGCTCCCCACACGGTCGTCTTCGGCGGCTTCTCCGCCGAGGCGCTCGCCGACCGGCTGAACGACATGGAGTGCGAGGTGCTCGTGACCCAGGACGAGGGCTGGCGCCGCGGCGCTCGCGTCCCGCTCAAGCGGAACGCCGACGACGCGCTCGCCGTCTCACCGGGCGTCCGGCAGGCGGTCGTGCTCCGCCGTACGGGCGGCGAGGTGGCGATGCGGGCCGGCCGCGACGTCTGGTGGGACGAGCTCGTGGCGGAGGCGGGATCAGACCCCGAGACGTGTCCCTGCGAGCCGATGGACGCCGAGGACCTGCTCTATCTCCTCTACACGAGCGGCACGACCGCCAAGCCGAAGGGGATCGCGCACACCACCGCCGGCTACCTCGTCGGCGTCGCGACGACGCACCACCACATCTTCGACGTGAAGCCGGACTCGGTCTACTGGTGCGCCGCCGACGTCGGGTGGGTCACGGGTCACAGCTACATCGTCTACGGCCCTCTCTGCAACGCCACGACCGGCGTCCTCTACGAAGGCACGCCGGACTTCCCGGACCGCGACCGCTGGTGGGCGATCGTCGAGCGCTACGGGGTCGACATCCTCTACACGGCTCCGACGGCGATCCGCGCGCACATGAAGTGGGGCCCCGAGCACGCGCAGAGGCACGACCTCTCGTCGCTCCGCCTGCTCGGCTCGGTCGGCGAGCCGATCAACCCCGAGGCCTGGATCTGGTACCGGAAACACATCGGCGCGGGCGCGACGCCGGTCGTCGACACCTGGTGGCAGACCGAGACGGGGATGATCCTGATCACGCCGCTGCCGGGGCTGACGACGCTGAAGCCCGGCTCGGCGACGAAGCCCTTCCCGGGCGTCGACGCCGCCGTCTACGACGAGAGCGGGAACGAGGTCGGGCCGGGCGGAGGCGGGTACCTCGTGCTCCGGCGGCCCTGGCCGGCGATGCTCCGGGGGATCTACAAGGACCACGAGCGGTACGTCGAGACCTACTGGTCGAAGTTCCCCGGGGTCTACTTCGCGGGCGACGGCGCCCGGATCGACGAGGACGGCGACTTCTGGCTGCTCGGGCGGGTCGACGACGTGATGAACGTGTCGGGCCACAGGATCTCGACGATCGAGGTCGAGAGCGCCCTCGTCGACCACCCGAGCGTGGCCGAGTCGGCGGTGTGCGGACGCAGCGACCCGCAGACCGGTCAGGCGATCGTCGCGTACGTGACGCTGAAGGGCGGCGGGGAAGGCTCGGTGGAGGTGATCGAGACGCTCCGGAATCACGTGGCGCTCAAGATCGGCCCGATCGCCAAGCCGGCCAACGTCGTCTTCACGCCGGAGCTGCCGAAGACCCGCAGCGGCAAGATCATGCGACGCCTGCTCCGAGACGTCGCCGAGAGCCGCCCCCTGGGCGACACCACCACCCTCGCCGACCCTGCGGTCGTCGACGAGATCCAGGAGCGCTCGGCCGCCGGCGCACCGGAGGAGTAGGGCTCAGCGGGCGACCCGGCGCGGATCGGACCGGCGGCTTTCGCCCTCGTGCCCTCACCGCCGGGATGCCACGCCTATGGCATCCTGCGGGACGACCTCCGGCCGCAGAGGTCGCTTCGAGCATGACGAGGCAGCTTATGGCCAAGACCCAGCCCAGCCAGGAGCAGCAGCGGCTCGCCGCCAACCTCTTCAACCTGACGTGGTCGCTGCTCACGAAGGACGAGCGGACGCGGGCGGACGACGACCGCATGCTGCACGCGGCCCATGCCTCCCGCTTCCACTGGGGGGAGGTCGGCGAGGTCGTCAACTTCGTCCGCGGGGAGTGGCAATGCTCCCGCGTCTATGCCGTGCTGAGGCGTGCCGAGCCCGCGCTGTACCATGCCCAGCGCTGCCTCGACTGGTGCGAAGGCGGCGAGGGGCTCGAGGACTTCGACCTGCCGTATGCCTACGAGGCGCTCGCGCGCGCTCACCTCCTCGCCGGGAACGCCGACGAGGCCCACCGCTACCAGAGGCTCGCCTGCGAGCTCGGTGAGCAGATCGCCGACGACGAGGACCGCGAGCTCTTCCTGCGCGACATCGAGTCGCTGACCGGGCTTCGGCGATCAAACAGTTAGCAGCCGCTCGAAGCGCTCGGGCCCGTTGTCGAACGGGCCGATCAGCGCCAGCTTCAGCCCGTTTCGCCCGATCACGTCGGCTGCGACGCGCTGGACGTCCTCCGCCGTGACGGCGTTCAGGCCGGCGAGCACCTCCTCCGGGTCGGCGGCGCGCCCCTCGAGCACCTCCCGGCGCAGGCCGAACAAAATCAGGCCCTGCGGGCTCTCGAGCTGGAGGACGAAGCGGCCCTTCGCGAGGCTGCGCGACTTCTCCAGCTCCTCCGGGTCGACGGGCTCGGCGGCGATCCGCTGCAGCTCGCGGGCGATCGTCTCGACCGCCTCGTCGACGCGCTTCACGTCGACGCCGGCCTGCGAGTACAGGGTGCCCGCGTCGACGTAGCTGTGGTTGATCGCGTAGACGTAGTAGGCGAGCCCGCGCCGTTCGCGCACCTCGGTGAAGAGCCGCGAGGACATGCCGGTGCCGAGGATCGTCGAGACCAGCTGGAGGGCATAGCGGTCGGGGTGCTCGATCGGGTAGCTGGGGACGCCGAGGCAGAGGTGGGCCTGGTCCGACGCCTTCGAGTGGATCTTCACCCGCGCGCCGTTCGCGGCGACCCGGGCGGGCGGCGGCGAGCCGGTCGGGGCGTCCTCGAGGTCGCCGAGCAGCTCCTCGATCCGGGGCAGCAGGTCGCCGTCGGTGCGGCCCCCGACTCCCACCACCATGCGCGAGGGCTTGTACCAGGCGCCGAGGAAGTCGAGGAACGTGTCGCGCGTGGCGTCCCGGATCGTTTCCTTTGTCCCGAGCGTGTCCCAGCCGAGCGGGTGGTCGCCGTAGACGAGCTCGTCGAACACGCCGCTGATGAAGTCCCGGGGAGTGTCGTAGTACATGTTCATCTCCTCGATGATCACGCCCTTCTCCCGCTCGATCTCCTCGGCGTCGAACTTCGAGCGGCGGATCATGTCGACGAGCACGTCGAGCGCTGTGTCGCGGAACTCGGCGGCGCACTTGACGTAGTACCCGGTGTACTCCTTGCCCGTGAAGGCGTTGAACTCGCCGCCGATCGCGTCGACCTCGCCGGCGATGTCACGCGCGGTCGGCCGCCGCTCCGTGCCCTTGAAGAACATGTGCTCGGCGAAGTGGGCGATGCCGTTGTTCGCCGCCGTCTCGTACCGCGACCCCGCCGCGAACATGATCACGCAGGTGACCGACTGGGCGTGCGGCATCGGCGCGGTCAGCACCCGCAGGCCGTTGCCGAGGGTCTCGCGCTCGAAGGTCCCCACCGCCCGCCATGCTATCCGCGTGGCGGGTGAACAGACGCGGGCCGCGATCGGGGCTCAGCCGGAGTGGCTTCGCGCGCTGCGCGTGGAGCAGCGTCTACCGCCGGGCCGCGTCGTGCTCACCGGCTGCGGCACGTCCTACCACGCCGCGCAGACCGGCGGGGAGGCGCTGCAGGCGCTCGACGCCGTCCTGAATCCGCCGGAGGCCGACGTGCTCGTCTGCGTCAGCCATGAGGGGAACACCCCGTTGACGCTGGAGGCCGCACGCGCGTTCGATGGGCCCCGGTGGCTCGTCGGCGGCACCGCCGAGGGCCCGATTGCGGCGCTCTGCGACGAGGTCGTGGTCGCGACGCCCGGGATCGAGCAGAGCTGGTGCCACACGGCGAGCTACACGTGCGCGGTCGCCGCGCTCGCGGCGCTGCGCTGCGAGGACGTCTCCTGGCTCGCGGACGCGGTGGAGGAGGCGCTCTCCGGCGGGCGCGAGCCGGTCTCCGGACACGACCGCTGGCTGGTGGCCGGCGCCGGCCGTGACTGGCCGACCGCGCAGGAGGCCGCCCTGAAGCTCCGCGAGGGTGCCTTCGTCGCCGCGGAGGCACACCACACCGAGCAGCTGCTGCACGGGCACCTGGCCGCGGTGGACGAGTCGGTCCGCGCCCTCGTCCTCGAGGGGGAAGGGCGGGCGGCCGAGCGTGCGGCGGACGCGGCGGCGGCGCTCCGCGAGCTCGGGTGCGACGTGACGCTCGTGCCGACCCGGCACCCGGCGATCGACATCGTCCGCTTCCAGCTGCTGACCGTCGACCTGGCCGCGGCGCGAGGTGTGGATCCCGACCGGATCCGCCGGGACGACGGGCGCTGGGCACGTGCGCGGGCCGCGTACCAATGAAGATGCGCAGTCGCGTCCTGGGCACGCCGGCGGGCCCGCGACGCCTGAATCGGGCGCGCCGCCGTTCGCGGTCAGTCGGCCGTCAGAGCAGCGCCAGCTCCTCGAGCAGCCGGTCGACCTCCCCGGCCGTGTTGTAGTGGACGATCCCGACGCGTACGGCACCGTCCTCGAGACCGAGGCGGAGCA
The DNA here is from genome assembly GCA_046262415.1 of Gaiellaceae bacterium. Classification (GTDB taxonomy): domain Bacteria; phylum Actinomycetota; class Thermoleophilia; order Gaiellales; family Gaiellaceae; genus JACDAS01. Next base: position 5,113 of record JBHEMU010000133.1, on the reverse strand, counting down.
TCACCTCGACCGCGTAGTAGTGCCCGTGCCAGACGGCGAAGCCGCGCTCGCCGAGCCGGACGGCCACGGCCTCCGGAGACAGCCCCTCGACCGTGAAGGCGAAGGTCGGCACGCGTCCCTCCATGGTCGGCAGCCCGTGGAGCCGGCAGCGCGCGGGCAGCCCCTCCAGGAACCGCCGGCCCAGCTCTCCTTCGTGCGCCAGGATCGCCTCCCAGCCGAGCGAGTCGAGGTACTCGACCGCCGCCGTGAACCCGGCGAGCAGCTCGTGCGGCAGCGTCCCCGTCTCGTGGCGATGCCCGAGCGGGCGCTCGGGGGCCGGGCGCACCTTGTACGGCCGCCAACGCTCCAGGAGCTCGGCCCGGGCAAAGGCGAGCCCGAGGTGCGGCCCGTAGAACTTGTACGGCGAGCACACGAGCACGTCGGCGCCGGCGGCCGCCACGTCGATCGGGCCGTGCGGCGCGTAGTGGACCGCGTCGACCCAGGCCAGCGCGCCGGCCTCGTGCGCGAGTGAGGCGACGCGGGCCACATCGGCGAGGGAGCCCGTCGCGTTGGACGCCCAGGGAAAGGCGACGACGCGGGTGCGCGGTCCGAGCCGGCGCTCGAGGTCGGCGAGGTCGAGCGTCGCCTCCGGCGTGATGTCCGCGAACCGGACCGTCAGCTCGAGATCGTGAGCCAGCTCGAGCCAGGGCGCGACGTTGCCGTCGTGGTCGAGGCGCGTGACCAGGATCTCGTCGCCGGCGCGCAGCTCGCGGCCGGCCGTCCGGCTGAGCGCGAAGTTGAGCGTCGTCATGTTCGCGCCGAAGAGGACCTCGTCCGGGCTCGCGCCGAGGAAGTCCGCCGCAGCGAGCCTGGCCGCGGTCACGACCGCGTCGCTCCGCCGGCTCGTCTGGAACGGTCCTCCCAGGTTGGCGTTCGACTCCCGCAGGTAGCGGGCGATCGCCTCGACCACCGAGTCGGGGACCTGGGTGCCGCCGGGGCCGTCGAAGAACGCGAGGTCGCCCCGGAGTGCCGTAAAGCGTTTGCGGACGCCTTCGACGTCGAGGGCCACCGCACTCACCGCCGTGCCCATTCCTCGAGCAGCTGCGCCTCCCGCCCGGGCCGCATCCCCGCCTCGCCGATCTCCAGGCCGCTTGCGAGCCCGCCCGTCTCCTCGCCCAGGGTCGCCCACGCGAGCGTGTCGCGGATCGTGTCCTCCATCGGGCGAAAGCGAAGCCCGGCCGCGACCGCACGACCGACCCCGGCCTGCAGGATCGCCGCGTCGCCGTCGGCGAGCCAGAGGGGCAGCTCCATCCACTGTCCGACCTCGCGCTCCAGCAGGAACGGCTCGTCGACCCACACGAGGCGCGCATCGCTTCCGCCGACCCGCCTGCACGCTTCGAGCAGGTCTCCCATCGTCACCGGCGGCTCGGGCCCGGTCGCGTTGAACGCTCCGGAGGTCCGCTCCTCGCTCAGCGTCACGAGCCAGGAGCCGAGGTCACGGGCGTCGACGAACTGCACCTGGCGCCCGGGGTTCCCCGGCGCGAGCACGTCCCCGCCGCGCGCGATCCGGACGGGCCAGTAGGTGAAGCGGCCGGTCGGATCGTGGGGGCCGACGATCAGCCCCGCCCGGACGTTCGCGTGACGCCCCGGGAACACCTCCGCGACCACGCGCTCGCACAGGACCTTCAGCCCGCCGTACGTGTCGCCGGCCACCTCCTCCACGCCGGGGTCGTCGAGCTCCAGGAGCGGCGCTTCCTCGCCGAAGCCTCGCGCGAGCGGCGGGGCGTACGCGGAGATGCTGGAGACGAACACGTAGTGGCCGACCGCGCCGGACAGGAGCTCGCCCGACGCGCGCACGACGCGCGGCACGTAGCCGGAGGGGTCGACCACGGCGTCCCAGCTCCTGCCCGCGAGTGCCGAGAGGTCGCCGTCGCGGTCGCCGCGGAGGTGCTCCGCCTCCGGGAACAGGCCGGGATCCGTCTCGCCGCGGTTGAACAGCGTCACGTCGTGGCCGCGCTCGAGGGCGGCCTCCACCGCCGCCCGGCCGAGGAACTTCGTTCCACCCAGGACGAGCAGCCTCAGCGCGCCACGTCCTCGCCGTTGACCCGCCAGACGTACCGGGGCGCGACCGTCAAGGACGCCGAGACGAAGCAGTCGCGCTCTGCCTTGGCGAGCAGCGCCTGGAGCTCCTCGCCGGGGGGCGCGGGCTCGAGGTCGACGTCGAGGCGGCACTGGATCTCGACGAACGCGTAGCGGCCGTCCGCTTCCCGCTTCGTCACGGCGCCCGCCGCGCCGGCCGCGCCGACCGCGTCGAGTCCGGCCCGCCTCGCGTGGTACCCCAGGCTGGTCAGGATGCAGCGTCCGAGCCCGGCCAGGACGAGGGCCTCGGGCGACCACTCCTCGGCGAGCGCAAGCGGCGCGCCGCCTTCGGCCGAGATGCGTCCGGCCCGGTCGACCGAGGCCGCGTACTCGAAGCGCTTTGCACGGGGCGCGCTCACGGCCGAACCGTAGCCACAGTCCGTCCGACCGGCGGCGTACGGTCTCGCGCATGACGAGACTGAGGCCCCTGACCGAGGCGGAGTGCTACGCGCGGTGCTACGGCGACCGGGACGACAACGTGACGATCATCGCGGTGGAGCCCGGCTCACAGCGGCGGCGCCGGTCAGAGCCCCGCGTGTCCGGGGAGCACCTCCGGCGGCTGTTCGAGGAGCGGCTCGACACGCGCGATCCGGACGAGCTGATCGAGCCCGAAGCCGCGTGACGCGCGCCTGCAGGCGGGTCGCGTCCCGGAGGCGGCCGGCCGGCTGTCGCGTCCGCCGAGCGTGGAGGCCGGCGCGCGCCGGCCTGGTGGGGCCACCTCGTTCGACGGCGAGCCTCGTGGAGCTGCGAGATCTCCTCGCGCCTGATCTGACCGCCGTCTTGAGGAGTATTCCTTTGTTTCTCTCAGCGCTTGGTGTGTCACTCGTACAAGCGAGGTGACGGCAGGCGAAGAGATGCAGCGGGTGGGTGCCGTCGATGCTCAGCCGCCACTCGTAGATCGAACCGGGTTGAAGCGGTAGCCCCCGGCCCGATGCTGACCGCGAACGGCCCGGCCCAGGTCGCGGATGGCAAGCTCAACACACTCGGTCCTGGCTGGGACAACCTGGGCGGCTGGCAGGACGGAATCCCAGACAGGTTCTCTTGAAAAATGATAAGAACGGCATGGGATCGGCGACATGGGCGAAAGGGAAGTCCGGTCGCCTCCCAAATCGGCCGCCCAGTTGTCCTCGAGGACGACATAGAGAGAGGATTGGTCATGCCGGGAGCGTCTGTACCGGTCGATCGGAAGATCGTAGGGTGGTCACATGTGCGCCGTGGTCGGATCGGCCGGCCGCACTGTCTGGGCCTCGTCCTCGCGGGCTGTCTCTTCGCCGCTCTCGTCGCCGGCAGCGCCGGCGCGTCGGATCCGACCTTTACGCCCGCTGCGGGGTCGCCGGTTGCGACCGGCAGCTACCCGACATCGCTCGCGTTCGGCGACCTGAACGGGGACGGCAAACGCGACATGGCGGTCACGAGATACTTCTCGAACGTCTCGATCCTGCTCGGCGACGGCGCCGGCGGGTTCGGCGTCCCAAAACCAGTCCTCGCCGGCAGCAACCCGAACAGGGTCGTTGTTGCCGAGTTGAACGGAGACGGCAAGGCGGATCTCGCAGTCACGAACTTCGGCTCGGGCACCGTCTCGATCCTGCTCGGCGACGGTACGGGCGGCGTCCTCAACGACACCGGCCCGCCCATCGCAGTCGGCAACCATCCGTACCGACTCGCGGCCGCCGACCTGAACGGAGACGGTCATACCGACTTGGTCGTCGCCAACGGGTCCGAGAACGGCCCGCACAAGGTGTCGCTCCTGCTCGGCGACGGCACCGGCAGCTTTAGCCTCGCGGCCGGTTCGCCAGTCGCCAGCGGCAACGGCTACTACCTCTTCTCCTTCGCCGTGGCAGACCTGAACGCGGACGGCAAGCGCGATCTGGCCGTCGCCAACAACGGCTTGGACAACGTCTCGATCCTCCTTGGCGACGGCACCGGCGGCTTCAGCGCTGCCAGCGGGTCGCCCGTCGCCGTCGGCAGCTACCCGTCCTCGGTCGTGGCCGCGGAGCTGAACGGGGACGGCAAGCCCGACCTGGCCGTCGCCAACTTCACCTCGACGGATATCTCGATCCTGCTCGGCGACGGCAGCGGCGGCTTCAGCACAGCGGCCGGCTCACCGGTGGCTGCCGGCGGCAACCCGGCCCAGCTCGCGGCCGCCGACCTGAACGGAGACGGCAGAACCGACCTGGCCTACCTCAACACACCCCAGGTCTTCAACACCCCGAGCACCGTCTCGATGCTGCTCGGCGACGGAGCCGGCGGCTTCGGCACCGTGGAGACCGTCGGACCCACCGGCAATAGCCCGTCGTTCGTCGCGGCCACCGACCTGAACGGCGACCACAAGCCCGATCTCGCCGTCGCCAACTACGACTCGAGCAACGCCACGATCCTGCTCAACACGACACAGCTGCCAACCGCGGTCGCCCTGCGCGGTTTCGCGGCCCTTCGCACACCGCACGGCGTCGAACTCCGCTGGCGCACGGCACAGGAGGCCTCGCTCCTCGGCTTCGACGTCTACCGCTCCGGCGTCAAGCTGAACCGGACGCTGATCGCCGCCCGCGGCGGCGCCGGGGGAGCCGTGCACCGGCTGTTCGACCCGGGCGCTCGCGTCCGCGCCGCCTCCACGTATCGCCTCCAGGCCGTGCGGCTGGACGGCACGCGGATCTGGATCGGGAAGGCGACCGCGAAGCGGTAGGCGCGCCGGCGACGCTCAGCGCCGAGCAGGGAGCGTGCTCTGCCACATGTCGAAGCCGACCTGGTCGTCGCACATCGCCGCGGCGCCTCGAACCTGCTCGCCCCGCACGATCCCCTCGAACTCGATCACCGGCATGATGATCGGGCCGGCGCAGCGGGCGTGGTAGACGCCGTCGTGCCACGTGATGCGAAAGAGCATCGCCCGCGGATACTGATCGAGCAGGCGGCAAGCGCGGCGGGGCTTCGGCAGCGTTCCTCCGGGCGGCCGGCAGCGGAGCGTAAAGGTCTTCGGTCTGATACCGGGGTGCCGCTT
>JBHEMU010000132.1:0-9473 GCA_046262415.1 Gaiellaceae bacterium | reverse complement strand
ATCTGGCCCACAGCGGCCGTCAAGGGCGACCTCGCGCAGGAGCTGCCGCTACCCGAGCACTTCCAGCAGGCGGCGCAGATGATCGGGCCGGACGACGTGGCCGAGTCCGTCGTCTGCGGACCGGACCCGCAGCGGTACCTCGAGAAGATCGCCGAGTACGAGGCGGCCGGCTACGACCACGTCTACATCCACCAGGTCGGGCGCGACCAGGAGGGCTTCCTCCGGTTCTACGAGCAGGAGCTGGCGCCCCGCGCGTAGCGCCACGCCTCGTCGACTATCGTCCGGGGGCATGAAGGTCGTCGCCGCAGTCACGGCGGCTCTTGCGCTCGCCGCAGGGGCGGTTGGCGCGACGTACCACACGATCCGGCGGGGGGAGGCGAATGGCAATTTCCGGCGACTGGGACGCGGACGAGGACTTCGCGACGGCATCCGCAGGCACAGACGTCCGTCTCACGTGGGATGGCGACCACGTCTACGTCGGCGCGGGCGGCATCCCCTTCGGGGACCGGCTGATCGTCGCCTTCGACCTGAACAGGGGCACGAGCGACGGCTCGAACGTCAGCTACCGGGGAGTGTCGTTCGCGCCGAGGGGACAGCCGGACTACGTCTTCGACCTCAACCTGGGCTGGGACGGAGGGAGACAGTTTCTGCGGCGAAACGGCAACGCGCTCACGAACTCGAGCCACAACATCCTCTTCTCCTGGTCGAGCACGGGCTGTGACTCGAAGCCCTTCGTGGAGGTGATCATCGAGCGCTTCCTCTTCACCGGCGGAGACGTCTCCGGTCTCGCGCCGGCCGACGACATGGGCGTCTACGCGTGGTTCGAGTCTCAGGGCGGGTCGGTCTACGCCTCGACGCCGGCCTCGAACCAGACCGGCGCGCCGCCGCTGGCGTTCTCGAGCCAGCTGTGGTGCCCCACCAGTGACGCCGGCCGCTCACCGGACACCTACTGCGGGAGCGGCCCCACGTCGGCGACGATCGCCTCGTTCACGGTGCGCGGCCGCACGGTCAGGTGGCGGACGGTCGCCGAGACCGGGCTCCTGGGCTTCGAGGTCTGGCGCGACGGGCGGCGGGTCAGTCCGCTCCTGCCCGCCCGGGGAGGTGCGCGCGGGGCTGTGTACCGGTTCGTCGATCGAGGGGTGCGAGGCCGCGTCCGCCACGTCCACCGGCTGGCGATCGTGCGGGCAGACGGCACTCGCCTGCTCGTCAGGCGCTGACGAAGCGCCGCACCGCCGCCACGTAGGCCTCGGTCTCCTCGACGAAGGGCATGTGGGCGCTCTGCTCGAAGACGACGAGCTCCGCCGACGGGATTGCGGCCGCCATCTCCCCGGCGGCCTCCACCGGGCAGGTGCGGTCATGACGCCCCGCCAGGACGAGGGTGGATGCCCGGATCTCGCCGAGGTGCCGCTCGAAATCCAGGCCCTCGTAGCCGTTCGCGGAGAAGTGCTCCGCGATGTCGGTCCGGATCACGCCGCCCGCCGAGCGCCGGAGGTACTCCGCGATCCGCGGATCGCGGGGATCGGCGAAGTGGAACGGCATCTGGGCCTCCAGGGCCGCGGTGGCGTGCTCCTGCACGGTCTCGTTGTCCCAGCCCCAGCGCACGCGCTCGCGCAGCTCGGGAGACTCGAGCCCGTCGATCCGCTCGTGGATCCCCTCGAGCCAGCGCAGGGAGGCGATCGTGCACGAGAGCACGAGCCGCTCCGCCGCCTCGGGGTGGTCGATGCCGAGCCGCAGCGCGACGAAGCCGCCGAACGAGTGGCCGAGGACGGCGTACGAGTCGAGCTGGAGCGCGTCCGCCAGGTCGACGACGTCCCGGGCCATGCGCGCCAGCGACCAGGTCTCGCGCGGCGCCGGGTCGGACATGCCCTGCGCCCGCTGGTCGACGAGGATCAGCCGGGTATCGACGGCGAGGGCGTCGAGGTAGTCGGCGAACGACCAGTGGTCGAGCCCGGGCCCGCCGTGGAGGACGAGCAGCGGCGGCCCCTCGAGGCTTCGCTCGACGACGAAGAGGCGCGTGTCGGCGACCTCGACGAGACGCCCCTGGCCGGGAGCTTCCGTGAGCGGCATACGGTGAGGATAGGGCGCCTGGCCGGGCGGGCTACCTCGTCCAGGTCGGCGAGGTCCCCTCCGCCACCTGGCGGAGACCGCGACCGTCACGGCCGGCGACGACGACGAACCGCGTCCCGGACTCCTCGCTGTCGTCGGAGGCACGCACGGCGATCCGGCTGCCGTCCGGAGACCACTCCGGGTCGGCGAAGTTACCGACCGGGAAGCCGGCCGGCGGTCGGCGCGGAGAGAAGCAATGGGGCGGGTACGGGTACAGCCTGTCCGAGGAGGGGAGCACCAGGCGGACGCCGCGGCCGTCGGTTCGCATCGCGTAGATCGCGGACATGCGCTGGAACGCCAGCTCCCTGCCGTCCGGCGACCAGTCCGGAGCCCCTTCGTCGCACCCGGATCGAGAGACTCGCCGGAGATTCCTGCCATCTGCGTTCACGATCCAGATGGTGCCGTCCTGCACGGCGACGCCGCGTTCGCCACTCGGTGTTGCGAACGCCAGCCGGCGCCCGTCCGGCGACCACGAGGGGTCGACCGCGAACCGGTTGACGACGCGCCGGCGCCGGCCCGTCTTCGCGTCGATCACCCACAGCCCCTGGTCGGAGCCGATGGCCAGGCGACGGCTGTCGGGAGCCCACTCCGCCGAGCCGGAGGGGAAGATGCCCAAAGGAAGCCTGAGGGGTCGCAGCCCGCCACTCGGCCCGCGTTTCACGAACAGCGTCAGCACCTGCGCGGCGCCGACGCGGAGGAACGCCAGCCAGCGGCCGTCGGGGGAGACGGCGGGCCGGGACTCCGTGAAGAACGTGTCGGTGAGGCGACGCACCTCTGCCCCGTCAGGCGCCGAGGAGTAAACCTGGCTGGTCCCTGCGGTGTTGCGCGCGAAGACCACGGCGCGGCCATCGGGCGCCCAGGCCGGCTCTCCGTCGCCCACGAGCCACGATTCCTCGGGGTCGAACTGCGTCCTCGGACTCGTCAGCGGGCGCTGGTTCGTCCCGTCCGCGTTCATCAGGCTGACGGAGGAGGGCGAGCAGTGCTCGCAGCCGTTGACCGTGTGCGCGATCGTGGCGCCGTCGGGGGACCAGGCGGGCCCGTAGCCGACGCTGGGGAGCCGGCGTAGCGCAGAGGTGTCGACGGAGCCCACGTACAGCCCGCCGCCCCCGTAGATCGGATACGTGAGCGTGGCGACGAAGTCCACGCCTCCCGGCGACCAGGAGAACCGGCCGGCGCACGGTGGGACGACGTCAACCGGGCGCACGCCGGACCCGTCCGGGGCGATGACGTGCGGCGCGCACCCGCGCAGGAACGCAATCCGGTCGCCGCGCGGCGACCACGAAGGCGCCTTGTCCTCGGCGTCCTTCGTGAGCCGTCGCTCGCCCCCTCCCCTGATTCCGGCGACGAAGATGCTGCCCTGCCGCGCGAGCGTCAGTTCCCGCCCGTCGGGGGACCAGCTCGGCGAGCTCTCCTTCCCTTGCCCCCTCGTCGGCCTGCGCTCGGATCCGTCGGCCAACTCGAGGAGGTAGACGTGCGGCTCGCCATCTCGGTCGCTGACGTACGCGATCGTCCGGCCGTCCGGCGACCAGGCGGGCTGCCTCTTGTTGTCCAGCCCACGGGTGAGCTGACGCGGCGGGGAGCCGTCGACGGGCGCGACGAAGAGCTGCCAGTTGTCGCGCTCGCTCGTGAAGACGAGCCTGAAGCCGTCGGCCGTGGGCGCTCCCGCGGCGCCGCCGACCGAGAGGAGCGCGGTCACGGCCAGACCGAGGAAACGGGCGATCAACCCGGCGAACGGTAGCGCGAGCAGGCCGTCTGATTGAATCGAGGCATGTCCTCGCAGCTCCGAGTCGGCGATCGTACGTACGAGATCTTCCGGCTCGGCGAGCTGCAGAGCCGGTACGACGTCGAGCGGCTGCCCTACAGCCTGAGGATCCTGCTCGAGAACGTCCTGCGCACCGGCCACGAGGACGACGTGGAGGCGGTGGCGACCTGGGTCGCGAAGGACGATCCCTCTCGCGAGATCTCGTTCCGCCCCTCCCGCGTGCTCCTGCAGGACTTCACCGGCGTCCCCGCCGTCGTCGATCTGGCGGCGATGCGGGACGCGATGGCCAAGCTCGGCGGCGACCCGGCGCGGATCAACCCGCTGATCCCCGTCGAGCTCGTGATCGACCACTCGGTTCAGGTCGACCAGTTCGGCACGCGTGGCGCGTTCCGGCACAACGTCGAGCGCGAGTTCGAGCGGAACCGGGAGCGCTACGCGTTCCTGCGCTGGGGCCAGAAGGCGTTCCGGGACTTCAAGGTCGTCCCGCCCGGCACCGGCATCGTGCACCAGGTCAACCTGGAGTTCCTAGCGCGCGTGGTCGAGAGCCGGGACGGGCAGGCCTACCCCGACACCCTCGTCGGCACCGACTCGCATACGACGATGGTCAACGGCCTCGGCGTGCTCGGCTGGGGCGTCGGCGGGATCGAGGCCGAGGCGGCGATGCTCGGCGAGGCGCTGTCGATGCTCGTCCCGCAGGTGGTCGGCTTCAAGCTGACCGGCCGTCTGCCGGAGGGCGCCACCGCGACCGACCTCGTCCTGACGGTCACCGAGATCCTCCGCCGCACCGGCGTGGTCGGCAAGTTCGTCGAGTACTTCGGTCACGGGCTGGCCTCGCTTCACCTCGCGGACCGCGCGACGATCGGGAACATGTCGCCGGAGTACGGCGCCACGTGTGGCTTCTTCCCGGTCGACGAGGCGACGCTCGAGTACCTCCGCCTCACCGGCCGCGACCCCGAGCGGATCGCGCTGGTCGAGGCCTACTGCAAGGAGAACCTTCTCTGGCACGACCCGGACGAGGAGCCGACGTACACGCAGGTGGTCGAGCTCGACCTCTCCACCGTCGAGCCGAGCCTGGCGGGGCCGCGCCGTCCGCAGGACCGGGTCGCGCTGGCCGACGCAAAGCGCTCGTTCCTCGCGGCGCTCGAGACCTTCGGCGTCGAGTACGAGCCGGAGGACAAGGCGATCGCGGACACGTTCCCGGCGAGCGATCCGACCGTGGAGCAGCATCCGGACCACAACGGGACGGACACGGCTCCCGCCGAGCCGGCGGCCGTGCCGTCGGTCGTGGTGGCCGAACGGGCCAAGCCGGTGCCGGTCACCCTCGGCGGCGACCGGTTCGAGCTGGAGCACGGCTCCGTCGTGATCGCCGCGATCACGTCCTGCACGAACACGTCCAACCCCCAGGTGATGGTCGCCGCCGGGCTCGTCGCGAAGAAGGCCGTCGCGCGCGGCCTCGAGCGCAAGCCCTGGGTCAAGTCGAGCCTGGCCCCGGGCTCTCGCGTCGTCACGGAGTACTTCGCGAAGGCCGGCCTGACGGAGTACCTGGAGGCGCTCGGCTTCCACACGGTCGGCTACGGCTGCACCACGTGCATCGGCAACTCGGGGCCGCTCGCGGACGAGATCTCGACGGCCGTCGCGGACGGCGACCTGGTCGTCTGCTCGGTCCTGTCGGGCAACCGCAACTTCGAGGCGAGGATCCATCCCGAGGTGAAGGCGAACTACCTCGCGTCGCCGCCGCTCGTCGTCGCGTACTCGCTCGCCGGCAGGATGGACCTCGACCTGACGACCGAGCCCCTCGCACAGGACGCGAACGGCGACGACGTCTACCTCAGAGATCTCTGGCCGACCTCGGCCGAGGTGCAGGAGACGATCGCCGCCGCGGTGCACGGCGACATGTTCACGCGGACGTACGCGGACGTCTTCACGGGCGACGAGACCTGGCGCGGCCTCCCCGTTCCGGAGGGAGAGCTGTTCGCGTGGGACGAGGGGTCGACCTACGTCCGCCTGCCCCCGTACTTCGAGGACATGGCCACCGAGCCCGGCCGCGTGGAGGACGTCGCCGGGGCCCGGTGCCTCGTCATGGTCGGCGACAGCGTCACCACCGACCACATCTCGCCGGCGGGCGCGATCAAGCCGGAGAGCCCGGCCGGCCGCTACCTGGTCGAGCAGGGCTGCGAGCGGGCCGAGTTCAACTCGTACGGTTCCCGGCGAGGCAACCACGAGGTGATGGTGCGCGGCACCTTCGCGAACGTGCGCCTGCGGAACCAGCTCGTGCCCGGGAGCGAGGGCACCTGGACGGTGCACCTGCCGGACGGAGAGGAGACGACGATCTTCGAGGGGGCGCAGCGGTACCTGGCCGAGGGCGTGCCGCTGATCGTGATCGCCGGCCGCGAGTACGGCTCCGGCTCCTCGCGGGACTGGGCGGCGAAGGGACCGAACCTGCTCGGCGTCAGGGCCGTGCTCGCCGAGAGCTACGAGCGGATCCACCGTTCGAACCTGCTGATGATGGGCATCCTCCCGCTCCAGTTCGCCGAGGGCGAGAGCGCAGCGTCGCTGGGGCTGACCGGCCGCGAGACGTTCGCGATCGAGGGGGTCGAAAACGGCGAGGCGCGCGAGGTGACGGTGCGGGCCGACGACAACGAGTTCCGCGCCCGCGTCAGGCTCGAGACCCCGCGCGAGCGCGAGTACCTGCGCCACGGCGGGATCCTCCCGTTCGTGCTGCGGCGGCTGCTGGCGACCTGACGACCCCGGCTGAGCATCTGAGCAGCTTCGTCTCGCGCGCCTTCCCCGGCGCATCGTTGCCGCTTCCACGATTCGAGTTCGAGGACATTCCCTACCTGCGGTTCGAGCTCGGGGGAGAGTCGACAGGGGTGCGACGGGTCGAGCAGGCGGTCTCGCGGGCGGTGCGTTTGTTCGAGGCGGCGATCCCACCCGGGCATCGCGGTTTCCTGGACGCGTACCTGTGGCCGCCCGGCGACCTGGCGCACCGGTCGGGTGCCGAGGCGCAGCTGATACAGCTTCTCCCCGAAGCAGCACAGGCGTCGGCGACTCGGGTGAGCTTGGGCGAGGATGAGAGCGAGGGCGGGGCGGTTCGCCGCCTGACGGCCGCGCTCGACCTCCGGCAGCTCGACTACCGGTCCCTCTTCCGGCTGATTGCGAACGACGAGCTCGGCCTCGAGCCTGCTGTGGGCGCGCGCGTGTACCTGATCGACGAGTCCGACCCGCTGGTGTTCCACATGTACGACGACCGCGGCGCGATCGTCCATGCACCTTCAGCCGGACGCCTGCGGCCGCTGTACGAGAGCGCCCGCGACTGGGTGGTCGATCGCGACCGAAACTCGCGCTGAAGACGACTACAGCTCGGCCAGCGGGCCGCGCAGGATCACCTGGCCGGGACCTTCGACGTAGCCGAGCCGCAGGTTCACGCGGCGCATCGGCTCGTTGCGCAGCTCGTTCTCGGTCACCAGCCGCTCGAAGCCGTTCTCCACCGCCCACCGGATCTGGGCGCGCTTCAGCGCCCCGGCGATACCGCGCCCGCGCCAGGCGCGGCGGACTCCGGTCATGTCGTGCTGGACCGTCCCCGGGCGGGCACCGCTCAGGCTGCCCTTGGCGTAGCCGACGACGAGGCCGCCGGCGCGGGCCACGAACGTCGCCTCGGGCCGGTCGCCTGGGCCGCCGAACTCGGTGCCGAGCCAGTCGTCGAGCGGCTCCATCGCCTCCTGTCCGCGGCCCGGCACGTCCGGAACCGCCTCGCACGCGACCTCGTAGATGCCGGGGAGGAGAGCCGGGTCGGCCGCCAGGCTCAGGATCTCGACGCCCTCCGGCGCCGCGACCTCGGGCGGCGTCCGGCCCCGGAGCTCGAGCACGAGCCGGGTGCGCCGCTCGACCTCGACGAACCCTCGGCGGAGCGCGTACGCGAGCGAAAGCTCGTCGCCTCCCGCCACCCTCGCGTCCAGAGCCGTCAGCTCGGGCCGGCCCCACTCGGAGATCGCGCGGTAGAGCGCTGTCCCGACGCCGCGCCCGCGAGCCTCGGGCAGGACGGTGACCAGCGTGAACGCGGTCGTCGGACGGGGCGAGAAGACTGCGGCGAACCCGGAGCCCACCGGCCTCCCCTCGTGATGGGCGAGGACGTCGAACGAGCGCCGAGCGGAGGCGGCGAACGCGCGCGACTCCTCGAGGCTGACCGCGTCCTCCGGGCAGACGGCGTTGTAGATCTCGACCGACCGGCGCTCCTCGGCCTGGCTCGCGCAGACGCGGACGTCAGCCACCACGGCCTGCCTCGAGGATCTCGCGGAGCTGAGCCGGGCCGATGTTCCCGCCCGAGCAGACGAGCGCGACGCGGGCGCCCGCGAGCTCACCGCGAAGCCGCGGGAGCGCGGCGAGGGGAGCCGCGCCGGCGGGGGATATCTCCCGTTCGTGCGGCGGCGGCTGGTCGCGCGTAGCCGCTCAGCCGCCGCTCGAGGCCGCGCGCTCCTGCTCGAGCTTCGCCTCGTGGTAGGCGATGCGCTCCTCGAGCTGGCGCACGATCGCCTTGTCCTGGGCGATCTCCTCAGGCGTCCGCTTCGGTCTCTTCTTCTTCATCGTCGTCCTCGAGCAGTTCCAGCACGCTGTCGATCTTCCAGTTCAGGCGCAGGAGGGACCTCATGATAGTGACGACGTCTTCACGATCGAGTGGAAGTTCCTGCGCGTGCATCCAGAAATTCTCACCGCGTGATCTGCGATCGGCAAGAGCCCTGCCGGGACGTGTCTCCTCTTCCGCCGGGGCGAGGTTACAGGCGCGCGCCGGGGAGGAAGACTCGCCGGATGCAGCTCGTCCGCGGAGCGGTCGCCGGGGTCGCCGGCGCCATGGCCATGAGCGTCGCCCGGAGCGTCACGACCCGCCTCGGGCTCGTCGGCAAGACGCCGCCGGAGGCGATCGCCAGCGAGGCGGTCCCGAGGCTCCTCGGGCTGCTACCCGCTCCCACTCGCCCGGCGGCGATCGAGCTCGGGCACTGGTGCTACGGCGGGCTCTGCGGGGCGCTCTACGGCGCGCTCCCGGGCGGGCTCCGGCGAGCGCCCGGCGCGGGCCCTGCGTACGGCGCCGCGGTCTGGCTGTTCTACGAGGCGATCGTGGCTCCCGGCCTCGGTCTCAGCCACGCGCGCCGGCTCCGCCCGGTCGAGCGCGCGGCCCTGCTCGCCGACCACCTGCTCTACGGCGCGGTCGTCAGCGCGGCAACAGGCGGGTCGCAGTCGCCTTGAAGCTCGCGACGACCGAGCTTCCGGGAGCGAGCCGGAGGCGCTCTGCAGAAGCCGCCGACACCTCGGCGGTCAGAGGCCCGACGCGCACGCGCACGCGGTTCCCCAGCGAGACGAGCGACGACACCTCCGCGCGCAGGTGGTTCAGCGAGGACTCGTCCGCGGCCTCGGCGGCGAGCGCGATCTCCCACGGGTGGATGACGACGCTGACCGGTCCGCGCCGCTCGTCGGTCGAGTAGACCGTCGCCCCGCTCTCCAGCGCGATCTCGGTCAGACCGGCCGCGGAGCGGCTCGCCTTCCCGCGGAGCACGTTCGCGCCGGTGAAGCCGGCGACGAAGGGATCGCGCGGAGCGGCGACCAGGTCGGCGGG
>JBHEMU010000131.1:0-5711 GCA_046262415.1 Gaiellaceae bacterium | reverse complement strand
GAGCACCGCCTCTACCCCGAGAGCCGACTGATGTCGTTCGTCAGGCCGATCGCAAACAGGAAGAGGACGAGCGCGATGCCGACGATCGAGACGCGCTCGTAGACCTCTCGCGGGACGGCACGGCCGCGAACGCCCTCGACGAGCGAGAACGCGATATGGCCGCCGTCGAGAGGCAGGAGCGGCAGCAGGTTGAAGAGGGCGAGCGAGAGGCTGATCAGGCCGAGCACCCAGAGGTAGGCGCGCGCGCCCTCGTCCAGCGTCTGCGACGAGACCTGGACGATCCCGACGGTGCTCGAGATCTCCTTCCGCCCCTCCTCCTTCACGAGGCGGGTGAGCGAGAGCGCGATCTCTCGGGTGACGATGCCGCTCAGCTTCACCGACTGCCAGGTCGCCTCGGGTGCGGACAGGCTCTCGCCGCGGAGGCGGAAGCCGAGGCGGAAGGCGCCCTGATCCTTGCGCGGACGGACCGGGTCGAGCGCGATCCGCTTCCCGTCGCGCTCGATCGTCAGCCGCACGGGCCGGCCCTCCGAGGCCTGGATTCGCCGGGGAATCTCGGTCGGCGCCACCGGCTTGCCGTCGATCGCGACGATCCGGTCGCCCGCCCGCAGGCCGGCCGTCGCGGCGGGGCGGTCCTGCAGCACCTCCTCCACGGTCCGCGTCGCCTTGCCGCCCCCGATCATGAACAGGATCGCGAACAGGATCACGGCGAACACGGCGTTGATGCCCGGCCCGGCGAAGATGACCGCGATGCGCTTCCAGATCGCCTGGCGCCAGTAGGCCTCGCCGCCGAGGGAGCCCTCCAGCTCCATCAGCCCCCGCCTCGTCGCCTTGGTCGCGTCGGGGCTGAGCGAGGCGGCCTCGAGCGCCCGGCGCAGGTCGTCCAGGTCCGCCTTCGCCTCGTCGATCTCGCCCGCGTTCAGCCGACGCTTCAGGCGCTCGACCTGACCGACGAGCTCCGGTGCCTCCCGGAGCGCCTTCGCGAAGTGCACGTCCGCGTCGCGCGCGATCGGACGGTGCATCCCGGGGATCTTCACGTAGCCGCCGAGCGGGATCGCGCCGATGCCGTACTCGACCCCGCCGCGGGTCGTCTTCGCGACGAGCGGCCCGATCCCGAGCGCGAACCGGGTCGGCCGCATACCGACGGCGAGAGCGGTCAGGAAGTGCCCCGCCTCGTGCACGAGGATCAGGAGCGCCAGCCCGAAGATGGCGATCGTCAGGTTCATGCAGGCTGCAGCCTCCGCTCGGCGACCCGCCGGGCCCCGGCGTCGGCGGCGACGAGGTCGTCGAGGTCGCGTGCGGGCGAGCCGTCGGCCGAATCGAGCGCGGCCTCTACGGTCTCGGCGATCGCGAGGAACGGGAGACGCCCATCGAGGAACGCGGCCACTGCGACCTCGTTGGCCGCGTTGAAGGCGCACGGATAGGTGCCGCCGAGCTCGCCGGCGCGTCGCGCCAGCCCGAGGAGCGGGAACGCGTCGAGGTCGGGCGCCCCGAACTCGAGAGTCAGGCCCCCGGCCAGGTCCAGCGCGGGCACCGGCGTGGCCGCGCGCTCGGGGTAGGTGAGCGCGTAGGAGATCGGCACCCGCATGTCCGGGTAGCCGAGATGGGCGAGGACGGCGCCGTCGCGGAGGCGGACGAGCGCGTGGACGATCGACGCCGGGTGGACGACGATCTCGATCCGGTCGTAGGCAAGCCCGAAGAGGAAGTGCGCCTCGATCAGCTCGAGCCCCTTGTTCGCGAGGGTCGCGGAGTCGACGGTGATCTTGGGCCCCATGCTCCAGGTCGGGTGGGCCAACGCCTCCTCCGGCGCCACGTCCTCGAGGTCGGCGCGACTGCGGCCGCGGAAGGGCCCTCCCGAAGCGGTGAGCACGAGGGCCTCGACCGTCTCCGGGTCGCGGCCCTCGAGGCACTGGAAGGCGGCCGAGTGCTCGCTGTCGACGGGCAGGAGGCGCCCCCCACCCCGTTCCCAGGCCTCGACCGCGAGGTCGCCCGCGGCGACGAGGCTCTCCTTGTTGGCGAGGGCGAGGTCGATGCCCCGCTCGAGCGTCCAGAGCGTCGCCGCGGCGCCCGAGAAGCCGACGACGGCGTTGAGGACGACGTCTGGCCGGGCGCGCTCGAGCAGCTCGGTCAGGTCGCCGCCGACCTGCGTCAGCGGCGCGAGTCCGTCGATCCGAGTCGAGCCCGAGGCCGCGGCGGCGAGCTCCAGCTCGGGGTGCGACTCGATGAGCTCGCGCGCCTGGCGTCCGATCGAACCTGTGGCGCCGAGCAGCGCGACCCGCTTCACGATCTCAGTCTAGGCGTCGCTTGCGATGCCGACCTCAGGAGTGCGGGCTTGCCAGTGCTCCGTCTGGGCTGACCGCACGAGCGCATCCGGGTAGAGACCCACGCTCCCAGGCGGCGCTTGCGATGCCGACCTCAGGAGCGCGGGCTCGCCCGTGCTCCGTCTGGGCTGACCGCACGAGCGCATCCGGGTAGAGACCACGCTCCCAGGCGTCGCTTGCGACGCCGACCTCAGGAGCACGGGCTCGCCCGTGCTCCGTCTGAGCCGACCGCACGAGCGCATCCGGTAGAAACCCACGCTGCTAGGCCCCACCGAATGCCACGACCGTGTAGAAGCCCGCGGCCGCCGCGAACAGGAGCGAGTCGATCCGGTCGAGGATCCCGCCGTGGCCGCCGAGCAGCCGCCCCGTGTCCTTCACTCTCATATCCCGCTTGACGAGCGACTCGAACAGGTCGCCGAGGGCCGCGGCCACGGCGATCACCGCGCCCAGCACGAGCGCGCGCCAGCCCGTGACCGCGTAATCCACCTTGTAGAGGACGATCCAGGCCGCGAAGATCGCCGCGGCGGACCCGAAGAAGAAGCCCTCCCAGGTCTTGCCGGGCGAGATCTCGGGCGCCATCCGGTGACGGCCGATCAGGCGCCCGGCGAAGAACGCCGCCGTGTCGGCGGCGAAGACCGCGATCAGGACGGCGTACAGCACGAGCCGCCCCTTCTCGGGGAGGTCGCGGAGAAGCAGCACGTGCGCGAGCCCCAGGCCGATCCAGCCCACGCCCAGCACCGTCGAGCCGACGGCCACGACCGCCGACTGCCGGGTCTCGGAGATCCCCTTGAGCAGGAATGCCAGCGGCAGCGTCCCGAGGAAGCCGGCGACCATCCACTCCGGCCCGCCTGCGGCCGCCCCGGCGAGGGTCCCCACCGTGCCGAGATAGCCGGCGATCACGACCGGCCTGAGCGGCCGGATCAGGCGGTAGAACTCGTGCAGCGCGAGGAGGGCCGCGACCGCGGTCAGGGCGAGAATCCAGGCTCCTCCGTAGTGCACGGCGCCCAGCACGACCGGGAGCCCTGCGGCAGCGACGAGGATTCGCGACAGCAGCGGGCTCATCGGCTGCCGAACCGGCGGCGGCGGCTCGTGTAGTCCGCGAGCGCGCGGCGGAGGTCGTCCTCGCCGAAGTCGGGCCAGAGAGTGTCGACGAAGACGAGCTCCGCGTACGCCAGCTGCCAGAGCAGGAAGTTCGAGATCCGCAACTCGCCCGACGTGCGGATCAGGAGGTCGGGATCGGGGAGCTCCGGCGCGTAGAGGTGCGCCCCGAAGACGTCTTCGTCGAGCGCACCCGGGTCGATGCCCGCCTCGATCAGCCGCGCCGCCGCCTCGACGATCTCGGCGCGGCCTCCGTAGTCGAAGGCGATCCACAGGTGCAGCCGCTCGTTGCCGGCCGTGTGCGCCTCCATGCCCGCCATCCGCGCTTGCAGCTCGGACGGGGCGCGGTCACGGCGGCCGATGAAGCGGGTTCGCACGCCCTGGCGCGCGAGGTCCGGCAGCTCGCGGTCGATCGTCTCGCCGAAGATCTCCATCAGCGACTCGACCTCGTCCGGCGGCCTCGTCCAGTTCTCGGTCGAGAACGCGTACACGGTGAGCGACTGGACGCCGAGCTCGAGCGCGGCCTCGACCGTCCGCCGGAGCGCCCGGGTGCCCTCGCGGTGGCCCTCCGCGACCGGGAGGCCACGCTGCGCCGCCCAGCGCGCGTTCCCGTCCATGATGATCGCGAGGCTCCTGGCCGCGCCGGGTGCCTCGCCTGCCTCGGTCGCTCCTGCCATCGCTCAGCTTCCTGGCGGGAGCTCAGACCTCCATGATTTCTGCTTCCTTGCGCTTCAGGAGATCGTCGATCCTCGCGACGTGGTCGTCCGTCAGCTTCTGGGCGCGCTCCTCGGCCCGGCGCTCGTCGTCGTCGCCGACGTCGCCGTCGACGACGAGCTCCTTCAGGTGGTGGATCGCGTCGCGGCGGACGTTGCGGATCGCGATGCGCCCGTCCTCGGCGAGGCCGCGGACGACCTTGACCAGCTCTTTGCGGCGCTCCTCGGTCAGCTGCGGGATCGGCAGCCGGATCACCTTGCCGTCGTTCGACGGCTGCAAGCCGAGCTCCGACTCCTGGATCGCGCGCTCGATCGCCTTCAGCGATCCCGGGTCGAACGGCTGGATGCTGAGCGTGCGCGGGTCGGGCACGTTGATCGTCGCCAGCTGCTTCAGCGGCGTTCGCGTCCCGTAGTAGTCGATCTCGATCCGGTCGAGCAGGGCCGCGGAGGCGCGGCCGGTGCGGACCGTGTTGAACTCGTGGTGGGTCGTCTCGATCGTCCGGTCCATCCGCCGCGAGGCGTCCTGGAGCAGCTCTTCGATCATGGCGTGCCTCCCGCGTCGATAGGCGTCGAGATGATCGTGCCGACCCGCTCGCCGCGCACGATCCGGGCGATGTTCCCGTCGTCCAGGGCGAACACGTGGATCGGCAGATCGTTGTCCATACAGAGGGACAGAGCCGTCGTGTCCATCACCTTGAGGCCGCGCTCGATCGCCTCGAGATGGGTCAGCGCCGGCAGGAACTCCGCCGTCGGGTCGAGGTGGGGATCGTCGTCGTAGACGCCCTGCACGGCGTTCTTCGCCATCAGGATCGCCTCGGCGCCGATCTCGAGCGCGCGCAGCGCCGCTGCCGTGTCGGTCGTGAAGAACGGGTTGCCAGTTCCCGCGGCGAAGATGACGATGCGCCCCTTCTCGAGATGCCTGATCGCGCGACGGCGGATGTACGGCTCCGCCACCTCGGACACCTCGATCGCAGACTGGACGCGCGTCTGGAGCCCGTGCCGCTCGAGCGCGTCCTGGATCACGAGCGAGTTGAGGACGGTCGCCAGCATGCCGGCGTAGTCGGCGGTCGCGCGGTCCATGCCCTCCGCCGCCGCGGACATGCCCCGGTAGATGTTGCCCGCGCCGACGACGATCGCGAGCTCGACGCCGGTCTCGCGCACGCCGACGAGCTCGCGGGCGATCGCCTCGACCCGGGCCGGGTCGGTCCCGTAGGCGAGGTCGCCCATCAACGCCTCCCCGGAGAGCTTCAGCAGCACCCGGCGGAACGCCGTGCGAGGCCTCTCCGCCGCGGGCGCCTCTCGAGTGCTCGCGCTCACGAGTTCACTCTGACACGGAGAGGCGCACGAAGTCGACGACCTCCGTGCCGGATTCCCGCATCGCATTGCCGGCCGTCAGGGAGGTGTCGTAGATCCACGGCTGCTCGGCGAGCACCGACTGCGCGAAGAATCGCTTCGCGAGCATGCCCTCCATGATCTTCGGGCGGACCGCCTCGGGCTTCGAGACGACGTCCGGCAGTTTCTCGTAGATCGCGAGCTCCGCGTCGACGTGATCCTGGGGGACCTCCTCGCGCGTCCGCCAGCG
>JBHEMU010000130.1:0-26836 GCA_046262415.1 Gaiellaceae bacterium | reverse complement strand
AAACTCGAAGTCGCTGACGACGACCCTCGGTCGCCCGTCGTCGAAGCGGACGGCGCTCGCCAGCGCGCTCACGCCCGGCGACTCCGAGGTCGTGACGGCGACCTCGTCGGGCCCGGCGCCGATCAGCCGCGCGAAGGCGGCGCGCGCCGCTTCGGCCCGGTCGACCCAGTACTCCCAGGGAGCGCCGTGCTCGTCCCAGTCCGAGAGGTACTGCTCGTACGACCCGCGCACCGCGTCGGAGAGGGCGCCCTGCGAGCAGCTGTTGACGTAGACCTGCCGTTCGAGGATCGGGAAGCGGTGGCGGCAGCGAGCCGGGAGGGCGGCGAGGTCGATCAGAACTCGAGCTCCCTGCCGGCTCCGACCTCGCGGGCCCGGCGGACGGCGTACTCGGCCGCGAAGAGATCCTCGACGGCGAGCCCCAGCGACTCGAAGACCGTGATCTCGTCTGCAGCGGTGCGGCCCGGCTTCGCGCCGACGAGGACCTCCCCGAGCTCGGCCCGGATGTGGTCCGGGCCGATCGCGCCGTCCGCGAGCGCGAGCAGGTAGTCGCCGGCCTCGTTCTCGGCCGACTCGCGCCGGTCGACGAAGAACGCGGCGGCCGCGACGGTCGCGGCGTCGAGCTCGCGCGTGTGCGGGAAGCCCGCGCCGACGGCGTTCACGTGCGCCCCGTCCTTCAGCCACGCGCGGCGGAGGACGGGCTCGGCGGAGCTCGTCGCGGTGACGACGACGTCGGCCCCGCGCACCGCGTCCTCCACCGTGGCCGCCGCCTCGGCACCCGGCCAGTCCGCGGCGAGCGACCGGGCGTGCTCGCGAGTCCTGCTCGCGATCCGGATGCGCTCGAAGTCGCGGACGTGCGAGAGCGCCTCCAGGTGCGCGCGGGCCTGGACGCCGGCACCGACGACGGCGAGCTCCCGCGCGTCCGGCCGGGCGAGAACCCGCGTCGCCACCGCGGAGCATGCCGCCGTGCGGATCGCCGTGATCGCGGACGCGTTCATCAGCGCGCGCACCTCGCCGGTCTCGCCGTCGTACAGCGTCACCGTGCCCTGGTGCGCGTCGAGCCCCCGCCGTGGGTTCTCCGGAAAGACGCAGACCGTCTTCAGCGAGTAGAGCGGTCGCCTCCCCGCCCGGTAAGCCGGCATCAGGCCGATCAGGCTGGTCTCCCCGGGTGGCCTCATCATCGTCCGGAGCGGCTGGTGCAGCTCGCCCCTGGCGAGCGCGGCGAGCGCCTCCGCCATCGCCTCGATGCAGCCAGGCATGTCGAGGAGCTCCTCCACCTCGCGCTGGTTCAGGACGAGCACCGCCATCGACGAGACAGCGACCCTAGCGCCTCGCGCTCCTCGGCCGGATCACGAGTGCCCGACCCGGGCGCGGATCAGCGGGCCGGGAATCCCGTCGTCGTCGCCCGACACTCCGGCTCGGTCCGGCAGCGGCTCCGCCCGGTTCCGCGTGGGTCGCGACCGCGGCGGCGAGGAGCAGGAGCAGGAGCACGAGAGCCTCTATTCCGTGACGACTATCTCCCCGCGCATGCCTTTCCCATGGATCATGCAGAGGTACTTGAAGGATCCAGCCGCGGTGAACCTGATGCTGAACCGTCCGACCAGGCCCCGCGGCGGGTTACCCGGAACGTCGTCGATCGCGGGCGTCGCGAGGAAGCCGTTGCCGTGGTTCGTCCCGTCGTGGACGTACTGGCCGGGCTGCTCCGAGCCGTGGGTGATGAACGGGGAGACCTGGTTCGGAGCCTGCGGAACGACCGGCAGCAGGTCGGTCTCCTTCCTCAGCGACAGCACGTACTTCTCCAGCCCGAACGCCATGTTGTGCCGCTCGCTCGGCGACCGGTTGACCCAGGTGACCGACTCGCCGACCGGAATCGTCAGCTTCTTCGGCTGGAAGGTGAGCACGGCGACGTCCTTGCCGAGACCGGCGTACACGGTCCGAGCCAGCGGGGGGACCTGCTTGGCGAGCCTGCCCGCCTCGGCCCAGCTCTTGCGGAGCCGCTCGGCGACCTTCACCTGCACCGCGTCCTTGCTCGGGATCCTCGCGCTCTTCCTCCTGGCGACGATCGTCCCGCTCATCGTCGGGTGGACGGCGCAGAAGTACCTGTAGACGCCTGGTTTCGGGACGTCGAAGCTGTATCCGCGCTTGTGGAAGAGCAGGATCCCGGAGTTGTGCACCGCGGTGCCCGAGACGGTCGTGCTGCCGGACGGCCGGGTCAACTGCGCGTTGTAGATCAGCTTCACGAGCCCGTCGAACCAGAACGTCTCGCCGGTCGAGTCCGTGATCCCCGTCAGCTCGCTGTTCCCGGGGTCGGGGAAGAGGAACGGCAGTCGCGCGGGCTTCGCCTTCCCGAGGAAGGTCGCGGTGTGGAACTCCTTGCTGAAGAACCTGACCTCGTCGCCCGCGTGGATCTCGAGCCTTCGCGGGAAGAACTGGTTCAGCAACGTGGTCGGCGCGCCGGCCGGCGGCTTGCCGGGCCTGTCGGCGTGGATCGTCCACGTGGCGGCTCGGGTCTGACCGGCCACGGCGAGCGCTCCTGCAGCGAGGGCGACCGCGACCGCGAGTGTCCTGCGCATGTGCTCCTCTCCCCCTTTGCTCGTTGCGATCATCCTCCGGCAGGGCTAGTGGTCGTCGAGCAGGCCGAGCCACCGCATCGCCTGCGGCAGCTGGATCTGGCGCATCTGCTTCGAGTGCGGCCAGTTGCCGGTGACCGCGTCGAGCCGCCCCCTGTGGTTCAGCCTCTTCAGCTCCCCGTAGAAGTGCGCGCTCTGGTGGATCTGATCGAGGACGATCGCGTCCGCGAGGCTCCACCAGAGTTGGAGGTCGACGCCGGAGCGCGCGACCTCCTTCAGCCAGTGCGTCGGACTTCGCAGCACGTAGCCGGTCGGGTTCGTCTTCGGCGTCCCGCCGACCTCGATCCGGGCCAGAACCTGCAGGCCGCGCGTGCGGACGCTCAGGCCGAAGTCCGTGTAGCGCCGGAAGAAGTTCGTCACCGGATCGATCGCGACCACGCCTTTGAGCAGGTCGGGATACTGGCCGAGCAGAAGCAGGCTCTCGTGGCCGCCCATGCTGCCGCCGCAGGCGTAGACCCGGCGCTTGTCGATCTTGATCCAGGGCAGCGCTCCTTCGACGATCGACGGCATCCGGGCTAGGTCGGCGATCTGTCGGGGATAGCCCCAGGAGTGCAGCGGCAGACGTCGCCCCATGCCGCCCGGCGAGACGACGACGAAGCCGCCGCGTCCGGGCAGGTTGCTCCAGAGGCGCAGGTTCGTCTTCGCCCGGACCCCGCGGCCGTGCGGCGAGATCATCAGCGGCAGCCGCGGGGTCGGCCGGTTCGGCCCGTATTCGGCCGGCGCGAGCACGAATGCCGGCCGCGGCAGCTGGTTGTGGGCGCGGTAGCGAATCGACCACTCGCGGACGGGGTCGCTCACGCCGGGGAGACTACGACACCGCGGTCCGCGCGACGAGCGGCGCATCCGACCCCCTTCCTAGACTCGCCTGGTGCCGGGGAGGTCACAGGAGGCGCTCTACGCGGAGCTCGACCTCGAGCTCTCCTGGTCCGAGGACGAGCTGCCTCAGCTTGCGCGGACGAAGCACGTCCACGGCCTGCACCCGTACCTCGGGAAGTTCATCCCGCAGCTCGTCGAGACCTTCCTGCGCCGGTACTTCCGGCCGGGCGACTGCGTCTACGACCCGTTCGTCGGATCCGGCACCACGCTCGTCGAGGCGAACGTGTACGGGGCGAGCGCGGTCGGCTGCGACATCTCCGCTTTCAACTGCCTGCTCGCCCGCGTGAAGACGACCTCGTGCTCCCCGGCCGCGATCGAGCTCGGGCTGAAGGCGGCACTCCAGCGCACCCGGCGCGGCTCCGTACCGACGGGGCCGGACCCCGGCGAATGGCTCCGGACGTGGTTCGCGCCGCGAGCCCTGGCCGAGCTCCTCGCCTACCGCACCGCTGCTGAACGCCTCGATCAACCGGCGCGCGCGGTGGCGATGGTCGTTCTTTCCCGCTCGGCGCGCTCGGCGCGGCTGACGACGCACTTCGACCTCGACTTCCCCACGGCGCCGCAGCACGAGCCGTACCGCTGCCACAAGCACAAGCGGACGTGCCGGCCGGTCGAGGAGGCCGCGAAGTTCCTTCACCGGTACACGCTCGACACGGCGCGGCGCCTGCGGGAGTTCTCGCTGCTGCGGACGAGCATGGACGTGACCGTCCTGCACGGCGACGCGGGCGCCGTGGAGCTACCCGTGCGGCCCACCGGCGTGATCACGTCGCCCCCGTACCCGGGCCTGATCGACTACCACGAGCAGCACCGCTACGCCTACGAGCTGCTCGGCCTCGTCGACCGGCGGGCGGAGGAGATCGGCGCGGCCGCGCGCAAGCGGACGAGGGCCGCCGTCCGGAGCTACGTCGAGGCGATGGTGGCCGTGCTCGCCAACACGTGCCGCCAGCTGCCCGGGGGCGCGCCGGTCGTGATCGTCGTCCACGATTCGCTGGCCCTCTATCCGGAGATCCTCGCGCGCGCGGGCCTTCGCCTCGAGGAGCGGCTCACGCGCCACGTCAATCGCCGCACCGGCCGGCGCGCCGGGGAGTTCTTCGAGGACATCCTCGTCTGCTCGACGCGGTAGGCGCGAAAACCGCCTGGCGCTGACGCCGGGGACGGATCCCATAGGCTCTCGCTCGGAGATCGGTGAAGACCACACTTCTCGCAGACAGCGAGGTCGAGGCCGGGGGTGCGGCGACCGTCGACCTGGACGTGAAGGAGTACGAGACCGCGATCGTCCTCGCGGCGATGGCCGGCCCGGGCGCGGCGAGCGACCTCGTGGTCGAGGTGCGCGCGTACGAGCCCGACGGCGTGACGGTGTTCGATCAGCCCTTGCCGACGACGGCCTCCGTCCCCTCCGCGCTCATCGACGACGTCGCCCGCACGACCCAGGGCTACGACCTGCGCGGACTCGAGCGTGTCCAGGTGCGCGCGATCAACGCCGGCTCCGCCGCTCATGCGGTCACCGTGCACGCCTTCTGCGGCGCCTACTGAGCGGGCAAAGAGGCTGGACGCGAGCTGACGCTCGACGCGGAGCCGCTCAGCCTCGACGGTCCCGGGACCGGCGCCGCGTCTGAGGCGGCTCAGGGGCTGATCTTCGCGAAGCCGCCGAAGAGACCGTAGTCCGCGCGCGGCCCCCGGACCTGCAGGATCCAGCTTCGGAAGTCTGCACCGTTCATGCAGGCGTTGCCGCGGCCCTGGAGGATCAGCCTGAAGCGGGCAGGGCGGGAGGTGCCGTTCGCGAATATGCCCGTCCCGGCCACCGCACCCTCCAGCCGCCACTCGCGGTAGAGGAGCGGCCCTCCACCGGCCGAGCGCCGGCCGTCGCGGACGTCGACGTCCAGACGGCTGGCCCGCGTGGGGATCGAGAAGCGAAGGGTGCCGGAGTTGCCGGCGGAATCGCGCAACGTCAGCGTCCAGCGCCGGCCGCTCCGGGCCTGCGTGACGCGGTAGCGCGACGCGACGGGATCGATCCCGCGGACGGCGTCCTCTCCGGCGGCGGTGAAGAACGTGTTGGCGGCGACGCCGAAGCGCAGGCGGCCCAGCTCCGCCAGCTCGTGCGAGGCCACGGGCGCGGTCGTCTGCGCCCACGTGCCGGCGACCGCGCAGCAGGCGCAAGCGTAGGCGCCGGCGGCCAGGGCGAGGGAGGCGAGCGAGGCGGCGGTCGCGAGCAGGACGAGGCGGAGCGGCAGCGTGCGCATGTTCCCCCTACGGTCGCAGCAGCAGCCCAGCCGCGTCAAACGAGAGCCTCCCGCAGGCAAGCTGCACTGGTCGCGAGTACGTGCGGGTCCAAAAGGGCGTCCAGGAGACGCGAGGTGCGGCGGCCGTCAGGCAGGAGGCGTCGTGTCACGCTGGCGATCATGATTCCGTTGTGGTGCGCCGACGGATCATCGCGGTGGACTGGTCGGGCCGCGGCGGCCGCGACCAGTCGAAGCACATCTGGCTGGCCGAGATCAGCAGCGGCAAAGTGCGGCGGGTGAGTCGGGACGGTCGCGGCTCGAAGTAGTCGATCATCTGACAGCAGACGCTGAACGTGACCCCGACGTCGTCATCGGTCTCGACTTCGCCTTTTCGCTTCCGACCTGGTATCTCGTTGAGCGAGGAATCGAGTCGGTTTCCGAGCTCTGGGCTCTGATGGCGCGCGAGGAGCTGACCGCGCCTATGCGGGAACTCGGCCTGCACGCCTGGATGCAGGCGCCCGACTGGCCATTTTGGAAGACCGGGAGGCCGACCGACCTGACGCCGGACAGGGAGGTTCGCCGGACGGAGCAGGAGGTGCGGCGGCCTGGCACGCACCCCCAGTCCGGCTTCAAACTGGTGGGCGGTGGGCAGGTCGGTCCGGCGGCTCTCCGTGGGATGCAGGCTCTACACGAGCTGTCGCAGTGCGGCTTCAGCATCTTGCCGTTTGACGAGCCGACCGGGCCCACGATCATCGAGATCTTCCCGCGCACGCTCACTGGTCCCGTCGTCAAGAGCGACGCTATGGCCCGCGAGAACTTCGTTGATCAACTCGTACTCGACCCGGATCACCGCGCGGCCGCGATCTCCAGCGAGGATGCCTTTGACACCCTTCTCTCGGCACTGCGGATGGCCGCTGCTAGCGACGAGCTCGCGCGGCTGCGGAGAGAGTTGGATTACAGCTCGGAGGGGAAGATCTGGACGACCGAGGCTCCTCGCATCGCCCGCGGATACTGATCGAGCAGGCGGCAAGCGCGGCGGGGCTTCGGCAGCGTCCCTCCGGGCGGCCGGCAGCGGAGCGTAAAGGTCTTCGGTCTGATACCGGGGTGCCGCTTCCTCCCATCCCTCGGCACGATGTTGTCGACATACGAGGCCGTGATCGTGAGACGCGTCTCCTGCGGGGCGTTCCCGCATCCCGTTGCGAGCGCCAGCGCAGTCAGGATCGCCAGTGCTAACAGGGACAGTAAGGCCAGGCGCATTGCATCCAGCCTGTGACTCCCTACCGGCGAGAAGCGGCCGAAGGGCCGGCCCCTGGCCGAGATGAAACGCCGGGTCATCGGGTCGTATTACGCGATGATGTAGATGACAGCACCGCGTAGGTGGCGGTGGCCTCACGCTGGTCTTGACCAAGTTCCCTAGAGAACCCACCACGCTCGGCGGTCGGGCGGTTCGCTGAGGGGTCAACCCTCGATTTTCCAGAAGTAGAACGGCGAGAGCGGGACGAACCGGGGCTCCGGGGCCGCGAGAAGGAGTCCCACAAGAGCGAACGCTTCCGTGCAGTCCCGCTTCACAGTGCCGAGGCCGAGGTTCATAAGCTGCATGATCCGAAGCGTGGGCACGTCCGCGCCTGTGTCCTCCAAGACCCGCTCCTTCACAGCTACAGCACTGTCCGCGAGATCATCTTCGCTGCCCGTGCATCCCTTTCGGAGCATCAGAAGCTGGCGCTTGTACGGTTGCAACACCGGAGCGGTGTCGTCCGCCGGGATCGAGTCGTTGTCGATCACGTAGAGATTGAACGCGGCCGAGTGCTTCTCCTCGACGGAGGACGCACACGCGACCAGAAGCGGCGGCACCGCGAGCGCCAGAGACAGGATCGCGAGCCCTCGGGCGACCCGTGCACCGCGGATCTGTCCCACGCCGGCTCGTCGCTCTGGAACACGTCTCCCGTCACCCGCCCCTGCCGATCGTCGACGTGGGAAAGCCGGTCACCCGGAAAATCCCGAGCCGCTGCCTGCGCACACGTCTCCAGCGTGACGTCCGTCCAAAGGGCATTACGCTGATCGTATTTGGGGGACGGCAGGCGCGTCGAGGGCGCGACCAGAGGCAAGCGACGACACGGGAGGGCCTGGGACGCCGCCCTGCCGATCGACGCGCTCGACCTCGCTGGGGAAGCGCCGCGTACCGTAGAGGGGTGGAGTCGTGTCGCCAACGTCTTCCTGCCGGCGATTCCGCGCTCCGAGCTGGTGGGGTAGGGAACGCTCCGAGGTAGGGGGCAGGCCAATGACGCTGCATCCGAGGAAAGCCGATCTCCAGCGCGAGATCCTCTCCGTTGTCGAGAACGACCCGGATGACCAGAGCGAGCGGTGGTACTGCTGCCCTTTTGATGGCGGGTGCTTCGAGTTCGAGACGCCGGAGGAGGGCGTCGCGTGGGGGCTGGCGCGTGCCCCGGCCGTCATCGTGCGGACCAAACTCGGCACCTCGTACTGGGCGGGCGAGCGGCCGGCGCAGGAGGAGCGCGTGGAGCTGCGCCCGTGGCCGCCGGCGGCGGAGGAGCGCGCCCGGATCGACGCCGCCTACGAGGCGGCCGCGGAGAAGGCGCGCGGCGAGGCCGCCGGCCACGAGCTGTACGAGCGCGAGCGGGAGCGGTGGCTGGCGGAGCACGCGCCGGAGCTCGTGGGCGCCGAGCTGGCGCACGAGACGAGGATCTCGCTCCCGGACGGCGAGGACGAGTGGCTCCGGTTCGAGGAGCTCGTCTTTGGCGGCGCGCTCTGCGGCGGCCGCCGCGAGGGCACATCCGCACCCGCGTTCGGTTCCGAGGAGCACGTGCTGACGGAGACGAGCGGCCTCGGGAGCGACCATCCCTGGGTGGCGGCCGTCCGGGCCGCGCTCGCGCGCGAGCGGGCCTGGAAGGGGTTCTTCGGGCGCCGCTGGGAACTCGAGGTGCGGCTTGGGACGGAGCCGATGTACCACGTCACGCCGTCCGTCAACCGCGACTCGATCGCCGCGCACGGGCTCGACTGGCAGCGCATGGCCTCGGAGCCCGGCATCGCGGGGAGCATGGAACCTGAGCTGGCGGCCGTCTTCCTGTGCGAGAGCCTCGATGCGGCTTCCTTCTTCGTCTGGATGGCGAGCAGGACAGTGGACATCTGGGAGGTCGATGTCACCGGGCGCTGGCTTGAGAGCGGCCCCGACGGCTGGTACATGCTGCCGGAGCCGGTGCCGCGCGACCGGATCCGGCTGGTCCAGCGCGACCTCCCAGGCGGATGATCGTGGACGCCGCCCAGGCGCGCCCAGACGGCCCCAGGGCACGCGCCGCGCCACAGCACGACCAACGAGATGTCCTGACGGGGTACGCGGCCCAGAATCGACCACCGCAGCCCCGGCGCCAGTTACCGACGGGAAGCGGCGCCTCAGGAGGATTGGTGTACGCGTGCATCCGGGTCTTGGCTCCGGTGGACCGCCCTTGCGCGGCTGCGGCGGCTGACCCTTTAGCGACGTGACGGGCCCGCGCTCGGCGGGTATCATCGGAAGGGGATGCGCCCCCTTCTCGGTCGGGTTGCCGTTGCCGTCGCCGTCGCAACCTGTCTAGCGGCGACCGTCACTGGCTTTGCGGCTGCGGACGCCTCAGGCGCGAACATCGCACCGAACCCGAGCTTTCAGGACACTTGCGGTTCGGCCACGAAGGCGTGTCACTGGCCCGAGTTAAACTCTGGTTCCTCCAGCTTCCAGCGCGACCCATCGCTCGGTCGCACCGACACTGCGAGCTATCGCTTCTTCGCGGACGAAACCTCTCTCGTCAGTGGTGCGGGCCTCCCCAGCGACTGTCGCGAGGTGCCGCTTGCGGCCGGCTCCGTCTCGCTCGCCTTCTGGTATCGCACGACTGATGACGACTTCGAGTACGTCTCGTTCGCCCTATTCCTTCACTCCCAGTCGGGATGCAACTCCTTCCAGACGAGCAGATTCACCCGAGCGTCCCCTCCGACTGGCGACGGCGAGTGGCACCGGGTGAGCGGTGCCTTCCAGGTCCCCGCGAGCGGGTCGTTTTTCGTCCATCTCGGTTTCGGATGTCAGATGAGCTGCGGCGCCTCGCAGCTCAACTGGGACGACGTAGTGGTCGAGCAAGTCCCGACTGCTGTGGCTGTGAGTTCAGTTGAGGGTCACCGCAGAGGCCAGGGCACGCTGGTTCGGTGGCAGACCACCCACGAGACGAGCCTGCTCGGCTTCAACCTCTACCGCCAGCAGCGCACCGAGCTGGTGAAGCTCAACAGGGTCCTGATTCCGAGCGTCTTTGGCGGCACGCCGAACGGCCACGACTACTCGTGGTTCGACCGGCGAAAGCGACGCGGTGCGATCAGATACCGGCTTCAATCCGTCGCCGTGGACGGAGAAAGGCGTTGGGTGGGAACTGCCGTGGTCGCCTGATCGAGGGCGACGGCGCGCGCCGCGAGTAACTCCTTCCACCGCCCGTTCCGTCACCTCAAACCCGTGCGTCATACCTCGCGCGTCGAGCTACATATAACGGGTGCTCCTTCGGGCCGCCGTTGTCAGACCCGCCACCGCGAGCAGGAGCGCCGCGAGTCCGTGCCCGACGTTCCTCGGCCACCGCTCGGATCGCCACGCGCGCCAAGCAGGCACCGCCGTGAACCACTCATCCGGGGGACGCCCATGGAGCGGCGCGGCGCGAAGATTCACTTCATGGTCGGCGGGACATATTCGGGACACGTGAGTGTATTACGACGACTCGTTTTCGCAAGAAAGCCCCCATCTGCGGGGGGTTTTCATACAGGGGCGGCAGGACTCGAACCTGCAACCCCCGGTTTTGGAGACCGGTGCTCTGCCAATTGAGCTACGCCCCTCCGGCTGCGATTCGAGCCGAGGATTCTAGCCGCGCCCTCCCGGGCACCACGCCACGCATGCGGGTGCCCTCGCAGCGCCGCGCCCTCGGCGCGCTCTTCCTGGTGCTCACCCTCGGCTTCGCGTCGATCGCCGTGGCCGCGCTGCGGGCCGAGCAGTGGGTGATCGGCGCGGCCGCGGCCGGCCTCGCGGGCTGGCTCGCCACGCTGGCCGCCGCGAGCCTCCGCCCGCGTCGCGGTCGCTGACGGGGGAGAACACCAGCAAACGCCGTATAACACCAGCAAACGCCGTATATTGCGCCCGTGCCGCCCGACGAGACGCAGGCTCTCTGGCTCGAGTTCCGCCAGACGCGGGACAAGGTGCTGCGCGATCGCCTGATCCTGAGCTATGCGCCCCTCGTCAAGTTCGTCGCCGGCCGGCTCGGCAGCGGGTTGCCGGCGCACGTCGACGAGGGCGACCTCGTCTCCTACGGGCTGCTCGGCCTGATGAGCGCGATCGAGCGCTACGACCCGGAGCGCGACGTCAAGTTCGAGACCTACGCGCTGGCGCGCATCAAGGGCTCGATCATCGACGAGCTCCGCGCCATGGACTGGGTGCCGCGCTCGGTTCGGTCGCGGGCCCGTGAGATCGAGCGCGCGATGGCGCAGCTCGAGGCGAAGCTCCACCGGGCTCCGACCGACGAGGAGCTGGCGGCGAAGCTCGGGTGCTCCGAGGAGGATCTCGCCGGCAGCCTCAACGACATCGGCCGCTCCTCGATCGCCGCGCTCGACGAGCTCTGGACCGTCTCCGCCGGTGGCGACCAGATCGCTTTGATCGACACGATCGAGGACACGACCGGCCCCGAGCCGCAGGCGGCGCTCGCCAAGACGGAGCTGAAGGAGGCCCTGGCCGATGCGATCTCGCGCCTCCCCGAGCGCGAGAAGCTCGTCGTCACGCTCTACTACTACGAGGAGCTGACCCTGCGCGAGATCGGGGAGGTGCTGGGCGTGACCGAGTCCCGCGTCTCGCAGCTGCACACGAAGGCCGTCCTGCGGCTGAAGGGCCGGCTCTCGGGCGGCACGGACGCGTCTCGCGCGGCCGCGTAGCGGCACTAGAATCGCGGACACCCGGGCGCGCCACGCGCGCCGTCGCACCCAGACCCACGGAGGATCGCCCGCATGCCCCTGACCGAGCCCGGAAAGATTCGCAACGTCGCCGTCGTCGGCCACCGCGGCACCGGCAAGACCTCGCTCGTCGAGGCCATGCTCTTCCAGTCGGGCGCGACGAACCGGCTCGGCGTCGTGGAGCAGGGGTCGACGGTCTCGGACTGGGACGAGGACGAGCAGCGCCGGCGGATGTCGCTCGCGGCGTCCGTCTGCCGCTGCGACTGGCAGGGCCGCACGATCGACCTCGTCGACACGCCCGGTGACGCAGGCTTCCAGGGGGACACGATCGCGGCGCTCCGCGTCGTCGAGGGCGCCCTCTTCGCGGTCAGCGGCGTCATGGGCGTGGAGGTGCAGACCGGACGCATCTGGGAGCGGGCCGACGAGCTCGGGCTCTCGCGGGTCGTGGTCGTCACCATGCTCGACCGCGAACGTGCCGATTTCTTCCGAACGTTCGAGGCCCTGCGGGCGCAGCTGTCCCAGAGCTGTATCGCCGTCCACCTCCCGATCGGCAGCGAGCACGAGCTGACGGGCATCGTCGACCTCCTGCACATGACGGCCTCCACGAGCCCGGACGGTGCCCGCGAGGGCTCTCCCGTGGAGATCCCCGGCGAGCTCGCAGACGTCGTGGCCGAGTACCGGGAGAAGCTCCTCGACGCCGTCGTGGAGACCGACGAGGCGCTGATGGAGCGCTACCTCGACGGGCAGGAGCTCGCGGTCGAGGAGGTCGCGAAGGCCCTGAAGGACGCGGTCACGCGCGGCGAGCTCTTTCCCGTCGCCTGCGCCGTCCCGACGAAGAACCTCGGCACGACCGCGCTCCTCGACCTGCTGGTCGAGGGCGTGCCGTCGCCGGCGAAGAAGGGCGTGCTCGCCGGCTTCGAGCTCGAGGGTGCCGAGACGGCCGCGTTCGTCTTCAAGACCCTCGCCGACCCCTTCGCGGGTCGGATCAACGTGTTCCGCGTGCTCAAGGGGACGCTGGCCTCCGACTCCAACCTGGTCAATCCGCGCACGCACGCGAAGGAGCGCGTCGGCCAGCTGCTGTCGCTCCAGGGCAAGGATCACACGCCCGCCCCGGAGTTCGGCGAGGGCTCGATCGGCGCCGTCGCGAAGCTCAAGGACGTGCAGACGGGAGATCTTCTCCTGGACCACGAGCTGCCGGTTGAGCTGCCGCGGATCGACTTCCCGGAGGGCGTGATGAGCTTCGCCGTCTCGCCGAAGGCGAAGGGCGACGAGGAGAAGGTGGCCACGTCGCTGCGGCGGCTCGGCGAGGAGGACCCGACGCTCTCGCTCCGGCGGGACCCGCAGACCGGCGAGCAGCTCCTGACCGGCCTGAGCCAGATGCACGTCGAGGTTGCCGTCGACCGCCTGAGGCGACGCTTCGGCGTCGACGTTGAGCTCCGCCAGCCGCGCGTGCCCTACCTCGAGACGATCCGGTCGGAGTCGCGCGCGCAGGGCCGGTACAAGAAGCAGACGGGCGGGCGCGGTCAGTTCGGCGACTGCCACATCGTGCTCGAGCCGCTCGAGGATCACACGGGCTACGAGTTCGTCGACAGGATCGTCGGCGGGGTGATCCCCCAGAGCTTCCGCCCGGCGGTCGACAAGGGGATTCAGGAGGCGATGCAGCGTGGCGAGCTGGCCGGCGCGCCGGTCCAGGGGGTGCGCGTCCTGCTCGTCGACGGTTCCTACCACACGGTCGACTCGTCGGAGATGGCGTTCAAGATCGCCGGCTCGATGGCCTTCAAGAACGCCTACGAGAAAGCGAATCCGGTGCTGCTGGAGCCCGTGATGGAGGTCGAGGTGACGGTGCCGGACGACTCGGTGGGCGCGGTGAACGGCGACCTCAACTCCCGCCGCGGGCGCCTCCAGGGGATGGAGCCGCACGGCGGCATGACCACGATCAAGGCCGAGGTGCCGATGTCGGAGATCCTCACCTACGCGCAGTCGCTCACCTCGCTCACCGGCGGTCGCGGCGACTACCACATGCAGTTCTTGCGCTACGACGAGGTGCCGACGCACATCGCGCAGAAGGTGATCGCCGAGACGAAGGCCGAGCGCGAGGAAGCCAGGGTCTAGGCGTTGCTTGCGACGCCGACCTCAGGAGCGCGGGCTTGCCCGTGCTCCGTCTGAGCCGACCGCACGAGCGCATCCGGGTAGGACCCACGCTTCGAGGCGCGAGAGCATAGGGCCTGCACAGGGCGACTTTCCGTGCAGGCGGCGTTATAGTCGCGCCCTCAGTGCGCACCTCGAACCTCAGGCCGACGACGTGCGCGATCTGCGAGCGGTCGCTGCTGATGGGGGAGCGCTCGACGCGCTTCGCCCCCGACGGGGACGAGCTCGTGGACGTCTGCCCGCTCTGCCAGGAGATCGCGCTCGACTCCGGCTGGATCCGCGAGGGCAGTCCCAGCGTGCCGACGATGCGCCCGGAGCGGCGCCGGCGCCGGCTCAGCCTCGGCGCCATCTTCGAGCCGCGGCGGCCCCCGACGCAGACCGCGCTCGCCGAGCCCGTCCTCCCGGCGCGGCGGCTCTCCCGCACGGAGGCCGCCGTCACGGAGGCCGCCGAGCTCTTCAACGCGAGTCCGTTCCGGCGCACGGTTGCCGGCATCGCGAAGAGCCTCGGCCAGCCCGAGGCGAGCATCGTCCAGCTGTCCGGCGTGAACAAGGAGGTCGTCGTCACGGTCGCCTGGGAGATCTCCTGGTACCAGTACCGCGTCAGCCTCGACTCGATCCAGCCGGTCCGCCTCGCCGAGCGCGGCCTCGAGCTCGAAGAGCTCGATCCGTCCTTCAAGCGCTGGAACGCGCACGTCGACTCCGAGGGGCTGCTGGTCCCGGACGGCGCGCGTTCGTAGCATTTCGCCGGCGGGTGCCTACAATCAGAGCAGATGATCTACTGCGTGATCCCGCGCGAGCTCGAGGACGAGCTCTACGACAAGATGGTCGAGTACTACAAGGACAACCCGAACGTGACCGTGATCGTCGACCGGCGCGAGGGTGACGACCGGCGCAACGGGCGCGAGTACGGCGGCCAGCGCCTGATCCGCGACCGGCGCCGCGCCCGGGTGCCCGGGACATTTCCGAAGACGGACGCTCCCGAGGCCCCGTAGTGGCCGTCCTCGGGACGAAGAGCTTCCAGAACTACGTCGGCGGCGAATGGGTCGACGCCGCGGGCGGCGAGACCTTCGAGAGCGTGAGCCCGTCGACGGGCGAGGCGATCGGCACGTTCCCGAAGTCCGGGCCGGAGGACGTCGACCGCGCCGTCGACGCCGCGAAGGCCGACTTCGAGGAGTGGCGGCTCGTGCCCGCTCCAAAGCGAGGCGAGATCCTCTTCCGCTTCGCGCAGCTCCTGGCCGACCGGAAGGACGAGGTCGCCGACCTGATGAGCCGGGAGATGGGCAAGGTCCTCGCCGAGGCCGGGGGGGACGTCCAGGAGGCGATCGACATGAGCTTCTACATGGCCGGCGAGGGTCGCCGCCTCTTCGGCCAGACGACGCCCTCGGAGCTGAAGGACAAGTTCAACATGAGCGTCCGCATGCCGATCGGCGTCGTCGGCGCGATCACGCCCTGGAACTTCCCGATCGCGATTCCCTCCTGGAAGATCGCGCCGGCGATCGTGTGTGGCAACACGGTCGTGTTCAAGCCGGCGACGGACACGCCGCTCCTCGGCGAGCGCTTCGTCGAGCTGCTCGACGAAGCGGGGCTGCCGAAGGGCGTCGTCAACGTCGTGCACGGCGGGGGCGGCGCGGTGGGGGACCGGCTCGTGCGGCACCCCGACGTGCCCGTGATCACGCTCACCGGCTCGCGCGAGACGGGGGTCGAGGTGATGCGGAACGCGGCGGAGGGCCTCAAGCACGTGCACCTCGAGCTGGGCGGCAAGAACGCGATCGTCGTGCTCGACGACGCCGACCTCGACCTGGCCGTGGAGGGCATCCTCTGGTCGGCTTTCGGCACGTCCGGGCAGCGCTGCACCGCCGCCAGCCGGGTGATCGTGCACGAGGCGGTCTACGACGCCGTGCAGAGCCGCCTCGTGGCGTCGGCCGAGCGGATGCGGCTCGGCCCCGGCTGGGAGCCGGACACGGACGTCGGCCCGGTGATCAACGAGCGGGCGCTCGAGAAGATCCACTCGTACACGCAGATCGGCAAGGACGAGGGCGCGCGCCTCCTCACCGGCGGCGAGGTCGCCACCGGGAACGGCCTCGACCGCGGCTGGTTCTACCGGCCGACGATCTTCGGCGACGTCGACCCGGGCATGCGGATCGCGCAGGAGGAGATCTTCGGGCCGACGACGGCGTTGATCCGCGTCCGCGACGCCGACGAGGCGATCCGGGTCGCGAACGGCGTCCGCTTCGGGCTCTCGTCGTCGATCTTCACCCGTGACGTCAACACGGCCTTCCGCGCCATGCGCGACCTGCAGACGGGGATCACGTACGTCAACGCCGGCACGATCGGAGCCGAGGTGCACCTCCCCTTCGGCGGCACGAAGGACACCGGCAACGGCCATCGCGAGGCCGGCCAGGCCGCGCTCGACGTCTTCACCGAGTGGAAGTCGATCTACGTCGACTACTCGGGGCGCCTGCAGAGGGCCCAGATCGACGCTTGATCGGGGTCGAGCGCGTCGACTTCGTCTCGGTCCCGACGCGGGACCCGGAGCGGGCGGGAGCGTTCTACCGGGACGTGCTCGGGCTGCCGCCCGACGCTCGGAGCGAGGACGAGGTCGTGGCGGGAAATCTCACGCTCGCCTTCTGGAATCCCGAGGCCGAGGGGCTCCCGTTCCAGCCGAACCAGGCCGGCATCGCGCTGCGCGTGCCCGATGTCGCCGAGGCGCGGGATCGTCTCGAGCGAGCTGGCGTCGAGTTCCTCGGCGAGACGGTGGACACCGGCGTCTGCCACATGGGCTTCTTCTACGACGCGGACGGGAACGTGCTCATCCTGCACCGCCGCTACGCGCCGTACGCGGGCTAGCGTCACCCCGGTGGCGAACGCGATCCGCCCCGAGCGGAGTCTCTCGGCACACCTCTTCGCCGTCTGGGCCCTGTTCGGGCTCGTCGCGCTCGCGGTGCTGGTGACGTACGCGCGACTGCCGGCGTCCGAGCTCTACCACGTCAGCGGGAACGGCTTCTGGCACGGGCTCGGCCGGACGCTCGTGTTCCTGAACTACCCGACCGCGCTGGTCGCGATCGCCGTTGCAGCCCTGGCCGCGTCGGCCCTCGGCGGCCGGAGCCTGGTCGTCGCCGCCGCGTCGATCGTGCTCTCGGCCGTCGTCTTCTGGCCCGGCGTCGTCGACCAGGACGACCTCGACGCCAGGGTCGTCAACGTCGCGCCCGCCGCCGGCGCGCTGCTCGCGCTGGGGCTGACGGTCTCGCTCTCGCAACGCGGGGGCGGCCCACGCGTGCCCGCGTCGCGGGCGTCGGACCTGGCGCGAGCGGCGATCGCCGCGGTGCTCCTCCTGCTCGCGGTGCCCTGGGCGACCGCCGAGGTGGGCGTCTCGATCGCGGCGCTGCCGGGGACGATCTGGCAGAGCACCGAGGTGGCGCGGCAGCCCGAGGGCGGGTTCGGCCCCTCGGTGCACCTCGGCCATCATCACGGCATGGACGGCGTGCTGCTCGCCCTGGCGGCGCTCCTCCTCTGGCGCGCGCTCGCCGCGGTCGCCTCGAGGCGCGTGCGCATGGCGACCGGCCTGTACGTCTCGCTGATGTTCGTCTACGGCGTGGCGAACGCGTTCCAGGACGGCTGGCTCGAGCAGGTCTGGAAGCGGGGCTGGACGGAGTGGCGGGTCCCGTCGGTGCTCGTTCCGGAGGCGACGGCAGCATGGGGAGTGATCGCGGTCGCGACGCTGGCGCTCTGGGGCCTGTGGGTGCGAGCCGAGCGCCCGCCCCGGGCTATGTGAAAGTAAGGATGTGGTGCAGCTCCACGTCGAACCCGTTCGCCGTCGCCCGGGCCGTCTTGGCGATCCCGTCTCGCTCCTCGAAGCGGAGGACGAGCTCGTCGCCGAAGTCCTCGGCCGCATCGAGCTGGTCGAGGCGGAACGAGACCGACGAGGTCTGCTCGCCCGCGGCGAACAGCAGGCGCCCCTCGACGTTGTTCGCGCGGCCGAAGTCGTGACCCTCGTGCAGGGTGAACTCCCACGGCTGGCGGTGCGTCACCCAGTCCTCGATCGTCGCCGCGAAGACCGTCAGGGCCTCGTCGACCTCGACCTCGACCGGGGTGTACGCCCGCTCCCCGGGCGTCGGACGCGGCTGGACGGTGATGCTGGCCATGCGGAGCGCGTTCCCGCCCGCGGCCGGGGCAAAACGTGAGCTTCAAGCTCGTCTACTTCGTTCCGGAAGAGGCGCGGGACGCGACCCGGGAGGCATGCTTCGCGGCCGGAGCCGGGCGGATCGGCGACTACGAGCGCTGCTCCTGGTACACGGCCGGTACGGGCACCTTCCTGGCCGGCGAGGGAGCCGACCCCGCCGTGGGGGGCGTGGGGCAGGAGGAGCACGTGCGCGAGTACCGGGTCGAGCTCGTCGTGCCGGGGGAGCGGCTCGACGCGGTGCTCGACGCCCTCCGCGCCGCGCATCCGTACGAGGAGGTCGCGCTCGACGTCTACCCGCTGCACGTGCTGTGAAGGCGCGCCTCTCGACCGACGGCGGCGCCCGTGGAAACCCCGGCCCGGCCGCGTTCGGCTACGTGCTCGAGAGCGAGGACGGCACCGAGCTCGACGCCCGCGGCGAGGCGATCGGGGTGGCCACGAACAACGTCGCCGAGTACCGCGCGCTCCTCGCGGGTCTTGCGAAGGCGCTCGAGCTCGGCGTCACCGAGGTCGAGGTGATCTCCGACTCCGAGCTCCTCGTCAAGCAGATGCGCGGCGAGTACCGGGTCAAGAACGAGGCGCTGCGCGAGCTCTCGCTCGACGCCGACGCCCTGGCGCGCAAGATCGGCCGCGTCACCTACCGGGCCGTCCGCAGGGAGCACAACGAGCTCGCCGACCGGCTCGTCAACGAGGCGCTGGACGCCCTCGGATAGCGAAACCCCGGGCTATACTGCAGCCGCGCTGCGGATGTAGCTCAGTTGGCTAGAGCGTCTGCTTGCCATGCAGAAGGTCGTGGGTTCGAGTCCCATCATCCGCTCCTCGAGAATTCGCAGCTGAGCCGGTGTGATTTTCCGCTCATGGCGGCGCTCGTCGATCTCGGGCCTCGCGGGGCAAGGGGGCTAGGGCTGCCAGCCAGGGAACCTCCCGCGGCGGAGACCAATACTCTGGTTCCGTGGCTGACTGCTACCTCGTCGAGCGCGCACGCGGGCGCGGGTGGGATCACTCCCGGCCGCGGCGCGAGCAGGCGGGGTGGGACCAGCATGCCGCCTTCATGGACGGACTCGCGGAGGAGGGCTTCGTCGTTCTCGGCGGTCCCGTGGGCGACGGCGAGAACGTCCTGCTCGTCGTCGCCGCCGACAGCGAGGCGGCCATCCGCGCCCGCCTGTCCGAGGATCCCTGGGGTGAGGACATGCTGACGATCGCCAGCGTGGAGCCGTGGTCGGTGTGGTTGCGGGGCTCGAAGGAGCGCGTCGACCGATGAACACGCCCCACGACATCGGCGTCGCCGACCGGATCGGCACCTACAGCGACGCGGTCGAGGTCGCTCCCGGCGCGCGCTGGCTCGCGCTCTCCGGCACGCCCGGGATGGCACCGGACGGGACGATTCCGCCGAGCTTCGAGGAGGAGGCGACCCAGGCGTGGAGCAACGTCTGCGACGCGCTGCGCAAGGCCGGGTTCGCCGTCGGCGACCTCGTCAAGATCACGCAGTACCTGACGGACGCCGAGCACATCGCGGTCCACGCCGCGGTCCGGGCGCGCTTCCTCGGCTCGGCCCGGCCCGCCTCGATGCTCGTCGTCGTCCCCGCGCTCGTCTGGCCGCAGATGTCGATCGAGATCGAAGCCTGGGCCGCACGCCCGTAGCCCGTCGGCTCGGCCCGGCCGCCGCCCTGCTCGCCCTCGCCCTGGGTGCTGCGAGCTGCGGCGGCGGGGAGGAGGGCTCGAGGCCCAGGCTCGCCGTCGGCGTGGCATCCTCGGAAGCGCAGACGGCGCCCGACTGCGGCGCGCGGTTCTTCGGGGCGCTGCGCGAGCTGCGGATGACGACGGCCCGGCTCGTCCTCTACCGGCGGAACCCGCCGCTCCGCGCACGCCTTTCCTGTACGTTGGAGCAGGCGAAGGGCATCGATGTCTCGCTCGTCCTCATCGACCGGCCGAGGACGATTCGCAACGAGCTGGACGTGCGCGCCTTTGCCGCCTGGGCCGCATCCGTGGCGCGGGAGTTTCCGCAGGTCCGCCGCTTCGTGGTCTGGAACGAGCCGAACTCGAGGAGCTTCTGGCACGGTGGGCCGGAGCTGTACGCCCGCCTCCTCCGGACGACGTACCGCGCGCTCAAGGACGTCGACCCGGAGATCCGCGTCAGCGGCTTCGGACTCGCGGCGTCCCACCGCCCCGTCGAGTTTCTCCGGCGCGCCCTCGCCGCGGGCGCGACGATGGACGAGCTCTCGGTCCACCCCTATCCTCCGACCAACGCCGCGACGGCGGCGGGGGCGTACCGGTTCGTCCGCCGTGTCGAGCGCGCCTGGCCCGGGCCTCTGAACCTGGACGAGTTCGGCTGGCAGGTCGCGACCGCGGGCGTGGGCTACACCGGACGAGAGAACGTCACGACGTCGACGGAGGCAGACCAGGCTCGGCGGTACGAGCAGTTCCTCCGCCTGGCGGCGCGCGATCCCCGGGTGCGAAGCGCGCTCGTCTACCGGCTCGTGGACGACGCCGACCTCGCGGGCTGGCAGGCGGGGCTGATCCGGGCCAACGGCTCGAGCCGGGAAGCGTTCCACGTCCTCCGGCAGTACCTCTCCGCGTCGGACGGCGCCTAGGAACGCTGGTCTCTACCCGGATGCGCTCGTGCGGTCGGCTCAGACGGAGCACGGGCAAGCCCGCGCTCCTGAGGTCGGCGTCGCAAGTGACGCCTAGCATGACGCCGTGGATCGGCACGCGCTGTCCGTCCTCGAGTACCCGGCGATCGTCCGGAGGCTGGCGGACGCGGCTGCGAGTGAGCCCGGTGCCGCGCTGGCCCGTGCGCTCGAGCCGTCCGGCGACCCGGCGGAGGTCGCCCGCCGCCAGGCGCTGACGGCGGAGGCGATCGCGCTGCTGGAGAGCAGCGCGGAGCCCGAGCTCCACGCGGTCCGCGACGTCCGGGAGCCCGTCGCCTACGCGGCGCGCGGCGGCGTTCTCTCGACCACGGCCCTGCACGATGTCGCAGTGACGATCCGCGCGGCGATCGCCGCGCGAGCCCTCCTGGAGACGAGCGCGGAGACCGCGCCCGGGCTCGGCGAGCTTGCGAAGCGAATCGACCCCGCCCTCGCGGGCCTCTCGAAGGCGGTCGAGCGCTGCGTCGAGGAGGACGGCTCCGGCCTCCGCGACACCGCTTCTGCGCGCCTGCGCCGGCTTCGCAACGAGCTGCGGGAGGGTCGGCACCGGATCGGCGAGGAGCTGCGCCGGCTGGCCAGGTCGAGCGGAGTCCGCGAGCACCTGCAGGAGGCCTTCGTGACCGAGCGCCGCGGCCGGCCGGTGCTCGCGGTCAAGGCCTCCGCCCGCGAGCGGGTGCCGGGCGTCGTCCACGACGCGTCCGCCTCGGGCCAGACCCTGTTCGTCGAGCCGCTGGCCCTGGTCGCGCTGACGAACCGGCTGTCGGAGGCGGCGGGCGCCGAGCGCGAGGAGGCCGAGCGCATCCTCGCGGAGCTCTCGGGGCAGGTCGGCGAGCGGGCGCCCGGAATCCGCGCGCTGGTCGAGGCCGCCGCTGCCCTGGACCTGGCACTCGCCTGCGGCCTCCTCTCACGCGGCTGGCGCGGCTGCGCGGTCCAGGGATCCGCGGAGGTGCGCCTTTGCGGTGTCCGCCATCCGCTGCTCGAGCCGGCGAGCGCCGTCCCGATCGACCTCGACCTGGGGCTGCTCCGCGCGCTCGTCGTCAGCGGGCCGAACACGGGCGGCAAGACGGTGGCGCTGAAGACGCTCGGCCTGGCGGCGCTGCTGCACCAGGCGGGGCTCCGGCCGCCCGCGTCGGCCGCCGAGCTGCCCGTGTTCGACCAGGTGCTGGCCGACGTGGGCGACGAGCAGTCGATCGAGCGCAGCCTCTCGACCTTCTCCGGCCACATCAGCAACCTCGTCGCCATTCTCGAAGCTGCGACGGACCGCTCGCTCGTCCTCGTCGACGAGCTGGCGTCGGGCACCGATCCCGTCGAGGGCTCCGCGCTGGCGCAGGCCCTCGTCGAGCGTCTCGCCCGGCAAGCCCGGCTCACCCTCGTGACCACGCACTATCCGGAGCTGAAGGAATGGGCCAGCGCCGCGGAGGGGGTGGCGAACGCGGCCACGGCGCTCGACCCGGAGACGGACGAGCCCCTGTACAGCCTCGTGATCGGGCGGCCCGGAACCTCGCATGCGCTCCGGACGGCCGCTCGACTCGGACTCGACCCGGGTGTCGTCGGGGACGCTCGTGCCCGCGTGACGCCCGAGCGGCTGCGCGTCGCCGAGCTGCTGGCCGAGGCGGAGGCGGCCGAGCGGGGCGCCGCGCAGGCACATGCCGAGGCGGAGGAGGAGCGGGACGAGGCCGCGCGCACGCTGGAGCGGCTCGCCGCACGCGAGAGCGAGCTCGAACGGCAGATCGCGGCCGTGCGCGCCTCGGCCGAGGGGGAGCGGGACCGGGCGGCCGCGGAAACCAGGGTGGAGCTGGCGGAGGCGCGCGCCGAGCTCGAAGCGCTGCGGCAGGAGATCCGAGCGGCCCGCCGCTACGAGCGCGAGCGGCTCCGCTCCGGGTCTCAGGCGCCGGGGCAGACGGAGCGCGAACGGGACCGGCGCCTGGGCGCGGCCTCCGATCGGGCCCGGCTGGCCGAGCTGGCGCTCGGCTCGGTCGAGCGACCGCAGCTCCACGAGGCTCCGCTCGCGCCCGGGGATCCGGTCGAGGCGCCGGAGCTCGGGGTGCGCGGCACGGTGGCGGCGATCGACGGCGACGAGGCCGAGGTCGTCGCCGGCGGCGTGCGGGTCCGGATCGCCCTCGCGCGTCTGCGCCCGGACGTCCAGGTTCCGCGGCACGCCCCCGAGCGGGCGGCGACGAGGGTGATGGCGCCCGCTGCCGGCTCGACGACCACCGAGACCGACGTCCGGGGCCGCACCGCCCAGGAGGCGCGCGAGGAGGTCCGCGCCTTCGTCGACGAGGCAGCCCTCGCGGGCCTGGCGCTCGTGCGCGTCGTGCACGGTCGGGGCACGGGGGCGCTGCGCGCGGCGGTGCGCGACGAGCTTGCGCGCCACCCGCTCGTCGAGCGGCACGAGCCCGAGTCCGCCGACGGCGCCACGGCCGTCCACCTGTAGACGCGTGCCGCTCCGCGGAGCCTCCGGGGCGACCCGGGCACCGTAGGAAGCACTGCTCCGGCGGCGAAGTCCGCGTCCTCGTGGCGCACGTGCCCGATCAGATCGTCCTCAAGCGCCATCGCGACCGCGAGGGTGTCAGAGACACATACCTGCGCCGGATCGGAACCGGGTTCCTCCTCGCGTTCCTCGTGCTCGGCCTGCTCAACCTGTTCGGCCAGCGGCCGGCCACGACCTCGGCGGCCGGACCCGGCGCCCGGCTCGAGGTCTACGCGCCGGAGCGCGTGCGGGGTGGGCTCTTCTACGAGGCCCGGTTCCACGTCCGCGCCGAGCGGGAGCTTCGGAACGCGACGCTCGTGCTCGACTCGTGCTGGGCCGAGGGCATCACGATCAACACCGTCGAGCCGGCCCCGGTCGGCGAGGCGAGCCGCGACGGCAGGCTCGTGTTCGAGCTCGGCCACGTCCCCGCCGGGCAGTCGCACGTCTTCTTCCTCCAGCTCCAGGTCAACCCCACGAACGTGGGACGGCGCTCGCAGAACGTCGAGCTTCACGACGGAGACACGCACCTGCTCACGATCGAGCGCTCGATCACGATCTTCCCCTAGTGCCCCGTCCAGCAACGTTCACCGGCTTCTGGCCCGCGATCATGCGGCGC
This sequence comes from Gaiellaceae bacterium, assembly GCA_046262415.1. Taxonomy (GTDB): domain Bacteria; phylum Actinomycetota; class Thermoleophilia; order Gaiellales; family Gaiellaceae; genus JACDAS01. The sequence continues at coordinate 3,106 of JBHEMU010000130.1, read as the reverse complement.
CATGCGCCGTCCTCAGTCGCCTCCATAGCTTCGGCTATGCCGGCTCCCTGCGTCCTAGCCTGGCTTGGTGCTCGCGACCCAGGAGTCCGCCAACGTCACTGGACGAGGCACTAGATGGATATCGTCCTCCGCGCCGCCGTCCTGTTCGTCTTCGTCTGGCTGCTGACGCGAGTCGTCGGCCGCCGGGAGCTCTCGACGCTGCAGCCGTTCGACCTGATCCTGCTGATCGTGCTCGGAGACCTGATCCAGCAGGGGGTGACCCAGAACGACTTCTCGGTCACGGGGGCGATGCTGGCCGGCGGGACCGTGGCGCTGATGACGATCCTCTTCTCGTACTCGAACTTCCGCTTCCCGCGCCTGCGCCCGCTGCTCGAGGGCGAGCCGGTGATCCTGGTCGAGCGCGGCAAGCCGATCGAGAAGAACCTGCGCCGCGAGCGGATCACGCGCGCCGAGCTGGCCGCCCAGGCGCGCCTGCAGGAGATCGCCCACGTCGAGGAGGTCGAGTGGGCCGTGCTCGAGACCAGCGGTCAGATCAGCTTCATCCGCCGCGCCTGACGGCCCGCGAGGTAGACATCGGGCGTGGCCCGACGAACGCCCCCGGCTTCATGAACTGCTGCTCGCCGAGCGGCTACGACGAGTTCTTCACCGACCGTCTCGCCCGGCGCGACGCCCGGCGTTTTCGCCGCCGGGGCCTCGACGGCACGGCGGCGCAGGTGGTCAGGCTCGCTCGCGCCGAGGGGAACACGATCCTCGAGGTCGGTGGAGGAGTGGGGGCGATTCAGGTCGAGCTGCTGCGCGCGGGCGCGGTGCGTGCCGTCAACGTCGAGCTCTCCCCCTCGTACGAGCCCTACGCCGCGAAGCTCCTGCTCGAACACGGGTTGCAGGGCCGCACCCACCGTCTGATCGGCGACTTCGTCGAGCGCGCCGGGGAGGTGGAGCCGGCCGACGTCGTCGTGCTCCACCGCGTGGTCTGCTGCTATCCCGACTACGCGTCGCTCGTCGCCGCGGCGGCCGACCGCGCCCGCCGGCAGCTGCTGCTGATCTGGCCGCGGGACAGCTGGTGGATGCGCCTCGGCATCGGGGCGGTCAACCTCGCGCAGCGCCTGCGGCGGCGACGCTTCCGGGTCTACCTGCACCCGCCGCCGGCGATCCTCGAGGCGGCCGCCTCGCGTGGCCTGGACACGACCGTCCGGAGGCACGGGCTGCTCTGGGAGCTCGCCGCCTGCGAGCGGCCGAGGCGGCAGTGATCCGCCTGCCGGTCGCCGATCCGGGCGCGCCCGACACGCGCTCGCCCCTGCGCCTGCTCCTCTGGGTCGGGCGCCACCAGGTCCCGACGCTGCTCGGCGGGGTGCTGTTCGGGATCCTGTGGATGGTCGCGCAGGCGCTCGTGCCGTTCACGATCGGCCGGGCGATCGAGGACGGCATCGTCGAGCACGACAACCACGCCCTCGCCCTCTGGACCGTCGTGCTCCTCGGTCTCGGCGCGCTGCAGGCCGGCGCCGGCGTGATGCGGCACCGGTTCGCCGAGTCCAACTGGCTGCAGGCGTCCTTCCGGATGGCCCAGGTCGTCGCCCACCACGCGGCGCGGGCCGGCCCGGCGATCCGCGGCCGCCTCTCCACCGGGGAGGTCGTCGCGACCGTGTCGAACGACGCGATGCGAGCCGGCGGAGCGTTCGACATCACCGCGCGCCTGGCGGGGGCGATCGCCTCGTACGTCGTCGTCGCCTTCATCCTGCTGTCCTCGTCGATCGCGCTCGGCCTGCTCGTCCTGCTCGGCGTGCCCGCCCTCGTGCTCGGCCTCGGGACCCTGATCAAGCCGCTGCAGGCGAGACAGCGCGAGCAGCGCGAGGAGGTGGGGAGGCTCACGGCCCTCGGCGCCGACACGGCGGCGGGACTCCGAGTCCTGCGCGGCATCGGCGGCGAGCAGGCGTTCTTCGCGCGCTATCGGAGCCGCTCACAGGAAGTGCGGCACGCGGGCGTCCGGGTGGCGCTCCCTCAGTCGACGCTCGACGCGGCGCAGGTGTTCGTCCCGGGGCTCTTCGTCGTGCTCGTCACCTGGATCGGAGCCCGCTTCGCCCTCTCGGGGAAGATCGGCACCGGAGATCTCGTCGCGTTCTACGGCTACGCCGCCTTCCTCGTGATCCCGCTGCGGACGTCGGCGGAGGCGGTCGACAAGGTCACGCGCGCGTTCGTGGGTGCGCGGCGCATGCTGGACGTCATCGCCGTCGAGCGCCAGGTCACTGACCCGGAGGCCCCCGTGGCGGAGCCGCCCCCCGGAGCGCGTCTCGTCGACGAGCGCTCCGGCCTGGTCGTCGAGCCGGGGAGGCTGACGTGCCTCGTGTCGTCGCGGACGGACGAGGCGATCGAGGTCGCCGACCGGCTCGGCCGCTTCGGGGACGACGGCGACGTCACCCTCGGCGAGACGCGCCTCGCCGATCTCCCGCTGGCCGCGCTGCGGCGGCGCATCCTCGTGAGCGAGGCGGATCCCGTGCTCTTCTCCGGCACGCTGCGCGCGGGGCTCGATCCGTGGGGGCGGGCCCGGGCCGACGACGAGATCCTGGACGCACTCTCCGTCGCGAACGCGGAGGACGTCCTCGAGGCGCTGCCGGCCGGCCTCGACACGGAGGTCGACGAGCGCGGCCGCTCGTTCTCGGGCGGCCAGCGGCAGCGGCTCGTGCTGACGCGCGCCCTGCTCTCGGACACCGAGATCCTCGTGCTCGTCGAGCCGACGAGCGCGGTCGACGCCCACACCGAGGCGCGGATCGCGCGGAGGCTGCGCGAGGCCCGCGAGGGCCGCACGACCCTCGTCGTGACCACGAGCCCGCTCGTGCTCGACCAGGCCGACCGGGTCGTGCTGGTCGAGGGCGGGCGCGTCGTGGCGCAGGGTGGCCACCGCGAGCTCCTCCGCACGCGGGTCGACTACCGGCAGACGGTCACGCGCGGAGAGGACCTGTGACCGAGCTGCTTCCGATCGCGGACGGCACCGAGCTGCGCGAGCAGGCGCGGCTGCTCGCGCGCCGCCACCGGCGCGGCCTCGCAGGGATGGTCGCCCTGCACGCCGCGGCCGCCGGCACGGGACTGGCGGGCGAGTCGCTGGGTCCTGGAC
>JBHEMU010000129.1:0-26055 GCA_046262415.1 Gaiellaceae bacterium | reverse complement strand
CTCCCTTCCTTTGCTTGGCCGTGAAGGAAGAGAGACTGAGTCGCGAGACGGACAGCGCCCGGGACACCGGGCGCTGTCGCGTCAAAGCCCTATCGACGTTCTCCCACGTGTCGGGAGAACTCGGTGACAGTCCAGCCTAGGGCAGACTGCTCGCGTGGCGTACGAGTTCAAGCTGCCCGACCTGGGCGAGGGGCTCACCGAGGGGGAGGTCGCGCGCTGGCTCGTCTCCGAAGGGCAGGAGATCGCCGAGGACGATCCGCTCGTCGAGATCCAGACGGACAAGACGACCGTGGAGATCCCCTCACCCGCCGCGGGGATCGTCTCCAAGCTCCTGGCGGGCGAGGGCGAGGTCGTCCCGGTCGGCACGGTGATCGTCGTGATCGGCGGCGCGGGGGACGACGCCGGCGGGGCCGCGGCCGTAGCGCCGCAGCCGGCCGCCGGGCCACGGGCCCAGCCCGAAACGGACACGGCCCGGGGCCAGGCCCGGGAACCCGTCTCGGCGGGACGGGTGCGGGCGACACCGCTCGTCCGCAGGCTCGCGGAGGAGCTGGGCGTCGACCCCGACTCGCTGCAGGCGACGGGCCCGAACCGCCGGCTGACCGAGGACGACGTCCGCCGCGCAGCCGCCGGTCTCCCGTCCGCGCCGGCCCCGTCCGGGGGTCAGGCCCAAGGACCTGGCCCGGAGGGACGCCGCGAGCCGCTGCGGGGCGTCCGGCGGCGGATCGCGGAGCACCTGACGCGGGCCCATCGGGAGATCCCTGCGGTCACGTGGGTGGAGGAGTGCGACTTCACCGAGCTCGAGCGCCGGCGCGGCGAGCTGAGCCTCGTGGCTCACCTCCTGCGGGCGACCGCTCTCTCGCTGCGTGAGTTCCCCGAGCTGAACGCGCGGCTCGAGGGAGAGGAGATCGTCTACCTCGACCGGTACGACCTCGGGCTGGCCGTCCAGACGGAGGCGGGTCTCGTCGTCCCCGTCGTCCGCGGCTGCGACACGCGCTCCCTGGAGGAGATCGCGGCCGACTCGCAGCGCCTGGCCGACGGCGCGCGCGCGGGCACCCTCGCCCCCGAGGAGCTGCGCGGCTCCACGTTCACGGTCACGAGCGCGGGCAAGCTCGCCGGGCTGCTCGCCACTCCTCTGATCAACCACCCGGAGGTCGGCATCCTGGGCCTCCACCGGATTGCCGCGCGCCCGGTCGTCGCCGGCGGGGAGGTCGTCGTCCGGCAGATCGGACACGTCTCGGTGACGTTCGACCACCGGGTCGTGGACGGTGCCCGGGCGGCCGCGTTCGGCCTCGCGGTGATCGGCAGGCTCGAGCAGCCGCAGGCATGAGCACGAGCAGGCCGGGCGAGCCAAGGGACGCCGGGCAGGCCCCGGATCTCGCCGAGGCGATCTCGCCGGCCGTCAAAGGGAAGTACGTCGCGGGCCGGGCAGGCGGACTGCCGCGCCCGCAGATCAGGCGGGCTGTGGCGCTGCTTCCGGCAGGCGAGCCGGCCGCTCGGTGAGGTGCGGCTCGAGCAGCCCGGCGATTCGCGAGGCGCTGGAGCGGCCCTCGAGCCGGCCCCAGACGCGCTTGCCCTTGACGAGGACGAGCGTCGGGATCACGTCGATCTCGAACCGCGCCGCGACATCCTCGTTTCGCTCGACGTCGACGCGGGCGACCCGCAACCGCTCCCGTTCCTTGCGGGACAGGTGAGCCAGCAGGCTCTCCATCCGGCGAGCCGGCCCCGACTGCTCGGAGGTGAAGAAGACGAGCAGCAGCCGGCCGTCGTCGGTGCGATCGGGATCCGGCATCTCCGAGATAGATCCCCCCGCAGGCGCGAACTTGCGCGAGCCCGATGCGCCGAGGCCGGCGACTACACTGGGCGGCGATGGGCGCCTGGTACTGGATCGGGCTCGCCGTGGGCGTCGGAGCGGGTGTCGGCGTCCTCGTCTCGGGCCCGATCGCACCCGCGCGGGCGGCGCTTCCGGCCGCGCTCGCCCTGGCCGGCGCCGCCGGGGCCGGGGCCGGCTACGCGATCGACGGATGGTGGGCCGCAGCCGGGGGGGCGGCCGGTGGGCTGGCGGGGGCGACGGGGGCGCTGCAGCTGGCCCGTGGGACGCTGCGCCGGGGCGGCACCCGCGCCGGCACCGCCGTCCTGTTCGCGCTGGGCGGGCTCCTTTTGGGGGCGCTCGCGCTCGTTCCCGTTCTCGGCTACGTGGAGGCGGCGCTCCTACCGGCGGTGGCGGCTCGGCTACGGCGGCGCGCGGGGGACCGGTACGCGGGGCTGCGGGTCCTCGCGCGCGACTGATCCGGGGCGACCGGGCGTGGCCAAGCCGCTCGTCCTGATCATCGTCGACGGCCTCACCCCCGACGTGTTCGAGGGAGCCGCCGACGACGCGCGCACGCCGGCGCTGTCCTACCTGGCCGGGCGCGGCAGCTACCGACGCGGGATCTCGACGTTCCCCTCCCTGACGCCGGTCTGCATGTCCTCGATCGCCACCGGCACGCATCCGGACGTGCACGGGATTCCACACCTGGTCTGGTACGACCGCGCCGAGCGGCGGCTGGTCGAGTACGGCTCCTCGCTCGGCGCCGTCCTGACCGCGGGGGCGATCCGCTCGCTGCGCGACACGATCTTCTCGCTCAACGAGCGCCATCTCTCCCGCCGCGCGACGACGGTGTACGAGTCCCTCGAGGATGCCGGACTGGTGCCGGCCGCGATCAACGTCACGTGCTACCGCGGTCGGACGCGGCACCTGCCGACCGTACCGGGGCTGACGCCCGCGGCCCACGGCCCGAGACGGTTCTTCTACTACAGCCTCTTCGAGTCGGACGTGACCGGCGCCCCCTTCGCGGTCCGCAACCGTGCCGCCGGGTCGGTGGACGCCTACGCGACCGCCGCGGGGCGCTGGCTCGTCGCCCGCGACGGCTTCGACTTCCTCACGTACTACCTCTCCGACTACGACCTCGCCTCGCACGCGCTCGGCCCGGGCGCGGCGTGGGAGGCGCTGGTAGCGGCCGACCGTGCGATCGCGACGCTCCTCGAGGCGGCCGGGGGGCCGGACGGGTTCCTCGACCGCTACGCGGTGATCCTGTGCTCCGACCACGGGCAGAGTCGGGTCGAACGGGGCGTGACGCTCGAGCAGCGCTTCGCCGACCTCTCGCTCTACCGTCGGGGTGCCGAGGCGAGCGCCGAGGTCGTCGTCACGGCCTCGAACCGGGCGGCGATGGTCTACCGCCTGCCGAGGTGCCGCCTGGACGCGCGCTCCCTCGCCGAGCGGGTCGACGGGGAACCGGCGGCCGAGGTGACGCTCTTCCTGGAGGCGGGGGAGGCGGTCGCCCGGCGGCAGGGAGAGGAGCTTCGCTTCAGGCCCGCCGAGGGCGGCTGGGAGACCGAAGGCGACGCATCGCTCCTCGACCACCCCGAGGCCCTGACGCGGGCCTGGGCCGCGCTCGCGAATCCGAACGCCGGCGACGTCCTCGTCTCCGCCGCCCCGGGCGCCGAGTTCGCCGACCTCGCCGGCGGCCACCATGCCGGAGGCGGCAGCCACGGCTCCCTCACGACGGCCGACTCCGAGGTGCCCGTCCTGACGATCGGCGTCGATGCCGAGCCGCGGAGCATCGTCGACGTCAAGCCCGCCATCCTCGCCCACTTCGGCGTGACGGCAGCCGGGGCCGCCGTCGCCGCGGGGGCGGCCGCCGGCGCCGGATAGGAGGTCCCGCTGAGCTCCGAGCCCGACTTCACCGCCGCCCGTCGCACGATGGTCGACCGGCAGCTCCGCGGTCGAGACGTCGTCGACGAGCGAGTGCTCGCGGCGATGGAGCGCGTGCCGCGGGAGCTCTTCGTCGGAGCGGAGCTCCGGGAACACGCCTACGACGACGCGGCGCTGCCGCTGGGTTCCGGCCAGACGATCTCCCAGCCGTACATGGTCGCCCGCATCTGCGAGGCGCTCGCGCTCGACGGCCACGAGCGCGTGCTCGACGTCGGCACCGGCTCGGGGTACCAGGCCGCGGTGCTCGCGGAGCTCGCTGCGGCGGTCTTCACGATCGAGCGCATCCAGGAGCTCGCGGACCGGGCGCGGGCGGCTCTCGCGACGGCGGGGTACGGGCGCGTGCGCGTCCACGTCGGCGACGGGACGATGGGGCTGCCGGAGGAAGCGCCCTTCGCGGGGATCGCCGTCGCCGCCGCCGCGCCGGGCCTCCCGCAGACGCTCTACGAGCAGCTCGAGCCGCGGGGCCGCCTCGTCGTGCCGGTCGGCGGCCGGCACGGCCAGCGTCTCGAGCTCGTGGTCCGCAGCCCGGAAGGCCCCGCGATCGTGCGCTCCGTCCCCTGCCGGTTCGTGCCGCTCGTCGGCGCGGAGGGCTTCACGACCGACGTCTGACGGACGGCTGGTACCCTCGGGCGCGTCCGTGTCGCGCTCCTCACCCGCAGTCTCGGCGGCGACGGCCCTGGCGCGGACGCGCGCCGGCCGGGCGCTCAGGCATCCGCCGAACTGGCTCGAGCTGGCGAAGTTCTGCACCGTCGGCGCGAGCGGGTATCTGGTCAACCTGGCGGTCTACGTGGCTCTGCTGCGGGGGGCCGGCGTGCACTACCTGCTCGCGGCCGCCTGCTCGTTCCTCGTCGCCGTCACGAGCAACTACACGTGGAACCGACTCTGGACGTTCCGAGGGCGGAAGGGACACGTCGCCTACCAGGGCCTGCGGTTTCTGATCGTCTCGGTGTTCGCCCTGGGCGCGAACCTGCTGATCCTGCGCGGCCTGGTCGGCGCGGGAATGGGGAAAGTGCCGGCGCAGGCACTCGCCATCATCCTGGTGACGCCGCTGAACTTCGTCGGCAACAGACTCTGGTCGTTCAGGCGCCGCTAACCTGACGAGCGATGGACTGGCGCGTCGCCGCCGTCGCCGTCTCGGCGCTCGCGCTCGCGCCGGCCGGCCTCGCGGCGGAGGCTCCGAAGCGCCCGGTCTACGACTCGGCGGGGCGGGTCGTCGAGATCCCCTTTGTCCCCGCGGCCGAGCCGCCGCGCCTGACGAAGGAGCGGGCGACCCAGATCCTGCTCGCCCGCCGCAAGGTGGCGGAGTGGCTCGACCGCTATCCCGAGAAGGGACGGATCACCGACGCGACCTACGACTCGACCTACAAGGACTGGACCGTGAAGGTCTGGTGGGGCGAGGCGGGGCAGATCGTCCTCGGCCGGGTCGGAGACGAGACCGGTACCGTCCTGGAGGCGTGGACCGGCCCGCAGGTGGCCTGGAAGATGGCGCGTGGGTACGAGGGCGCGTTCGGCGGCAAGCGGATCAACAGCGCGTACGTCTGGCTCGCGTTCTGCACGTTGTTCCTGCTCGGCCTAGCCGACCTGCGCCGGCCGCTCTCCGTGCGGAACCTCGATCTGCTGGCGCTCCTCTCGTTCTCCGTCAGCCTCTGGTTCTACAACCGGGGCGACATCTTCACGAGCGTGCCGCTCGTGTACCCACCGCTCCTCTACCTGATCGCCCGCGCGGCCTGGGTCGGGCTCACCGGCAGGCGCGGCCGAGCCGTGCTCCCGTTCTGGCCGGTCTGGGTGCTGGCGGCGGCAACCGTCTTCCTGGTCGGCTTTCGGGTCGGCCTGAACGTGCGGGCCTCCAACGTGATCGACGTCGGCTACGCCGGCGTCATCGGCGCCCACCGAATCTCACACGGCGAGTCGCCGTACGGGCACTTCCCGACCCAGGGAGACCTGAAGCCGTGCGGAGAGCCCGATCGGGACGGGGAGATCCGCATGCGGATCCAGACGAACGGCCGCTGCGAGTCGTCGAACGATCGGGGCGACACCTACGGGCCGGTCGCGTACCTGTCGTACCTGCCGGGCTACTGGCTGCTGGGCTGGTCCGGCGAGTGGGACGATCTCCCGGCCGTGCACCTCACCTCGATCCTCTTCGACCTGCTCTGCATCGGCGGACTGGCGCTGGTCGGGCGCCGCTTCGGCGGCCACAGGCTCGCGGCCACGCTCGCGTTCGCCTGGGCGGCGTATCCCTTCACGCAGTACGTGTCGAGCTCGAACACGAACGATGCGATCCTGCCGGCGTTCCTGATCTTCGGCTTCTGGCTCGTCACGTCTCCCCCGGCCCGCGGCGCGTTCCTCGCGCTCGCGGGCTGGACGAAGTTCGCGGCGCTGCTGCTCGCCCCGCTCTGACTCTCCTACCCCCACTCGCTCCGCTCGCCGCGGCGGAAGCTCGCCTTCGCGGCGGGCTTCGGGCTGGCGACGCTCGCGTCCTTCTTCGTGCTTCTGCTCGAACCCGACCCGCTGCATGCGGCGAGGGTGTTCTGGGACCGGACGATCGGCTGGCAGGTCGGGCGGGACTCGCCGTTCTCGCTCTGGGACTGGGGGCAGTACCACGCTCGAGGGATTCCCGATCTGCACCGCGTCCAGCAGGTGCTGCAGGCGCTGCTGCTGGCCTCCGCGGTCGCGCTCGCCTTCGTGCCGAGGCGCAAGAGCCCGCTGCAGCTCGCCGCGCTGACTGGCGCGCTCCTGATGGGATTCGAGCTCGTCCTGACGCACTGGTTCTACCTCTACATCCCGTGGTTCTTCCCCTTCGCGGCTTTCGTCGCACTCGCCTCGGCCCCGGTCCAGCGACCGGCGGCGGCAGTGGAGCCCACCGGTGAACGCGCGACCGGAGAGCTGGTCGCGACCGGTTGAGCCGGGGTGGGCGGCGCTGGCCACGCTGCTCGCGCTCGCGCTCTTCCTCGCCGCCTGGAGCCTGCTTCACGTCGGCTTCTACAACCGCGACCAGGTGATCGACACGCCGGTCTACCAGCGTTACGGCGACGCCATGGTGGACGGGAAGGTGCCCTACCGCGACTTCGCCGTCGAGTATCCGCCCGGGGCGCTGCCGGCGTTCGTCCTGCCCTCGCTGGTGCGCTCGGAGGCGGGTGACCTGGAAGGGTTCGAGCGCATCTTCGAGGCGCTGATGTGGCTCTGCGGCGCGGCGGCGCTCGGGTTCATGCTGCTGACCCTCGATGCCGCCGGCGCGGGCCGGGGCAGGATCGGTGCCGCGGTCGGGTTCGCGGCGGTCTCGCCGTTGCTGGTCGGATCGGTCGTTCTGACTCGATTCGACCTGCTGCCCGCGGCGTTGACGGTCGGGGCGCTGGCCGGCCTCGTCTCCGGGCGCGAGCGACTCGGCCTCGGCGCGCTCGGCCTCGCCGCGGCGACGAAGATCTATCCGGTCGTGCTCCTGCCGGTCGCGCTCGCCTACGTCTGGCGTCGCCACGGCCGCCGGGAGGCGGGCATCTGCTCCGCGGCCTTCGTCGCGGTCGTCCTGCTCTGCTTCGCGCCGTTCCTGGTGCTCGCGCCCGGGGGAGTCCTCTCGAGCCTCTCGGGTCAGGCGGGACGTCCGCTGCAGATCGAGAGCCTGGGCTCGGGGATCCTGCTCGTCTCGCACCAGCTGTTCGGGTTCGGAATCGAGATGGAGTCCGGCCACGGGTCCCAGAACCTCGTCGGGATCGCGCCGGCTGTGCTCGCCGTGCTGCTGACGCTCGTCCAGGCCGGCGCGCTCGTCGGCACGTGGGTCTGGTTCGCGCGCGGCCCGGCCGACCGGGAGCGCCTGATCCGGGCCTCCGCGGCCTCCGTCGTCGCCTTCGTCGCGCTCGGCAAGGTGCTCTCGCCCCAGTTCCTGATCTGGCTCGTGCCGCTCGTGCCCCTGGTTCGCGGCCGGCGCGGCCTCGCGGCGACCGGCGTGCTCGCGCTGGCGCTCGCGCTGACCCAGACCTGGTTCCCGTTCCGCTACTGGGAGCTGGCACTCGAGTTCGACGCCTGGGCCTCGTGGGGCGTCCTGGCGCGAGACGTCACGCTGGTCGGTCTCCTGGCTCTGCTCCTCTGGCCTCCGAAACGAGCGCAGGGGCGCCCGACCGCCCGGCCAGCGGCGGCGACGTCAGGGTAGCCCTCGATCCGGCCGCGAATCGCCCCGCGCCCGTCCCCGCCGGCCATGGCTGTGGAACGATCGTCACGCCCCCGGCACGACCGCCACGTCCCGCACGGCCGATCTCGAGGGTCAGACCCGGGGTCTCGGGCGCGCTCGCGATGCCCCCCGGTCCCCGCGAGGGGGCCGGTCAGGCCTGAAGACGGAGCGCTTCGCAGGCGGTGGCGCGGCCCGTGTCGTCGCAGTCGATGACGACGCCCTCGAGGCGAACGTCGCCCTCGGCAGGCCGGAACCGCACCGGCATGCCCGTGCGCATGCGCCGGATCGCGAGCTCCGACTCGACGCCGATCACCGAGTCGTGCGGCCCCGTCATCCCCGCATCGGTGACGGCGGCCGTTCCGCCGGCCTGGACGCGGGCGTCGGCCGTCTGCACGTGCGTGTGCGTCCCGATCACGGCGGTGACCCTTCCGTCGAGCCACCGCGCCAGGGCGACCTTCTCGCTCGTCGCCTCGGCGTGGAAGTCGACGATGACGACGCGCGCGCGCTTCCGAGCCCGCTCCACGAGATCGTCGACCAGCTCGAACGGGTGCACGGCCACGCTCAGGAACAGCGACCCCATCAGGTTGATCACCGCCACGTCAGTGCCGTCGCGCGCGGTCGCAACCGTCCAGCCCGCTCCGGGAGCGGCGGCTCCCAGGTTGGCTGGCCGGATCACGCGCGTGGAGGCGCCGAGGTAGTCGACGAGCTCGGCCCGCCGCCAGACGTGGTTGCCGAGCGTGACCACGTCCGCTCCGGCGGCGAGCAGCTTGTCCGCGATCTTCGGCGTCAGCCCCGAGCCGTCGGCGGCATTCTCACCGTTGACGACGCAGAAATCGGCGTCTAGCTCCTCGAGGAGAGCGGGCAGCCGCGCTTCGATCGCGCGCCGACCGGGCGACCCGAAGACGTCCCCGAGAAAGAGGATCCTCACGTCCGGACAGGCCGCGCACCCCCGCTGCTACGAGGGATGCACTTCCAGCGTCACGTGGTTGCCCGCGTCGTGCGTGAAGCGGGCGAGGGACTGCCGCTCGACGGTCGAGAAGTCGATCAGCGTGCCCACCTTCGAGGTCCGGGCGACGAGCGTCGAGCCGACCGTGAGAGCCGGATCGGGACGGAGCCGCGTCAGCACGACCACGAGCGACGGCGACGTCGCCGTCAGGATCTCGATGCGCACGCCGAGGGTCCGCCCGTTGACGACGTAGTCGCGGATCCCGGAGACGGTGCCGTCCACCGGCGAGTAGACGTCGGTGCCGGCCGGCGCGCCGATGTCGACGGCTCCGGTCGACGGCCCGCCCGAGCCGCCGCCGCCGAGCTGGACGTACGGGCGTCCGCCGGCGCCGTCCCCGAAGAGCCGGCGGCCGAGCCGGGCGAAGAGCCCCTGGTTGGCCTGCCGTCCGATCGGGCGGAGCGCCAGGGCCCGACCGTCGGAGGGGTGGTACCCGATGCCGGTTAGCTGCGACTGCGACACGGGCAGCTGGAGCGGAACCGACGCGCCGACCGTGGCCACCCATTCCGGCCGCGGGGGCTCCTGGGCGAGCGGGGGCGCGGCCACTCCGGGCGCGGCGCCCAGCCGCGATGTCTCGGCTGACCCGAAGGCGGTTAGGAGGAGGGTCACGGAGAGGGCGACGACGACGACGAGCAGGCCGGCCACACGCCGGGCGCGGCGGGTGGAGCGGTGTCGGCGGCGAGAAGGGCGAGGCTGGCCGGCGGGCCGGCGCGGGGGGGCCATCCCGGGCACCGTAGCGTAGGTCGCCCCCGGATTCAACACGGGCCGCCACCGTCGCGCTTGTGACAGCGCAATCCCCGGTCGCTTCCTCGATCCTTCCGGGAGATCGTGACGGTCGAGCGCGAGGGTCGTCCCGTCGGACATGGATCGCCGACTACGGTACGCCCACCTCTGGACAGCGTCCTCGCCAACGGCACGATCGAGAGTCCTTGAACTCTCACGTCATCCTCGCCGCCCGGGGCGTCTCGCGGCGTTTCGGGGACTACGTGGCCCTCTCGCCGACCGATCTCGAGGTCGCCGCCGGCGAGGTCGTCGCGCTGGTGGGTCCGAACGGCGCGGGGAAGTCGACGCTCCTGTCCATCCTCGCCGGCGCGCTCGAGCCGACCGAGGGACGCGTCGAGCACGCGCCCGACACGCGCGTCGGCTGGATGCCCCAGAGCCCCGCGCACTACGGGCGGCTCAGCGCCCTGGAGAACCTGGAGCTCTTCGCCCGTCTCGAGGCCGACCCCGATCCGCGCCGCTCCGCCGAGCGGCTGCTCGATCGCTTCGAGCTGCCCCGCGGCCCCAAGCCGAGCGCCAACCTCTCGGTCGGCAACCGCCAGCGCCTGAACCTCGCGCTGGCGCTGCTCGGCGATCCCGGCGTCGTCCTCCTCGACGAGCCGACGGCTGCACTCGACCCGCGCCAGCGTCGTCGGCTCTGGGCCGTCGCCGCCGAGCTCCGTTCCCGCGACGGCGCAGTCGTCCTCGCGACGCAGAGCGCCGAGGACGTCAGCCGCGTCGCCGACCGGGTCGTGGAGCTCGTCGAGGGAGCGGTCACGTTTGCCGGCCGCGTCGCCGACTACGAGCGCTCGGAGTCGCCGGCGTGAGCAACGCGCTCCTGCTGCTGCGCAAGGATCTCCTCACCCTGCGCCGGTCGCCGGCGCTGCTCGGCGTCCTGCTGGCCTATCCGCTCGTGATCGCGCTCGTGATCGGCCTCGCGGCGGGCTACGCGAACACGAAGCCGCGGGTGGCGCTCGTCGACCGGGACGGGCTGCCGCCGCGGATCGTCGTCGCCGGGCAGACGTTCGACGTCAACCGCACGATCGACGAGGTGGCGCGGAACGTGCGCCTGGTCCGGCTCGACGCGGAAGAAGCGAGGCGGCAGCTCCGGTCGGGCCGGCTCGTCGCCGTGATCACGGTGCCGCCCGGCTTCCTCGCCACGCTCCAGGGCCTCGTCCGCAGCCCGCACCTCTCCCTCGAGACGACCACGGGCGGCGTCGCCCCGCGCGTCCGCCAGCAGATGCAGGCCCTCGTGTACGCGCTGAACCTGCGGCTCCAGCGGGCCTTCATCGCCGCCGACCTCCAGTACGTCGACCTGCTGCTCCACGGGGGCAAGGGGTCGATCCTCGGGACCGAGTTCGAGGTGCTCGGCCTGGAGCAGGCAGCCCGGCTGCTGCGGGAGTTCCCCCCGGAGCCGCGTCTCGACCGAATCCGGGAGTTCGTCAAGGACGCGACGCTGGCCCTCGACCTGACCGACGATGCGATCAGGGCGACCGCGACGCCGATCCGGCTGCGGGAGATCGAGCAGCGGGGCCGCACCTGGTCGCTCTCGGCGCAGGTGCAGTCGTACGGGCTGGCGCTCACGATCAGCTTCCTGGCGTTGCTCCTGGCCGCCGGGGCGCTGGCCGCCGAGCGGGACGAGAACGTCCTCGGGCGGCTGATCCGGGGCCCCGTCTCCCTCGGCCAGCTGGTCGGCGCCAAGATCGCGCTCGCGGCCGTGGTCGCGCTCGGGCTCGGGACTGCGGTCGCGCTCGGCTTCGGCGCGGTCGTCGAGATCGGGGGCGTCACGGGCGGACAGCCGTGGGAGCGCCTGCCTCTGCTCGCGCTTGGCCTCGCGCTTTCGGGAGCCGTCCTCGGCGCGATCGGCGCCCTCGTCGGCGCTCTGGCGCGCGAGGCGCGGACGGCGTCGCTCGCCGCCCTCCTCGTCGCGCTCCCGATCGTCTTCCTCGGCCTCGTGCCGCGCGAGATCGTGCCGCAGGCCGGCTGGTTGAGCGACGCCTTCCCGTTCGCCCACTCGGTGCGCTTCTTCGGGGCCGCGCTGTTCGACGCGAGCCCCTGGCAGGCGCTGGCGCGCGAGACCCTGTGGCTGCTCGGCCTCGGGGCCGTCTTCGCAGGGATGGCCCGGGTGGCAGCGCGTAGATTGTCCGCGTGAGCGCCTTTCCGCAGGTGAGGTTGCGCCGGCTGCGCCGCACGGGCGCGCTGCGCGGGCTCGCCGCCGAGACGCGCCTCGACCTGCGCGACTTCGTGATGCCCCTCTTCGCGTGCCCGGGCGAGGGCGTCGTCCGCCCGCTCGAAGGGCTGCCGGGGATCGCGCAGCGCTCCGTCGACGAGCTCGGACGCGAGGCCGAGGAGCTGCAACGCCTGGGCGTCCCGGCCGTCCTCCTGTTCGGCATCCCCGAGGAGAAGGACGAGGAGGCCTCCGGCGCGCACGACCCCGACGGGATCGTGCAGCAGGCCCTTCGCGAGCTGCGCGCGCGGGCGCCGGAGCTGCTGCTCCTCACCGACGTGTGCCTCTGCGAGTACACCTCCCACGGCCACTGCGGCGTCGTCAGGGGCGACCGCGTGGTCAACGACGAGTCGCTCGAGCTGCTCGCGCGCACGGCCGTCTCCCACGCCGAGGCCGGCGCCGACGCGGTCTGCCCCAGCGACATGATGGACGGGCGCGTGGGCCGCATCCGGGAGGCCCTCGACGACGCCGGCCTGGAGGAGACGCCGATCGTCTCCTATGCCGCCAAGTACGCGTCCGCCTTCTACGGGCCCTTCCGGGAGGTGGCGGAGTCAACACCCGCCTTCGGCGACCGCCGCGGCTACCAGCTGCACGCCGGGAACGTCCGCGAGGCGCTGCGCGAGTGCGAGCTCGACGTGCGCGAGGGGGCGGACGTGCTGCTCGTGAAGCCGGCGCTTCCCTACCTGGACGTGATCCGCGCCGTCCGCGAGCGCTTCGACCTGCCGGTGGGGGCGTACAGCGTCTCCGGCGAGTACGCGATGGTCAAGGCGGCCGCCGCGCGTGGCTGGCTCGACGAGCGGCAGGCCGCGCTCGAGTCGCTGACCGCGATCAAGCGCGCCGGGGCCGACATCGTCGTCTCGTACTGGACGAAGGAGCTCGCAGGGTGGCTGTGACGACGCGGACGGAGCTGTGGCGCCGCGCGCTCGAGCTGATTCCGGGCGGCGTCAACTCGCCCGTGCGGGCGATGCGCGCCGTCGGGCTGGACGAGCCGGTGTTCGTTCGCCGCGGCGAGGGCGCCTACCTGGAGGACGTGCACGGCCGGCGCTACGTCGACTGGGTGATGTCCTGGGGACCGCTGCTCTTCGGGCACGCCGACCCCGAGACGGTCGAAGCGGTCGTCCGGGCGGCCTCCCGGGGGACGAGCTTCGGCGCGCCGACCGAGGCCGAGGTCGAGCTCGCGGCGGAGATCGCGGACGCCGTGCCCTCGGTCGAGCAGGTTCGGCTGGTGTCCTCCGGCACCGAGGCGGCGATGACCGCAGTCCGCCTGGCCCGGGCGTTCACGCGGCGGGACCGCGTGCTGAAGTTCGCCGGCGGCTATCACGGGCACGTCGACGCGCTGCTCGCGAGCGCGGGATCCGGGGTGGCGACGCTCGGGATCCCCTCCACTCCGGGCGTGCCCGCGCCGGCCGCCGCGGACACGATCGTCTGCCCGTACAACGACGCGGACGCGGCCGTGGCGGCCGTGATGCAGCACGGCGAGGGCCTCGCGGCCGTCCTCGTCGAGCCGGTGGCGGGGAACATGGGCGTCGTTCCGCCGCAGGCGGGGTTCCTCGAGACGCTCCGCTCGCTCTGCGACGCCTCGGGCGCCCTGCTCGTCTTCGACGAGGTGATCACCGGCTTCCGCGTTGCCCGCGGGGGCGCCCAGGAGCGCTTCGGCATCCTCCCCGACCTGACCATGCTCGGCAAGATCCTCGGGGGCGGCCTGCCGCTCGCGGCTCTGGGCGGCCGCGCCGACGTGATCAGCCTGCTGGCTCCGGCGGGCGACGTCTACCAGGCCGGGACGTTGTCCGGGAACCCGCTCGCGACGGCGGCGGGACTGTCCGTCCTGCGGCGCCTCCGCGACCCTGAGGTCTACCGCGGCCTGGAGCAGCGAGGCGCCCGGCTCGAGCGGGGCCTCGCCGCACTTGGCGAGGACGTCTGCGTCCAGCGCGTCGGCGCGATGGCGACGCTGTTCCTGCGACCGCCGCCGGTGCGGGACTTCGCCGGCGCCGGCGAGAGCGACACTGATCGCTACGGCGCCCTCTGCCGCCACCTGCTCGCGCGCGGGATCTACGTCGCGCCCTCCCAGTTCGAGGCGATGTTCGTCTCGCTCGCCCATGGCGACGAGGAGGTCGACCGGACGGTGGAGGCCGTGCGTGACTTCTTCGACGACTAAGAGCTCCGAGTCGATCTGGGAGACGATCGCCGCCGAGGCCGAGCAGGAGAGCCCGCTCTGGGGCCACGCGCTGCTGCCCGCCGACCGCCGCGAGCTCATCCCCGTCTTCTCCCCGCTCGGACACCCGCGGTTCACCCTGGGGCTGGAGACGATCTACGAGGGCTACCTGCTCCACTACGGCCGGTCGCGCCTGTTCTCGCCGGCCGACCGAGACATCGCGCTCCTGCTGGGCGACTACCTGTACGCGCACGGGCTCGTCCGGATCGCGATGCTCGAGGAGGTTGCCGCGGTGGCTGACCTCGCCGAGCTGATCTCGCTCTGCGCCCAGGTGCGGGCCGAGAACGCAGGCGGCGACGGGGCAGCCTGGGCGGCGACGGCCGCGCTACTCGGCGAGGGCGCCCTCGAGGAGCCGCGCGAGGCGCTGCGCCGCGACCGCGACCCGGAGCCCCTGGTCGCGGTCGCGCGCGCTGTCGCGGGGGCCGACGCGGTTGCGGCCGCGCTCGACGCTCACGCCGCCAGAGTCCGTTAGAGTCGAGCGCGATGGCAGGGCTCGTGGCACTGTCGCTCCCGCTCGCGGATGCGGCCGAGGAGGGCCGCAACGTGATCATCGGCATGCTGATCGTCGGCCTGATCTTCGCGGGCGTGATCGCCATCGGCGAGCTCAGCCGCTGGGCCCGCCACCGCCGCCATTAGACGCGAATGGCCGCACCGGCCGACCTGCGCGACTGGATCCGGCTGCTCGAGCGCGAGGGCGAGCTCGTCCGCGTCGAAGCCGAGGTCGATGCCGACCTCGAGATCACGGAGATCGTCGACCGGACCGTCAAGTCCGGAGGGCCCGCGCTCCTCTTCGAGCGCCCGAAGGGCTCGAGCCACCCGCTGCTGATCAACCAGTTCGGAACGGAGCGCCGCATGTGCCTCGCGTTCGGCGAGCCGACGCTCGACGACGTCGCCCGGAGGCTCGAGGACGTGATCGAGATGCAGCCGCCGCAGGGGCTCGTCGAGAAGGTGCGGGGCCTGAAGAAGCTGAAGTCGATCGCCGACTCGCTGCCCCGGACGGTGCGGCGCGGGCCCTGCCAGGACCTGGTGCTCACGGGCGACGACGTCGACCTCGACCTGCTGCCGATCCAGCGCTGCTGGCCCGGCGACCCGGCGCCGTTCATCACGCTGCCGGCCGTGATCACCCGCGATCCGAAGGCGGGCACGCGGAACGTGGGCATGTACCGGATGCAGAAGATCGACCGGCGCTCGACGCTCATGCACTGGCAGATCCACAAGGACGGCCGCATGGACTACCTGGCGACGGACGGGCGCCTCGAGGTCGCCGTCGCGCTGGGGCTCGACCCGGTGACGGCCTACTCCGCGAGCGCGCCGCTGCCGAAGCACATCGACGAGCTGATGCTCGCCGGCTTCCTCCGCGGCGAGGCCGTCGAGCTCGTGCGGGCGAAGACGGTCGACCTGGACGTGCCCGCGAACGCCGAGATCGTGCTCGAGGGGTACGTCCAGCGCGGCGACCTCGGCGACGAGGGGCCGTTCGGCGACCACACCGGGTACTACACGGCGCAGGAGCCCTTCCCGGTCTTCCACGTCACCGCGATGACGATGAGGCGGGATGCGATCTACCCGTCGATCGTCGTCGGGAAGCCGCCGCAGGAGGACGCCTGGCTCGGGAAGGCGACCGAGCGCATCTTCCTGCCCGCGATCCGCATGACCGTGCCGGAGCTCGTCGACTACGACCTCCCCGTCGCCGGCGCGTTCCACAACTGCGCGATCGTCTCGATCCGGAAGGCGTTCCCCGGGCATGCCCGGAAAGTGATGCACGCGATCTGGGGGCTCGGGCTGCTGAGCCTGGAGAAGTGCGTCGTCGTCGTCGACGAGGACGTGGACGTCCACGACTACTCCGAGGTCTTCTTCCGCGTCTGCGCGAACGTCGACCCGAAGCGGGACCTGCTGCTCTCGGAGGGGCCGCTCGACCATCTCGATCACGCGCCGACACTGCAGTTCGTCGGCGGCAAGCTGGGCATCGACGCGACGAGCAAGGGGCCCGAGGAGGGCACCCGCCCCTGGCCCGAGGAGATCGTGATGACGCCGGAGGTGCGGGCCCTCGTCGACGCCCGCTGGGCCGAGTACGGCATCGACCTCCGGGGCAGGCCGGACAACGGGCGCTCGACCTCCCGGCGTTCTCTATTCTCCCGAGCGAAGCGACGCGACTAGCCAGCCCCGGTCGGAAAGGAGCCACGAAGTGGAATCCCGTAGCGGGGACGACAAGCCACATCTCCCGCCGCCGAGCCTGTGGCCGATCGGCTTCGCGGTCGGAGTGGCCTGCCTGCTCGTCGGGCTCGTGGTCAGCTTCCCGGTCGGGTTCGGGATCGGCGCCGCGATCACCGCGCTGTTCGGCTTCCTGTGGGTGCGCGACGTCATGCGCGGCCACGCCTCCCCGCCGCCGGCGCCCGCGGCCGAGCCCCACGTCCCCGTGGAGGCAGGGCCGGCGCCGCTCCCGACCGAGGGGAAGGACGCGATGCCGAAGCCGAGCCCCGCGGAGCTGGCGACCTACCCGCGGAGCAAGTTCCTCGAGGGCGCGACGCTCGGCCTCGGCGCGGTCATCGGGGGCGCTGTGACGCTCCCCGCCGCCGGGCTGATGATCCTCCC
Organism: Gaiellaceae bacterium; assembly: GCA_046262415.1. Taxonomy (GTDB): domain Bacteria; phylum Actinomycetota; class Thermoleophilia; order Gaiellales; family Gaiellaceae; genus JACDAS01. The sequence continues at coordinate 9,355 of JBHEMU010000129.1, read as the reverse complement.
CGCGTTCGTGGGTCAGGAGCAGGAGGAGGTCGACGTCGGTCCGCTCGAGAACTTCACCGAGGGTGAATGGACGATCGTCACCTTCATGCTCGATCCCGAGGAGGGCGAGGTCTCGCGCCGCACGGCATACGTCCGCTACAACGGCCTGCTCGACGGCGCGCCCAGCTTCACCGCCATGTCCAATCGCTGCGTCCACCTGGGCTGCCCGGTCCAGCCCGCCGGTCTCGTGCTCGACGACCAGCGAAAGGAGGCGGAGGGCGCGGAGGGGGAGGAGATCCGCCTGATCCCGGTGCAGGGCCTGTCGGCCTTCGGCTGCCCCTGCCACGGCGGCGCCTACGACACCGAAGGTAACCGCACGGCCGGCCCGCCCGTGCGCGCGCTCGACCGCTACACGTTCTCGATCCGGAACGGACACCTGTTCCTCGGGAAGACGTACAGCGTCTCCGACGTCGAGAGCCAGGGCGCGCAGGCGAAGATCAAGGCGTACAAGCTCGCCGGCCCCGGGCAGCACATCGACGGTATCGAGAAGGTGCTCTATCCCATCCAGCCGCCGGGCCGCTGATGCCCAGAGCCAAGAGCGCCCGCCGGAAAAAGATCGAGCAGCTCGCTCTCTACCCGCTCGACTGGCTCGAGGAGCGGTCGGGGCTCGTCGGGGGGATCAAGTACTTCCTCTTCCGCAAGGTCCCGCGCGACACGAACTGGTTCCACACGCTCGGCTCGGCGACGCTGACCGCCTTCCTCGTCCAGGCCGTCACCGGCGTCTTCCTGGCCATGTACTACCAGCCCCACCCGGACGAGGCCTACGAGTCGATCCAGCGCATCACGAACGACATCACGCTCGGCTGGCTCGTCCGCGGCATGCACCGCTGGGGGGCGAGCGTCTTCATCATCCTGATGTTCTTCCACATGGCCCGCGTCTTCCTGTTCGGCGCCTACAAGTACCCGCGGGAGCTGAACTGGATCATCGGCGTGCTGCTGCTGGCGCTCGGCATGCTCGAGGGCTTCACCGGCTACCTGCTGCCCTGGGACAACACCGCCTACTGGGCCACGGTCGTCGGCATCAACATCAACGGGACGGCTCCCTTCCTGGGACCGTTCATCACGCCGATCCTGAGCGGGGGGGCAGAGATCGGCGAGAGCACGATCAGCCGGTTCTACGCCCTGCACATGCTCGCGATCCCCGGCGCCCTGTTCGCGTTGATCGGCCTCCACCTGTACCTGGTGATCCGGCTCGGCGTCTCGTCGCCTCCCTGGTCGAAGGACGCAGCCGGCGCCGACCGCCCGGAGCCCGAGCCGGTCGGCCGTGCCGGGCTCGTGTCCCCGCAGCCGCGAGGCACGATGAGGAGGCCTGAGGCCTAGTGGCGAGCCGACGGGTCGAGGAGCGCCGCGCCGCCTTCAAGCGCTACAAGGAGGACGTCGACCAGCGGGGGAAGCCCTTCTTCCCCTTCGCGATGTTCCACGACACGGTGATGAGCCTCGTCGTCGTCGGCGTCATCGTCGGTCTTGCCTGCGTCTGGAAGTTCACGGCGGGCGGCGACGGCACCGAGCCCGGCTGGCTAGGCCCGCTCTACACGGAGAAGGCCGATCCGGCGACGACGAACTTCGTGCCGCGTCCGGACTGGTACTTCTACTTCCTCTTCTACCTCCTGCGGATCTTCAAGTGGCCCGACTCGGTGATCCTCGGCACGGTCGGCATCCCCACGATCCTGCTGATGATCCTGATCGCGCTGCCGTTCGTCGACTTGCGGCGCGAGCGTCGGCTCCTGCGCAGGCCGGTCGCGATCGTCACCGCGATCCTCGTCGTCCTCTCGATGGGCGTCCTCACCTACAAGGGTGCCACGGCGAAAGAGTCGCTCGGCGCTGAGATTCTCGAGGCGGTGCCGGTCTGGGCCGACCGGCAGGGCTTTGAGGGGAACGAGGAGGCGGTCGCGGGCGCGGAGATCTTCGCCCAGGTGGGCTGTGCCGGCTGCCACACCTACCTCGGCACGGGCTCGAGCAACCTGGGGGCTCCGGACCTGTCCGACATCGGGGCGACCGAGGGGAAGACGGTGGACTACCTGACCCAGTACGTGAAGAACCCGGGGGCGTTCGGCAACAACGTCATGCCCGTGTACGAGAACCTCGGCGACGAGAACCTACGGCGGCTGGCCACCTTCCTTGCCGCCTCGAAGGGGCCGAAGTAGGCCTCGTGTGCGCGTCTTCCTCGGGATAACCGGCGCCTCCGGAGCGCCCTATGCCGCGCGGCTGCTCCAGGCACTGGCGGCGGCCGACTGCGAGATCGGCGTCTGCGCGTCGAGCGCGGCGATCGAGGTGATCGGCACGGAGCTGTACGGGGACGCCCGGCTCTCGCGCGACGAGACGCTGGCCCGGCTGACCGAGGCCGCGGGGGACGCCGTGACGATCCACGACCCGAACGACTGGCGCGCGCCGTACGCGAGCGGCTCGGCCCGGGTCGACGCCTACGTGATCTGCCCCTGCTCGATGGGGACGCTGGGCACGCTCGCCTCGGGCGCGATGTCGAACCTGATCCACCGGGCGGCCAGCGTGGCGCTGAAGGAGGGCCGGCGACTGGTGCTGATGCCGAGGGAGACGCCCCTGTCTGCGATCCACCTGGAGAACATGCTCCGCCTGCAGCAGGCCGGCGCGGTGATCCTCTTCCTGGCGCCCGGCTTCTACCACGGAGCCGAGACGATCGCGGACCTCGTCGACTTCGTCGTCGCGCGCTGCCTCGACCAGCTCGGGTTGCAGAACGCGCTCGTGCCCCGGTGGGGGCAGCCGTGAGTACGCTACGCGTCCCGAAATCGCCGGAGAGGCATGCCGCGCGGGACGGCGGCGGCTCCGCGAGAGCTGCGCAAGGCTCAGAAAGGAGCGCCGCGTCCGGGACGCTGGCGCCGGAGCAGGTGCGCGCGATGTTCGACCGGATCGCCCCGGTCTACGACGTGATGAACCGCGGCATGACCGCGGGCCTCGACCAGCGCTGGCGGCGGCTCACGGCGGCGGCGGTGGTGCGGCCGGGCGACCGGGTCCTGGACGCCTGCTGCGGCACCGGCGACCTCGCGCTCGCCGCGCGTGCCGCGGGCGGCAGAGTCACCGGCCTCGACTTCTCGGAGGCGATGCTCCGCCGCGCCCGGCGGAAGTCGGAGGCGATCGAGTGGGTCGGCGGCGACCTGCTCGAGCTCCCGTTCGCGGAGGGCTCCTTCGACGCCACCACGGTCGGGTTCGGCGTCCGCAACGTCGCCGACCTGGACCGGGCGCTCGGGGAGCTGCGCCGCGTCCTCGTCGCCGGCGGGCGTCTCGGGATCCTCGAGATCACGACCCCGCGCGGCCCACTCGCGCCCTTCTACCGGCTCTGGTTCGACCGCGTCATCCCCCTGGCCGGGAAGCTGATCCGCGGCGGCGGCGCCTACAGCTACCTGCCGGCGAGCGTGAAGCGCTTCCCGGGACCCGAGGATCTGCGGCGGCTGCTCCAACGGGCCGGCTTCGAGGATGTCCGCTACCGGCTGCTCGCGGGCGGGATCGTGGCCCTGCACACCGGCACGGCCGCGACGTGACGACGCTGGCCGCGATTCGCGAGACCCCGGGGCTGGATGCATACCTCGACGAGCTCGAGGAGCGCCTGCAGCAGGCGGTACGTGGGCGCGGCCTCGTCGCGGACGTCAGCGCGGAGGCCCTCTCCGCCGGCGGCAAGCGCCTGCGCCCGCTCCTCGTCTTCCTCGCGGCCGTTCCCGGCCGGAAGCCGCCGCTCGCCGCGGGCGTGGCGGTCGAGCTGGTGCACATGGCGACTCTCGTCCACGACGACCTGATCGACGGAGCGGAGTACCGCCGCGGCCGCGCCTCAGCCTGGTCGGCCCACGGGTCCGACGCGGCCCGGGCCGCCGGCGACTACCTCTTCGCGCGCGCCTTCGCCGAGCTCGCCGCCGCGGGTGATCCGCGCGAGATCGAGCTGCTCGCGGGCGCAGCCCTCTGCCTCGCGCGGGGCGAGGCGCTCCAGCGGCGACAGACGCATGAACCCGGCACGACGATCGAGGCATACCTCGAGCGCTGCGCGCTCAAGACCGGCAAGCTCTTCGAGGCTGCCTGTCTCCTCGGCGGCGGCGCGGAGCGCACCGAGCTCGGGGCCTTCGGCGCGGCGCTCGGCATCGCCTTCCAGATCACCGACGACATCCTCGACTGCTCGGGCGAGAGCGAGGACACGGGCAAGATCGTCGGCGTCGACCTGCGCGAGGGGACCCCTACCCTGCCGCTGATCTACGCCGCCCGCGAGGACGCGGTCGTCCGCCGGGCACTGGCCGGCGGGCCGCTCGACGGGGCCCTCGTCCGCGTGGCCGCGACCGGGGCGCTCGAGCGAGCCCGCGAGGTCGCCGCCGACTACGCCGAGCGCGCGCGGGCGAGCCTGAACGGCGAGCTCCGCCGCGAGGAGCTCGAGGCGCTGACCTACGCCGTCGTGGACCGAGTGCACTAGTGCCTCGCCCGGCAACGTTCACCGGTTTCCGGCCCGCGATCACGCGGCGCCATGCGTCGTGCTCGGTTGCCCCCGTACCCGGCGTCCGCCCTGTGCACACGCCCTGCGTCCTAGCCTGGCGTGGTGCTCGCGACCCAGAAATCCGGCAACGTCACCGGACGGGGCACTGATGGCCCTCCTGGAGCGCACCGGCACGCTCGAGCCGATCCGCGAGAAGGTCGAAGCGGGAGCAAGGCTCGACTTCGACGACGGCGTGGCCCTGCTCGAGTCCGACGACCTGCTCGGCCTCGGAGAGCTGGCCGACGTGGCCCGACGCCTGCGCGGCGGCACCGACGAGGTGTACTTCGTCCAGAACCTGTACCTGAACCAGACGAACGTCTGCCGCGTCAAGTGCAAGTTCTGCGCGTTCGCGGCGACGCAGCGGCAGGCGAGCGCCTACACGATCACTCCGGGCGAGCTCGTCGAGGACGCCCTGCGCCAGCGGGAGCTGACCGGCTTCACCGAGATCCACATGGTCAACGGCGAGAATCCCCACGTCGGCTTCGACTTCTACGTCGACACGACGCGGGCGCTGCACGAGGCGCTGCCCGACGTCCACCTGAAGCTGTACACGGCGAGCGAGATCCACCACATGACGACGCTCTCGGGGCTCACGCACGAGCAGGTGCTGCGTGAGTTGAAGGACGCGGGGCTCGGATCGCTCCCCGGCGGCGGCGCCGAGGTCTTTGCCGACCGCGTGCGCCGTCTCGTCGCGCCCGGCAAGGAGCACCCAGACTTCTGGTTCCACACCCACCGCACCGCGCACCGGCTCGGCATCCCCACGCACTGCACGATGCTCTACGGACACGTCGAGACGTACGAGGAGCGCGTCGACCACTTCCTCCGGCTGCGGGAGCTGCAGGACGAGACCGGGGGGTTTCTCGCCTTCATCCCGCTCGCGTTCCATCCGGAGAACACCGTCTTCGAGCGCCGCGGGTGGAAGCACACGACCGGGGCGGACGACCTGAAGATGATCGCCGTCTCGCGGCTCCTGCTCGACAACGTGCCGAACATCAAGGCCTACTGGATCATGATGGGCATGCCGCTGGCGCAGGTGGCGCTCCACTTCGGCGCCAACGACGTGCAGGGCACCGTCGTGCGGGAGGAGATCTTCCACGCCGCGGGCGCCCGCACGGAGACCGAGCAGAAGATCGAGGAGCTCGTGCGCTTCGTCCGGGCGGCAGGTCGGATCCCGGTGCAGCGCGACACGCTCTACAACGAGGTGCGGCGGTGGTGAGCCTGCTCGGCGCGCGTCCGGGCGGCCGTGACGTGGCTGGTCGCAGGGGCCCTTTCCGAACGTCGGTATCTGTGTGGAGATCGTCGCGGCTCCGTCACGTCCCGGCGCACACGCGTGCGCCGGCCGCGCCTAGGCTCGGCGACAGGGGCGCGGTCAGTGGGGTCCCCGGTAGCCGCGGGCGCGCGTGTGCTTTCAAGGGGCGACGCGCATGATCCGGCTCGGGCGCATCGGCTACGTGAACATGGCGCCGATCTTCCACCGGCTCGACGCCGAGGTGGAGGAGGTGACCGGGGTGCCGACGGAGCTGAACCGGCGCCTCCTGGCGGGCGAGCTCGATCTGGCTCCGATCTCGTCGATCGAGTACGCCCGGAACGCCGATCGCCTTCGGCTCCTCCCGCGCCTGTGCGTCTCCTCGGAGGGCGCGGTGGACTCGATCCAGCTCGTCTCCCGCATCCCGCTCGAGCGCGTGCGGACGATCGCCGTGACGCCCGAGAGCGCGACCTCGGTCGTGCTGACGAAGGTGCTTCTGCCGGAGGCCGAGCACGTGCCCCTCGGCGAGCCCGCGGACGCGACGCTCCTGATCGGCGACGCGGCGCTGCGGAGCGCCTTCCAGGATCCGACCCCCCACCACGACCTCGGCCGCCTCTGGCTCGAGCGCGCCGGCCTGCCGATGGTGTTCGCTGTCTGGGCCGCGCCGGAGCCGGTGCCCGAGGGGGTCGCCAGGCTCGAGGGCGCGCTGGTCGCCTCGGTCCGGCTGGCGCGCGCAGAGCCCGAGCGGCTCGCCCACGAGGCGAGCGCCCGCTACGGCTACCCGCCCGGCTTCCTCGCCCGGTACTTCGAGAAGCTGCGCTACAGCTTCGGCCCGCGCGAGCGCGCCGGGCTCTACACGTTCCTCGAGCTGGCCCGCGACGTCGGGGAGCTCGACGAGATACCCGAGCTCCGCTTCGTGCACGCGGAGGCGGTACCCGCGTGACGGCAGTGGCGCCGATCCTCGAGCGCGCGCTCGACGGAGAGCGGATCACGGACGCCGACGCGGTCACGCTGCTCGAGTCACGCGACCTCGTCGCCGTCGGGCGCGCTGCGGACGAGCTCCGCGCGCGGAAGACCGACCCCGAGCGCGTGACCTTCATCATCGACCGCAACCTCAACTACACGAACGTCTGCGTGACCGACTGCGACTTCTGCGCGTTCTACCGCCGCCCCGGCGACGTGCGCGAGGGCTATCTGCTGCCGAAGGCGGTCATCTTCAAGAAGATCGAGGAGACGCTGGCGATCGGCGGCACCGGGCTGCTGATGCAGGGGGGTCACCACCCCGACCTCGGCATCGACTACTACGAGGACCTCTTCCGCTCGATCAAGGCGCGCTACCGCGTGCACCTGCACGCGCTCTCGCCGCCCGAGGTCCAGCACATCGCGCGCCGCTCCCGCCTGACGATTCCGCGGACGCTCTCGCGCCTCCGCGACGCAGGCCTCGACTCGCTGCCGGGCGGCGGGGGCGAGGTGCTGGTCGACCGCGTACGCGAGCTGATCGCGCCGAAGAAGACGACCACCTCCGAGTGGCTCGGCGTCATGCGCGAGGCCCACCGGCTCGGCATCTCCACCACCGCGACGATGATGTACGGCCACGTGGAGACCCTGCCCGAGCGCGTCGAGCACATGCGCCGGATCCGCGAGCTCCAGGACGAGACGCGCGGCTTTCGCGCATTCATCTCGTGGACGTTCCAGAACGACGGCAACCGCCTCGGGGCCAGCGTCCCGGTCGACTCGATGCCGACCGCGTTCGACTACCTGCTCACGCAGGCCGTCAGCCGGATCTACCTGGACAACGTCGACCACATCCAGTCGAGCTGGGTGACGCAGGGGCTGAAGATCGGCCAGGTCGCGCTTGGGTTCGGCGCCGACGACCTGGGCTCGGTGATGATCGAGGAGAACGTCGTCTCGGCCGCCGGCACGACGTATCGCGCGACGACCGAGGACTTCGTCCGGACGATCAGGGCGCTGGGGAAGGTCCCCGTGCAGCGCGATACCCTGTATCGCGAGGTGAAGGTGTGGAACTGAGGATCCTGGCAGTCGCCGCAGCGGTGGCGCTGACGGCGGCGGCCCCGGCGTGGCCGCAGGGCGGGAAGAGGTGCACCCCGACGCGGGCCGACAGCCTCGGGCCCTTCTACGTCGCGAACGCGCCCGTCCGCGCGAAGACAGGCACCGGCCACGTGCTCACCGGCACCGTCCGTTCCAGCCGGAACTGCGGCAAGATCGCCCGAGCGAAGGTGGAGTTCTGGCACGCCGGCCCAGCCGGCGAGTACGGGCCGCGCTGGCGCGCGACGCTCTTCTCCACCGCCGCGGGGACGTACCGGTTCCAGAGCATCAACCCGCCGCCGTACGGCGGCCGTCCGCGGCACATCCACATCCGGGTCTCGGCGGCCGGGTTCCGCACCCTCGTCACGCAGTACTACCCGACGGAAGGGCAGACGCGGGGCCGCTTCGACCTCGTGCTCGTGCGGCGCTGACCGCGGGAGCAGCGCCGGGGCGCCTCGCGGGTTAGAACGCCCCCGCCCGGGTAGGAGAGGGCAGAGTGGACGTCCTCGAGGTCGGGCTCCTGGTGCTCGCGGTGCTCCTGCTCGTGGCCGGCGGGTCCGTCGGCATCGCCACCGCGAGACCGGGCTCAGACTGGCGTGAAGCCGCAGCACGCCCACTCGGGATCCTCGGGTCGGCCGCGATCGGAGCCGGCATCATCCTCTTCTTCGCCGCGAACTGGAGCGACATCCCGCGGTGGCTCCGCTTCGGGATCCTGCTTGCAGGGCTGGTGGCGGTGCTCGGCGCGGCGTTCTGGCTGCTCGAGGTCCGGCGGATCCGCCGGAACGTCGGCCACGGTCTCGTCCTGGTCGGCGCCGTCCTGTTCGGTGCGTCGCTCTTCCTGGTCGGGCAGACCTACCACGTGCAGGCCCACGACCCGCTGGCTTTTCTCGCCTGGAGCGCCGGCGCACTCAGCCTTGCCCTCTACTTCCGCTCCCCGGCGACCGCCGGGCTCGCCATCGTCGCGTTCGAGGCCTGGCTCGTCCACGAGCTCGTTGTCTACGACGACTTCGACCGCGGCCTCGTCTACGTCCCGTTCGCGCTCGCCCTCTACGGCATCGCGCTCTATGCGGTTGGCATCGCCGCGCAGCCCTGGCTCGCGCCTCTGCGCGTCGACGGCGCGATGCGAACGATCGGATTCGCGCTCGCGGCGTTCATGACGCTCGTCCTCGGCTTCCGCTACGCCCACGCCAGCCGTGCGGCCCCCGACGGCGTCCCGCTCGCCGTGCTCCTCGCCACCGGCGTGGTCGCGGTCGTCGCCTCGGTCGCGGCGTGCCTGCGCCGGCGCGGCGTGGAGCTGCTCGAGCCGCTGGTCGCGCTCCTCGGGGCCGTGCTCGTCCTCCTGGCCGCGCTGCTCCCGCAACACGGTCGCGAGGACCGGTTTCTGGACTTCCAAGCATCCGTGTACCCGCTGTTGTTCGACTCGCTCCTCGTCGTCGTCATCGCGGGCGCGATCGTCCTCGGAGCGAGGCGGGGCCAGCTGTGGTTGTCGAGCGCGGCGATCGTGATCGGGATGCTCGCGGTCGTCCTGCACTTCCTCGACG
>JBHEMU010000128.1:0-11903 GCA_046262415.1 Gaiellaceae bacterium | reverse complement strand
GGACTTCGCCGCGAGCAGCAACTCGCCGGCGCGCAAGGCGTGCCTGATCGCCGCGCCGTAGGCATGGTCGCAGGCGAGGTGCTCGCGGTTCGCCGCCGCGGCGAGCTGGCCGAGGGAGTGGTTTCCGGGGAGGGCGCTCATGCGGTCGGCCAGGCCGGGCGGCGTCGGTCGCTCGGAGCGGCCCTCACCTCGCGGACGGTTGCCTCCGTTTATGGCCATCTCCTCGATCGACGGGTGGGCGGCGGCCCCCAGGTTCGCGACCCACATCGCAAAGTCGATCTCTCGGCCTCGAAGTCATCGACAGGGCCGGCCGTGGCTTGCACGGCAGCGGGTTGTCATACACGGCCACGGGCTACCTCCTGGCGCTGCCCGGGGAGGAGCGTCGCCTCCGCCGGCCCCGCCGCGTCGGGGAGTGGGGTCGAGTGTCACCACACAAGCATCATGGAGCCCTGGGCGGACGCTCTTGAGGCAGCTCGAGAGCACGAGACAGCTCCGGGCTAGCCAGGGCCGGGAACCTCGGGGCGGCGACGAGCGCGACCGACTTTGGTCCGTGGCCGTGAGTAACTGCGGCGGTCTCGAAAACCGTTACACGCCGTGAACCGGCGACCAGTCGACCAAGCACGCCGACTCCGCTGGGTAGCCTCTCAGGCCGAGATGGCAAAAAGCGGCCCAAGAGCGCCCTCGCCCCGCGTAGAGCTTCTGTGGTGGAGCGGATGCCCGTCGACGTCGCAAGCGCTCGAGGAGCTGCGGACCGTGCTGAGTGAGGCGGGGCTCGATCCCGAGGCGATCGAGGTCCGCCAGGTCGAGACCGACGAGCAGGCTCTCAAAGAGGACTTCGTCGGCTCGCCCACCATCCGCGTCGACGGACGGGATGTGGAGCAGAGTTCAGGGGACTCCCCGGCGCTTACTTGCCGCCTCTACCGCCGGCGCGATGGGCGCCCCTCGCCCACGCCCGACCCAGACGATCTGCGCGCGGCGGTCAAAGCCGCTGCTCAGGCCAAGACAGACGGTGGGTGACTTGTCGCCGACCGCGCTTCGCCCTGGAGACCGCGGGCCGGACTTCGAGCTGCCGGACACCGAGGGGCGGCCCCACCGACTGGCCGTCCCCGACGGCGTGCCGGCGCAGGTCGTCATCTTCACCTGCAACCACTGCCCCTACGCGCTCGCCTGGCACGATCGCCTCATGGCCGCCGCGCGAGACTACGCGCCGGCCGGCGTGCGCTTTGTCGCCGTCAACCCCAACGACGCGGAGCGGTTCCCAGCTGACTCCTACGAGGCGATGCAGGCGCGCGTACGCGCGGAGGAGTGGCCGATGCCCTACCTCCGCGACGAGAGCCAGGAGGCGGCGCGGGCCTTCGGCGCTCAGACGACGCCCGACGTCTTCATCCTCGACCGGACTGGGCGTCTGCGCTACCGCGGGGCGCCCGACTCAGATTACGGCGATCCCGAGCAGAACGCCGCATGGCTGCGAGATGTGCTCGATGATCTGCTCGCCGAGCGCGAGGTCCGACGGCCTGAAAGCGACCCGGTCGGCTGTAGCGTGAAATGGAGGCGCTACTAGTAGGAGGGGTGCGTCATCGAGAGTACGACATCGACGCCGAGGAGATCCACCAGATGGTCACCGCGGGGATGGGAGTCGAGGACGCGCTCGCGGCGGTCTGGCACGGGCAGGCGCGCACCTTCGCCTCGGGCAGCTTGGGCGACTCGTTCGCGGCGGCACCCGCCGACGTGATTGCCGTGGGCGGCGATCCCAAGACCGTCAAGGCGAGCCGACCGGAGCCCTTCCGCGGGCGTATCAGAACGCGAGGGAGACCCTCTTCCTCCAGAGAGGTTCGAGCAGTCCTTCGGGCCACCCTCGTTCCCCCGTCCCCGAACGGTGCCGCACTCGGCCGCCACCACACAACCAAAAAGTCGCCGCGAGAGCCCAGCTATGAACCAACCCATGCTCATCCGGGAGGGACCCAGCTTCCCCACGCTCGCCGGCGCCAGCCCGTCGCAGACGCTCGGCGTCACCGCGGTGATCCCGTGCTACGATGAGGCCGACGGGTTGGCCCGGGCCTACGCCGAGCTCGCCTCGGAGCTCTCCTCCTACGATGCCGAGCTGCTGTTCGTCGACGACGGCAGCCGCGACCGCACGCTCGAGCTGATCAAGGGGTTCGCGGCCCGCGACCCCCGCGTTCGGTATATCTCGTTCACCCGCAACTTCGGGCTCGAGGCGGCCTTCGGCGCCGGCTTTCGCTACGCCAGCAAGCCGTGGATCGTGCAGCTCGATGCCGACCTGCAGTCGCCGCCGTCCGAAGTCCACCGTCTCCTCGCCCGCGCCCTCGAGGGCGACGTGGACGTCGTCTTCGGCATTCGTCGCGATCGCCGCGACAGCTGGTTCCGGTGCGCCGCCTCGTGGCTGCAGCACTGGCTGGCCCGCCGGGTGCTGGGGCTCCAGATTCCCCCGGGCGCCTCGACCTTCCGGGTCGTCCGCACCTCCGTAGCCAAGAAGATCAGCGGACTGCGCCTCGGCACGCCCTACTTCCTCGCCGCGGTGCCGATGACGGGCGCCCGCCATGCGACGGTCGACACTGAGCACGTACCTCGGCGCCACGGACGCTCGCGGTTTCGCTTGGTGAAGCTCGCGAGCCACGCGGTCGATCTGTTCTTCGGCTTCTCGCTGCGACCGTTCGCACTGCTCCCCGCCTTCGCCGCTCTGGCCGGCCTGCCCGCGGTAGTCGTCCCGCTCGTCACCTCCGGGGGTGCGGCCACGGCTCGGGCCGCGCTCGCCGCTGTCCTCGCCGTCCAGGTGCTGTCGCTGACCGCCCTCGCGCTGCTCGGTCGCTACGTGATGGGACTCGTTCGGCAGGCGCACCCGCTCCGCTACCTCGTGCGCGAGAGCAACCTGGAGATCATGCCCGAGGACCTCCTCCACGAGTACGAGAACGTCCCGGACCTCGCCTCCCCGAGGGGCGTCGCATGAAGACGCTTCTCGTGCTCGGGGCCAGCGAGGGCCAGCTCCCGGTCTACTGGGAGGCCCGACGACTCGGCCTGCGGACGATAGGCGTCGACCAGAACCCGCGCGCGGTCGCGGCGTCGGAGGCCGACGAGTTCCTGTGCGTGTCGACGCGCAACGAGCGGGCGGTCCGTCGAGCGGTCGGGCGCCGCCCGATCGCCGGCGTCACCTCGCCGGCCAGCGACGCCTCAGCCCTGTCGGTGCGACGACTGTCGCTCGCCTACCGGACGCCGTTCTGCGTGTCCGAGGCCGCCGCCCGAGCCTCGATCGACAAGGCGGTCTTCCGGCGCCTCGTCGACCGCCTGAAGCTGCCCCGCTACGGCTGGGTGCGGGGAACCCGCGTCGCCGAGCTATGCGCACGGGCGCGGACGCTGCGCTTCCCGATCGCGGTCAAGCCCTGCGACTCCTCGGGCAGCAAGGGGATCTCGATCTTGAGCGAGCCGAGCCAACTCGAGGAGGCGGTCGAGCTCGCCCGGGGCTTCGCCTCGGGCGGGCAGGTCATCGTCGAGGAGTTCGTCGACGGCGTTCACTGCTCGGCCGAATGCCTGATCGCAGATCACCGGCCGGCGTTCATGGCGGTGATGCAGCGGACGATGACGCCGCCGCCGCGCGTCGTCACCCTCGAGCAGCTCGTGCCCGCCGCCATGTCCGAGGGCACCGCCGCCCGCCTCGAGCGAGCCGTCACCCTCATCTGCGCCGCCCTCGACCTGGATCGAGGCCCGCTCAACCTGGACTTCGTGCTGTCGCGGTCGGGCGAGGTTCACCTGGTCGAGCTGGCCGCCCGGCCCGGCGGCAACGGCATCTCCCGGCTGGTCGAGCGGACGTACGGAGTGAACCTCGCGGAGGCGGCCGTCCGGGTCGCGGTCGGCGACGCGGTCGAGATCGAGCCTCGGCCCCACGGGGTGGGACTGCTGCGCATCCTGGAGGCGCCGCACGACGGCGTCGTCGCCGCCATCCGCGGCGCCGACGAGGTCGCCGCGATGCCGGAGACCGCGGATTTCGAGTTGTTCGTCGAGGTCGGCTCGCCCGTGCTCGCGTACACAGAGGCCGCCCACAAGGTCGGCTACCTGGCGGTCACCGCGGCGACCGCCGCCGACGCCCGCGCCGCGCTCGACCGAGCCCTCGCGGTCCTGCATCTGGACATCCCCCACCCCGACGAATAGGACGCCCATGCGACGCCAGCACACTCTGTTCCTAGCCTTCTCTCTCGCGGCGGTCGTGAGCGCCGCGCTCGTCTGGCTGCTCTTCCCCCACCAGCAGCAACTCGGCTCGGTGTGGGCGCTCTTCGCCCGGCTCGTGCCCTTCCTCCTCGCGACCGAGGCGATCGCGCGAATCGACGTCGAGCTCGTCGAGCGCCTGCATCTGCGCCTCGTGACCCTGGCCGCCACCTTCCTCGTCTTCCTCTGCTACTTCGCCCCCAGGATCTTCTTCCTGTCTTCCTCGGGCACGTTCCCGCAGCTCTACTACCTCGTCATCACGATGCTGCCGTACACGGTCCTGGCCCTGGTCCTCTGCTACCGGCTGGGCGGCGGGTTGGCGGGAACCTGCCGCCGGCTCTCGTACGGGCTGCTGCTGTTGATGCTCTCGGGCCTGGAGGACCTGGCCTTCCTGACGATCAACCCCCACACCGACGCCCGGTTCGCCACGATCCCGGATCGCTGGACGTGGGCGTCGCACATCAACGTCTTCTTCGGCCGGCCCGTCACCAAGTACGAGGCGTTCGCCTTCATCGCCGCCCACGTCGTCCTCGCCCTGCTCGTCCTGTTCCTCCCCGCACGCGTGCTCGGTCCGCTCAAGGGACGGCTTGGGCGGCGGTCGCACAGGACGGCGCCCGCCACGCCATGACCTTCGAAGCCGTCGTCGCAGACCCTCTGGAGGGGGAGCTCCCGGCGGGGTGGGACCGTATGCCCGGCGTCGCCGGCCTCCCTTCGCTCTGGGGCTCGGGGGTGCTGGCCTCGCTCGCTTGGTACGAGCGCTACCGGCCGCTTCTCGCGCTCGTGCAGGACGCCTCCGGCGAGCCCTGCGCCGCCTTCTGCGGTCGCTATGTCGGCGCACCGGCGGGACGGCGGTCGTTCCACACCCCCACCCGCCGGCAGCGCGCCGGCTTCTTCGAGGTGCACCTGCCGCCGACGATCACGATGGCCGGCTACGGGTTCCGCCCCGAGCTCGACGTCGCCGACCGCTCGGCGGTCCTGGTGGCGGCCGAGCGAGCCCTCGGTGCGCGGCTTGGACGCGGCTGCCGCGGCTTCGCGTACCGCCAGGTCCCGGCCGACGACGTGCCCGCGTTTCGCCGGGGGCGTCGACTGGTGCTCACGGGGAGTCCGGACGCCGTGATCGAGAACGAATGGGACAGCTTCGACGCGTACCTCGACGAGCTGCCGGGCGAGGATCGCCGGGAGTTGCGCCGGATCCGGCGGATCATCGACCGCGACGCGACGCTCGAGGTGCGCACAGAGGACTCCGTCGCGCCCGCCGAGGCGAGCCGGCTGGCGCACGTCGTACGGATGCGCTACCGGGCTCGGCTCCGGGTCGCCCCTCCGCTCCCGTCGGTGTACTACGACTGGCTTGGCCGCCTCGAAGGCGTGCGTTTCATCACCTACCGCGAGGTCTCGGGGCAGCTGCTCGCGTTCGGGACGCTCGTCGACGACGGCACGACCGTCCGTTCGCTTTTGTGGGGGACTCGCGAACGCGCGGACGGCGGGCGCCCCAACCTCTACTTCGACCACTTCCTGCGGGAGGTCGAGTACTGCATCGCCCACGGCCGCCGGCGCCTCTCGATGGGAAAGGCGATGGGTGAGGTAAAGAAGCGCTTCGGCGCCCGCCCCGTGACCCTCTACACGGCTGCCGGCTTGCGCTGGCTTCCGGCCCTGGCGAGGACGGCGTGAGCGTGGCAGCGATGGCGCCCGTATTGCGCAGCCGGGCCGTCCGCGCCGTACTGGCCAAAGCCAGGCGGGGGCTCGTCGCACTCCTGGCTGCCGGCGGGGCCGACGACTCTCTCGTCGCCGACTGCCTGCAGTGCGGGAACAACCGGGTCGACGTCGTGCGTGTGACTGGGAGCCTGGCCCGAGTCTCGTGCCGTGCGTGCGGGGCGGTCACCGCCCAGGACCGCTCGCGCCTGCGTCCGCCCTCCCCGCGAGCGCTGAGCAGCGAGCGACCCGAACCTGCTCCGCCTGCGTCGCAGGAGGCTGACCCGCTAATCCCGTACGTCTCGCCCGAGGTGTTGGCGTGGCGCGAGAGCCGACGCGGACGCGGGACGACCGGGCTCGACAAGGCGTCGATCTACCGGCTGTGGAAGGAGTTCGACCGCTCTCGTCGCCGCGACGGCGATGCCGGGGATCCACCGCCGCCGTTCGGCGAGGTGGTGGGCCTGCTCCACGCCCGCTGCTACGATGAAGCCGTCGTCGTCGCCGAGCTCTCGGGCGATTCGACCGATCCGGCGCGGACCGACGGCGTCGCCGAGCGGGTCGGGTGCGCGCGCCGATGGCTCGCCGGGCCCGGCCGCGGGCACTGCTGGATCGAGCGACCGGTCGAGGGCGACGCGGTCGACACCGGGGCCGTCCAGGCGCTGCTCGCCGACGACGGGCTGACCGGCGCGGTCGCCCCCGAGCAGCGGCGCGCTCTGTTCATGGCCGCCTTCGGCGCCGGCGGAGGTCCGCCACTGCGAGCGATCGTCGACCGCTTCGGTGTCCCCGTGGTCAGGCAGGCGCTTCGCCAGCACCTGGTCGACGGGTCGCATCCGCTGCGCGAGGCGGTGCTCGCGGCGCTCGACCGCGGTGGCTTCGTCGAGCGCTCCCCGGACGAGCTCCTCGCCGCAGCCTGAGACCGTGCTCACCGGGCTCCTAGTCGATCCCCGCGTCGAAGGGGTGCCCGACGCCTGGGAGCGGTTCCTGACGGCGGAATCGGTTCCGGGAACCTGGCACGGCACGGTCCTCGGCCGGCTCGCCTGGCTCGCCCAGGCGCCGTCGTACCTCGGGGTGGTCCTCGAGGGGTCCGGCACCCCGTGGGCGATCTTTCACCTGCGACACCTCGGGGCGTCGCTGCCTCGACACGCCTTCGTCGGTCCGCCGACGCGGCCGGCGGCGCCGGGGTTGGTCGAGTGTCGTCTGCCGCCGACGGGCTCCGGCACCGGGTACCGGTTTGCGTCGGGCCTCGACGCCGGCGAGCGAAGCGCCGCGCTGGCGGCAATCGAGCGGACGCTCGCCGCTCGTCTCGGGCGGCGAGCGTCGGCGATCGTCTATCGCAACGTCCCCGCCGGCGACCTCGCGTCCTTCCCCCGGGGTCGGATCTGCCGCCGGGTCACGCCCGAGGTCGTCGTCGACAACCGCTGGGACGACCTCGAGGCGTTCTACGCCGACCTGCCGAGCAAGCAGCGCTCCGAGCTGCGTCGACTCGACCACCGGCTCAGCGAGGGATCGGAGGTCGTGGTCGCGACCGAACGGACGGTCGAGCCGGCGTGCGCCAGCCGTCTGGCCGCGAGCGTCGTGCGCCGTCACCGCCACCGCCTACGGCGGGTGCCGCCGATCCCCGCCTCGTACTTCGATGCGCTCGGAGGACGTGCCGGCATCGAGTTCCTCACCTACCGCGAAGGCGAGGGCCGGCTGCTGTCGTTTGCGACGCTGGTCGACGACGGGAGCGAGCTTTCCGACTCGGTGTGGGGTAGCCTCGACGTCCGCGACGGCGGTCGCCCGCACCTCTATTTCCACCATTACCTGCGCGCCATCCGGCTCCTCATTTCTCGCCGCCGGCGCCGGATCACGCTCGGCAAGGGCCTCGGCCGCATCAAGCTCCGCTACGCCGGACGGTACGAGCGTCGCCACGTTGTCGGAGCGGTGCTGTGATGGTCGCCACGGCGCCCACCCGGCCTGGGGAGCCCTCGGCGCTCGCCGAGCTAGGCGCCTCCGGGCGCCTCGGCATCCGGATGCTGCTCGGCCTGCTGGCCGGCCGGGCGACGTTCAGGCTCGTCCTCTACGGCGCGAACGTGACCCTGCTGGCCGGCTGGGGCCATCACACCTACGCCCGCTACGCGGCCGCCTCGGGTGCGCTCGTGTGGGTCGTCGCCCTGGCGCAGGCCGGCCCGGAGAAGACCGCGCTCAAGCTCATCCCCCGTCCCGGCCAGGCCCGGGAGGCGACGGTCGCCGGCCTGCTCGCGATCGTTCGGGGCGTACCGCTCGTCTTCTGCGCCCTGGCGGCGCTCGCCATCGCGGTCGACCAGCACGCGGTCGCCACCCTGTACGTCGCGTCCGCGGCCCAGAGCGTGGCCATCGGCCTGAACGTGGCCGGGGTCGCCCTGCAGCGCGCGCTCGGTCGCGCCGGGCGCGACATCTCGAACTTCGCCCTGCTGTCGGCGGCGTGGGCGGTGCTCACGGCGTTCGCGGTCGTCCTCCACCTCCCGCCGGTCCTGTACCTCTTTTCCCAGTGCGTGGCAGCGATCGCGGTGACCGAGGTGACGCTGAGGGGGCTGCGCGCGCCGACCCGATCCCTCGCCGGCCGGCCGCGCGCACGACGCAGGCTGGACGAGACGGTCGCCTTGATGGGCGTCTACGACGTGGCCGCGCTCGCGGCGACGAGCGCGGTCTTCCTCGTGCTCCCTCTCACTCGCAACGCCGACCAGAGCGGCGACCTATACCTGGCCCTCGCGGGATGGGGCGTCGCATTGGGCTTCCTCGTCTACGCGCTGCGGGTCTTCCAGCCGAGGATGTCGCTCTGGCTGGCGGGCGAGGGCAGCCTCACCGGCCGAGGTTGGGCGCGCTCCCTGGCGGCGTGGGCCCTCGCTCTGAACGCGGCCTGGCTGGTCGTCGTGGCCGTCGTCCTGGTCGCGGGGGGGTTCCGGGCGCTTGCGCCCGGGATCGTCACCGTCGCCGCCCTGACCGGACTCCTCCTCTCGAGAAGCCCCGTATCCGGGCTCATGCTCGTCAGTGTGTGCCTGCTCGAGAATGCCGACGTCGGCTCCCTGCGCGCGGTCGCAGCGGGTGCCGCGGGCGGACTGGTGCTCGTCCTGGTCGCATCCGCCGCCGTCATCCCCTTCTTCGGGGCGGCGGGGGCGATCTGGGCACTGGCGACCGATGAGCTCGTGCAAGCAGGCGTAGTACTTCGTCGGCTTCGCTGAGCGCAGACCGCCGCGCCTCCTTGAGCGCCGACCGCCAGCGCCTCGTTGACCGCGGACCGCCGGTCTCTCGCTGACCGCGTACCGCTGGCGCCTCGAGGTCGCGCCCCTGCGCTCGTCAGCGCTCGAGCACCGGCGTGCCGTGCGCCCGGCAGCGGCTCACCGTCGAGAAGCCGCCGTGCACCGGGATGACGTTGACGAGCGTCGGCCGGCGATCGCGGATTCGGGTGAAGAGCAGTCCGTCCTGAGAAGGGCGAGCGTGGATCCGGTTCCACAGCAGGTGGACCTCGCCGCAGTCGGGCGAACGCGCGGCGACGTAGCCGAGGTACGGATCGTGGACGACGAACCGCTCTTCGCGGCCGCCGTCGGCGCCGGACCGTTGCTCGCACCCGCCGTCGGCGCCGGCCGCCTCCGCGAGCGTCAGACGCGGCACGAGCGACCAGCGCACGTCTACGCCCCCGAGCGCCGCCTCGGCGCTGCGCATGACCGCCGGGAGCTCGGTCGGCGCGCCAACGACGACGGCGCGGCCGTGGTCCAGCGCGAGCTTCAGGCTCCCGAGCTGCAGCGCGAGTCGGCGTGCGTCGCCCGCCACGTCCGCGTCCGGCGCGAGCAGGACGCCGTAGGGCGCCCCCACGCGTCCCAGGCGAGTCGAGTCGACCACAGCCAGGCGGACCTCCAGCACGGGAAGCCGCCGCGGCCGCGCGCCGGCAAGCGTCAGCGCATCGGCGAGGGCGGTGAGGTCCCCGATCCACAGCGTGGGCTCGCGCCTCGGGTCCCATGGGGAGCGCAGCGGGCAGAGGCGGAAGAGCTCCTCGGACAGGTCAGCGGCGCGGACGGGGACGGGTTCGCTCAACGCGCGACCGGCGCTCGCCCACTGCTCGCGGTAGTAGGGCACCTCGGCGAACGCGCGCTCGACGGCCGCCTGGCGCCGGCGATCCCACCGTCGCTCGCCAAAGGCCGCGTGAGCGCCAGCCCGGGGCCAAGCGCTCTCGTGCAGCAGCGAGCTCGCGGCGCCCACGAGCAACTGCCGGGCTCGGCGCGAGCGCACGGACCGGCCTCGACGCACCTCTGTCATCCCTCTCACCGCCGATAGTCCGACTTCAGGAACGCGCCCTTGCCGCCCTCGGTGAACGTCAGCCGCTCGCGCCGCTCGACCCGCAGCGGGATGCGGCGCCGCACCAGGCCCTGAAGGCGGTCGACGTACGACCCGGCGACGGCGTCGAAGTCGCCATCGGCCCGGCGGTCGGGTACGAGGTGGATCGTGACGAGCCCGTCGCGGTCCTGGCGGACCGCTGATTCGGCGACGCCGGGCAGCTCGGCCGCCAGGTACAGGAAGGTGTCGACGTAGAGCAGCGATCCATCCGGCAGCACGACGTGGTCGTCGCTGCGGCCGCGCGTCAGCTCGAGGCGGCGAAAGGTCCGCCGGCAGGGGCAGCGCCCGGGCACGAAGCGCCCCCGGTCGCCGAGCCAGTACCGCACCAAGGGCATCGCCCGCTCCTGGAAGGCGGTGACGACCACCACCCCTTCCTCGCCGTCGGGCACCGGTTGACCGTCGGCGTCGACGATCTCGACGAGCAGCCGATCCTCCGCGACATGAGCGCTGCCCTCGACGCAGTCGAACGCGATGTTGAGGACCTCGTAGGCGGAGTACTCGTCGAAGATGGGGGCGCCGAACGCCTCCTGGAGCTGAGCGCGGTGCTCGTCCACGAGCAGCTCGGACTCGGTGAAGACGAGCCGCAGCGACGAGCGCAGCCGGTCGAGCTCGTCGGGCTCGACCGTGCGCACGAGCTCCCGGAGCATCGCGGGATACCCGATCAGCACCTGGGGGCGGCGCTCGAGTACCGCTTCCCGCACTCGCGGCGGCGACCACGAGCTGAGGGCCACCTCCCGGCGAAACAGGCCGAGCCGCTGGTACCACCGCGTCGGCATCGGCGTCGGTCGGAGGTGGACGAGGCGATACCACGGCCGGTACGCCTCGGTGGCCAGGAAGCGCCGCAGGCACGCCGCGTTGTGGTAGGCCATGTGGCGGCGGTCGTGGGCGACGTCCAACCTCCGGCCCGACGTCCCGCTGGTGCGGGTCATGACGACGTCACGCTCGCCCACCGCCGACGAGCGCAGGGTCGGGGCCCCGGCAGCCAGGACGTCGCTCTTGCGCAGCACCGGCAGCCTCGTCACGTCGGACAGGTCCGTGAGCCCTCCCTGGTAGCTGTGATCGGCGTAGTACGGCACCGTGCCGCGAGCGTGGGCGAGCATGTCCCGGACGCCCCGCAGCTGGCGGGCCTCGAGGGCCGGGCGGGCCTCGTACTGCGCGCGCATGATGGCGGTAAGGTCGAGCAGCTCGCGTACGGCGCTCATCGAACCCTCGCCATGGCCTCTCGCGGTTGGTGCATCGTCGGTGGGACTCGTCGTCGGGTCGACCGTTCGAGGAGGTGAGCAGGTTCGAGCCGAGCTGATACACGCACGCGCGGCCGCACTCCGCCTACGCGACGCAGATCTGCATCCTGGCCGTCGAGCGCCCTAGTGGTCCGTCCTGCAAGTCGTGTTGGTCATCCGGCGAGCACCTTGCCGGTGTAGGTCCAGGCGAACGGCTTGGCGGTCGCCGGTCGCCCACCGCGGCAAGGGATCGTCTAAGCCGCTACCCGTCTAAGCCGGCGGACGCGAGTTGCGGTCGAGCCGCTCACCGCGGGGCAGATCGACGGGGCGCTCGAGGCGATGGGCCTACTGCCGGGCCAGCTGACTGACGCGCAGCGCCAGCTCGTCGAACTGCCGCTGCACGTCAAGCTGCTCGAGAGGCCGGGTCGA
>JBHEMU010000127.1:0-18331 GCA_046262415.1 Gaiellaceae bacterium | reverse complement strand
CCGACGGCGAAGTCGACGCCGAGCGCGGTCACGTCGAGCGGGACGATGCCGACCGACTGGTACGCGTCGAGGACGACGTGGGCGCCTGCCTCGTGCGCCCGGCGGACGATCGCCTCGACGTCCTGGATCTCGCCGGTGCGGTAGAGGACGTGCGTCACCGGAACGAGGAGGGTGCGGTCGTCGATCGCGTCGACGACGCCCTGGTCGTCGCGGGCGACGACGATCTCCGCGCCCCGCGCGGACTGGGCCTGGTACAGGTAGCGGACCGACGGGAAGTTGCCCTCCTCGTAGACGACCCGCCGCCGCTCGCCGTCGAAGCGGTAGCACGAGAGGATCACCGCCTCGGCCACGGTCACGTTCTGGTGCATCACCGTCGTGCCGGGCGGCGCCCCGATCAGCCGGCCGATCTGGTCGCCGACCGTGATCGGCAGCTCCCACCACCCCTCGGCCCAGGCGCGCACGCCGCGCGTCGCCCAGGTGCGCGCGTACTCGACCAGCCGCTCCTCCGCCGCGGCCGGCATCGCGCCCAGTGAGTGGTTGACCAGGTACGTCGTGTCGGCGAGGATCGGAAAGCGATCGCGATAGGAGGCCGGGTCGAGCATCAGCCGGGCGCCCGGGCGAGGAGGACGAGCCTCGTATCGGTCGTGAGCGCCTCGCCCTCCCAGCCGCCGAAGGCCTCGGGCCGCTCGAACCCGCAGTCGTCGAGCATCCTGACGATCTCGCCAGGCGTGTAGACCCGGAGCGTGTACTCGAGGCTCCTGCGCTCGCCGCCGCCCGTGATCAGCGTGTGCGTGGCGTGGTTGAGGCCCGCGACCGGGTCGAAGCGCCCCTCCTCGATCAGAATGGAGTCGCCCGGAAGCGGGTCCCAGCGCCGCTCCTGGTAGATACGCACCAGCCGGTCCCGTTGCAGCGTCTCGATCACGAGGGCCCCTCCGGGGCGGAGGACGCGCCTGAACTCCGCCAGCATGCGCCGGTCCTCTGCCTCGCCGCGGTAGCCGATCGAGGTGAAGAGGTTGAGCACGCCGTCGAAGCTCGCGTCGGCGAAGGGGAGCTCGCGGAAGTCGGCCCGGAGGAGCCGGGGCCACTCCGCCTGGCCTGCCCGCCGGCGAGCCTCGTCCAGCTGAGCGGGGGAGCGGTCGACGCCCGTCACGCGGTAGCCGGCGCGGGCGAGCGGAATCGCGTGGCGGCCGAAGCCGCACGGCGCGTCGAGCACGTCCGCGCCCGGCTCGAGGCCGGCGAGGCGGACGGCCGCGAGCGCCTCGTCCTCCGCGTCGCGGTCCTCCAGCCTCGGGACGTACGTGTCCAGGTACAGCTCGTCGAAGAGGTCGTCCCAGGCGTCGTGCTCCATCAGCTGAGCCGTTTCAGCACGCCCAGCGCCTGCTGGTTCCAGGGCACGCGGTGCGTGACCCCGGCGGCCCGCAGGGAGGCGCTGTGGGCGAGGTACCAGTCGTAGGTCTCGATCAGCGCGCGCTCGTTCGACCAGCGCGGCGTGAAGCCGAGCAGGCGCTCGGCCTTCGAGACGTCGACGTGGGAGTCGCGGTGCGCGGTGCGGTAGTGCCATTCCGCGAGCGGCGAGACGCGAAGCAGCTCGAGCCCGCGTAGCGCGAGCTCGGCGGGCCGTGCGGGAATCGGCGTCAGCCGGCTCGTGGAGCCCGCATGGTCGATCAGCGCCTGGAGGTCGGAGCGAACCGTCCCGAACTCGCGGGCGCCGACGTTGATCGCCTCCCCGCCGACGCCGCCGGCCGCGGCGGCGCGCACGACGCCTTCGACCAGATCCTGGACGGCCAGGAGCTGGTAGCGATTCGATCCGTCGCCGAGGACGTAGATGCGGCGGTCGTCCCGGATCCAGTCGAAGAGGATCTCGAAGACGCCGAGCCGCTCGGGGCCGATGAAGGTCTTCGGGCGGATCAGGACGACGTCGAGCCCGCGCCGGGCGTAGTCCCGGCACACGTCCTCCGCGGCGATCTTCGAGTCGCCGTAGTACCCGACACCGACGAGCGGCGAGGCCTCCGTGATCGGGTGCGTCTCGGGTACGCCGTAGACGGCGGTCGAGGAGATGAAGACGGTGCGCCCGACCCCTGCCTCGAGCGCGGCGCCGAGCACCGTCGCGGTGCCGCCGACGTTGACCGACCGGATCGAGTCGCGCGAGGCCTGGATCGGGAGTGCCGCGGCGGCGTGCACCAGGACATCCGCTCCCGCCGCGAGCGCCGCGGCCGCGACCGGGTCCCGCACGTCGCCCCGCAGCTCCTCGACGGCGCGTTCGAGCTCCGCGTCGTCGAGCGGGACCACGTCGAGCGTGCGCACGACGTGCCCGTCGGCGAGGAGCCGCCGCGCCAGGTGCAGGCCGAGGAACCCGGCGCCGCCGGAGATCGCCCAGAGCATCCCCGGACGTTAGCGCGGCGCCGGAGGCGTGCGTTCCGCGAGGGCGGGCGCGGACGGCGTGCGGGGCGGTGGCTCGGAGTTCACGAGGACGGCGGCCGCCAGCAGGATCGCCATGCCGATCGCGCTCTCGCCCACGAGGCTCCGCGCGATGCGCGGCCTTCCGGCCCCGCCGCCCTCGAGCAGCGGGCCGACGACGAAGTGGTGGAACGCCCCCACGAGAGCGCGATCCCGACGAGCGAGAGCTTGACGAGCAGCACGCGCCCGTACGGCTCCTCCCAGAGGTCGGCCACCGCGGGCAGCCGCACCACGCTCAGATAGGTTCCGGCGGCGAGGAGCACCGCGATCAGCGCAGGCGCGAGGCGCGCGAAGCCGATGAACGCCCGCCGCCGGAGCTCGGGCGCTGCCGGCCAGACGACGAGGGCGAGGTGCACGAGCCCCCCGACCCACAGCGCCGCCGCGGCGAGATGGGCCCAGTCCGCGAGCTGGGCGGCCCAGGAGCCGCCGGCGGCATGGCCGGAGAGGGAGAGCCCCGACGCGAACACGAGGCCGATGCCGAAGGCGGCCCAGAGGAAGTGCGTCCGGTCGGTCAGCCACGCGAGAAAGAGGAGCGTCGCCACGGCGGCGAACCCCAGCGTCATCGCGACGAAGGCGGTGCCGAGCCGGGTCCCCTCCGCGATCGTGGAGAGGTCGCCGTAGAGCAGACGTCCGAACGGGAGCTGGAGCGCGTCCTCCGCCCGCAGCAGGAAGGCCGCGACGCCCAGCTCGAGCGTCGCCGCCACCCCCGCACCCGCGACGGCGTAGAAGCGCCGCTCGACGGGCCGGGGAAGGGGCCCGCGCAGCACCAGCAGCCGGAACCCCAGGCCGCCGAGGACGAGGGCGAGGGCGGCGAAGTAGCCCCAGCGCACCGCGTGCTGCTCGCGGGAAGGCCGGGAGGCTCCGTAGGCCTCCGTCGGCGGCGGGGCGGCCGCCCGCACGCCGAACGTGTAGAGGCCCGAGACGACGTGCCCGTCCGCCAGCGACAGCGCCTGCCAGCGAACGGTGTACGCACCCGTCGTGAGGCGACCGAGCGGCACCGTGACGGAACGTCCGCCCCGCCGGCTCCGGGCGGCCTCCCCGACGAGCCGGCCGTCCGCGCGGTAGACGCGGACCGAGCCGGACAACAGCCCCACGGCCTGGTCGAACTCGAGCAGGAGCGTCCGCGGAGCCCGCTCGACGCGCTCTTGGAAGCCGGGCTCGGCGCGGGTCAGGCTGGCGTGGCCGGCCGCCGTCGCCGGTGCCGCCAGGGCGGCCAGGGCCACGACGACCGCGGCGCCCCTCACCGGTGCGGCTCCCCGGCGAGCGGCGACAGACGGCCGAAGATCGGCGCCACGTCGCGATCGCAGTAGAGAAGCACGGCGATCAGCACGACCACGAGCGCGAAGCCGCCGTTCCACACGAGCGAGCGCCGGCGGAGCGCCGCGACGAGCGGCACCACCGCCGTCCCGATCAGCAGCCAGCCGAGCACGTGGTGGAGGAACGAGGAGCGCTGGAAGAACCAGGGGTTCGTCTCGTGCAGGAGGAGCGACCAGCCCGAGACGACGAACGTCACCGGCATCGTCAGCCGCCAGTACGGACTCGAGAGCTTGCCGCGCGCGAGGGCCAGGTGCGCGCCGCCCGTCAGCATCAGAATCTGGGCCCACATCCCATGGGCGAGCATGTGGATCGTCGAGCTGGTGAAGAAGACCATCACCGGCCACATGAAGACGCCCATGGCGAAGACGACCGAGGGCCAGAGGTAGGGCCGCCACGAGCGACGGCGCCAGACCTCCTGGCCGACGATCGCCTCCGCCAGCAGGCAGAGGCCGAGAAACAGGAAGCCTGTCGCGAACAGCCAGTGCACGTGCTGCGCGGGCGGCTGCACGGCTAGGCGGCGCTTGCGACGCCGACCATCAGGAAGCGCGGGCCTTGCCCGCGCTTCCGTCGGAAATCACCGGCCGGAAACGCTGGAACGTGACCCACGCTCCTAGATCACCTCGTCGGCCTCTTCGAGGTCGGCCAGCAGGGGCGGCGCGAGGAAGAGATGGAAGACGAGTCCGACCAGGACGACGAGGAGCGGCGGCTCTACCACGAGCCACCAGAAGCCCTCACCGCGCGGATGCAGCAGCGTGATGCGGTAGGGCTGCGCGATCGCCCACACGAGTCCCGCCAGAACGGTCGCCGGACCGATGGCGTAGACCGTCACGGCCCGCGCCGACCGGCGGGAGCGAGCGACCGGGGGATCGGTGGCGGCCTCCGTGCTCACGCGTTCCCCCCCGCGTGCAGCGGCTGCTCGCCGGCGCGCCGCAGGAAGCCGCGAGCCAGCACGTGGACGTGTGATCGGTAGATTCGCGCGCCCGCGGGGGCGATCCAGACCAAGGGGGTCAGTCCGATCGGGCACCGCTCGTACTGGAGGTACGGGCGGTGCGCGAGCGGGCTCATCCGCCGCCGCGTCTGGGTCGCCATCCGCGCCGCGGGAATCCTCGATCCCACGTCTACCCGACGAGCGTCACGGTCCAGTCGCCGGCGAACTCTTCGCCGAAGCCGACGAGGAAGATGCGCTGGTAGCGCCCGAGGCAGAGGTCCCCCTCGGCGAAGGGGACCTGCTCCGTCCGCGGGCCGAGCAGGAACGCGAGCATGCCCTCGCGCTCGGAGACGTGGCCCGGGACGAGGCGCTCGAGCAGGCGCTCGAGGTCGCGGAAGAAGCCCGACTCACGCTCGTTGATGCGCACGAGGCTGCGGCCCGCTCCCGCGGAGACGAACGCGATCCCGCTCTCGAGCTCCGTGGCGGAGACCTCGCGGGCGACCTCGTTCGTGATGTCGAGAACGGACAGGGTGGGCAGCGCGGCCGCGATCGAGTACGGGACCTCGACGCTGGTCATCGAGCCTCTCGCAGCTTTCGCGGTTGCAGAGTCGGCTGAGAACGGGCGTTGCTCCGCCCAAACCGGACGCGTAGCGTGGACGTCACGAGTACACCTCGCGCGGCAGCCGGAAGTTCACGTCCTCGCGCGCGACCGTGACCTCCTCGAGCTCGTCGTAACCGCGCTCTGCCAGCTCAGCGAGGACCGCCTGGACCAGCTCCTCGGGAGTCGAGGCGCCGGCCGTGAGCCCGACCACCTCGTGCCCGGCCAGCAAGGCGGCGGGCAGCTCGCTCTCCCCGTCGATCAGCGCCGCCTGGGCCCCCGCGCGCCGGGCGACCTCGACCAGCCGCTCCGCGTTCGAGCTCGTGGGCGAGCCGATCACGAGGATCATCGTCGCCTCGCGGGCGAGCTCCTTCACGGCGTCCTGGCGGTTCTGGGTCGCGTAGCAGATGTCGTCCGCGGCCGGCCTGCGCAGACCGCCGAAACGCCGCTCCAGCGTCACCACGGTCGATGCCACGTCGTCCAGCGAGAGCGTGGTCTGCGTGACGACGGCGAGCGGCTTGCCGCCGGTTTCCAGCCGCTCGGCCTCCTCGGGGGACTCGACGACGACGATCGCCTCGGGCCGCTCCCCCTTCGTCCCGATCACCTCGACGTGCTCCGGATGGCCGATCAGCGCGACGAGGTGGCCGCTGTCGGCATAGCGGCGCGCCTCCGCGTGCACCTTGGACACGAGCGGGCACACCGCATCCACGACCTGGAGCCCGCGGCGCTCGCAGTTCTCGCGGACGGACGGGGCGACGCCGTGCGCGGAGAGCACGCAGATCGCCCCGGCCGGGATGTCGTCCTCCGAGTCGACGAACACGGCGCCGAGCCGCTCGAGTCGCCGGACGACGTGGTCGTTGTGGACGATCTCGTGACGGACGTAGACCGGCGGCCCGTGGCGCTCGAGCAGCCGCTCGACGATCTCGATCGCGCGGTCGACCCCGGCGCAGAAGGAGCGCGGCGCGGCGAGCAGCACCCTCACGGGAGGGCTCCGGCGGCACGCCGTAGCTCCCGCAGGGCGCGCCGGCCGTCGGCGAGGGCGCGGGAGAAGCCGACCGGCGCCCGCGCGAACCCCATCGCGATCCCCGGCCAGCTGACCGGCCCCTCCGGCCTGACGGCGCCGCAGATCCCGTGCAGACGCCGCTCCGGCGTGTCGCTGACGACGCGGAGGCAACCGGCGAGACGTCCCGTGAGTGCGATCTGCCCGCTCTCGAGGTCGACGGCGTCCGCGCTCGTGGCCTCCGCGAGCCGCCGCCGCTCGGCCGGGTCGTCGACGACCTCGTCGACGGCCAGGATCGTGGCCGGGAGGGCGTCCGGAACGCCGAGCGGCTCGCCCTCCCACAGCGTGCGACCCTCGGAGTCGACCACGCGCACGCCGTCGAGCACGGTGCCGCAGGGCAGGTCGTCGCGGAGCGCCCCGGCCAGGCCGAACGAGACGAGCCTGCCCTCCGGCAGGCCGTTCATCGCCCGCAGCCCGATGAGCGACGTGGCGAGACCCGCCCGCTCTCCCGCCTCCTGCTCGGGCGCGGTCGCACAGGCGAGGGTCAGCCGCTGAGCGTCCACGCCAGGCTCCGGACGCTCTCGCGGACGCTCCCCGCCGCCTCGAAGGCAGCGGCGGGCTCGAAACCGGAGTGGATCGCGCAGTGCTCGCAGCGGTCGTCCCGGCCCGGCCCGTACTGCTCCCACTCGATTCCGTCGAGCAACGCCTCGTAGGTCGGGAAGATGCCGTCGGTGAGCAGGTAGCACGGCCCCTTCCAGCCGTAGGGGTTGCGCGTGATCGACCCCCAGGGAGCACAGGACAGCTTGCGCTCGCCGGTGAGGAACTCCTGGTAGATCGGGCTGGCCAGCCACCGGTATCCCTGCTCGCGGGCGGACGCCCGGATCGCCCGGAACTTCTCCTCGTGCTCGGAGCGGGTCATCGTCAGGGCCGGGTCGATCTGCGAGTACTGGTACCCCGGCGCGACGAGCATCCCGTCGATGCCGACGTCGTTCGTCAGGTACCCCATCATCTCGATCACGTCCTCGACGGACGTCTCCTTGAAGATCGTCGTGTTGGTGGTGACGCGGAAGCCGGCGGCGCGCGCCTTGCGGATCGCGTCGACGGCCACCTCCCACAGCCCCGGGTAGTCGCAGACGTAGTCGTGGATCTCCCGCATGCCGTCCAGGTGGACGACGAAGGTCAGGCGCCGGTCCGGCTCGAACACGTCCAGGTACTGCTCCAGCCGGAGCGCGTTGGTGCAGAGGTCGATCGTCTTGCCGAGCTCGAGCATTCCGGTGACGACGTCCTCGATCCCCTTGTAGACGAGCGGCTCGCCCCCGCAGATCGAGACGACCGGAGCCGGGCACTGCGCGCCCGCGTCGACGCACTCCTCGACGGAGAGCCTGGCCCGGTTCGACTCGTACTCGCGGATCTTGCCGCAGCCGATGCAGGCGAGATTGCAGGCGAGCGTGGGCTCCAGCATGAGGACGAGCGGGTAGCGCTCGCCCTTGCGCTGCTGCGTGACGACGTAGCGGCCGATGTCGATCGTCGAGCGGAGCGGGAATTTCATCGCTGCAGCCTTTCTCGTAGGCGTCCGAGCGCGAGCAGTGGGAAGTGAAGCCGGTAGAGGTGGTAGCGGATCATGAAATCAGTCGCGAACCCCGTCCCGGTGTAGTGAGCCTCCCTCCAGTCGCCGTTCGCCTCCTGCGTCGCACAAAGATAGTCCGCCGCGCGCCGCGCGGATCGTCCGTGCGACTCCCCGGCGGCGACATAGGCTAGTAGCGCCCAGGCGGTTTGTGAAGGAGTGGCCGTGCCGCGGCCTCGCCAGGCCGGCTCGTGGTAGGAGCGGATGTCCTCGCCGAAGCCGCCGTCGGGGCCCTGCACCGAGTCGAGCCATGCGACCGCGCGCCGGACGGCGGTATGCTGGGGCGGGATCCCGCAGGCCTCGAGGGCCGGCAGGGCCGCCCCCGTCCCGTAGAGGTGGTTCACGCCCCAACGGCCCCGCCAGGAGCCGTCCCGCCGCTGCGCTCCGAGCAGGTAGGCGAGGCCGCGGCGGACGACCTCGTCGTAGCCCTCCTCCCCGGCGAGGACCTCGAGGGCGTGGGCGGTCACGTCCTCGGTCGGGGGGTCGATCACGGCGCCGAAGTCGCAGAAGGGAAGCCGGTACAACCGCCCGCTCGTGTTGTCCATGTCGAACGCGCCCCAGCCGCCGTTCCGCGACTGCATTCCGGCCATCCAGTCGAGCCCGCGGCGGACGGCCGCATGGCCCACGCCCAGCTCCCGCAGCGCGAGCGCGACGACGGCGGTGTCGTCGACATCCGGGTAGAAGTCGTTCTCGAACTCGAAGGCCCAGCCGCCCGGAGCGAGGTGCGGCCGCTTCACGGCCCAGTCGCCCTTCACGGTCACCTCCTGGCCGAGCAACCACCCCCCGGCCCGCAGGAGCTGCGGGTGGTCGGCAGGAACGCCGGCCGCGAGCAGCGCCAGCACCGCGAGGGCGGTGTCCCACACCGGCGACTGGCACGCCTCCGGCCGTAGGCGGTCGCCCTCGGCGACCATGAAGCCCTCCCAGCCCTGCACCGCCCGGACGAGCGCCCCGTCCTCGAATCCGTAGCCGAGGGCGGCGAGCATGAGGATCGACCAGACCCACGGGGGCTGGATCCCGCCCCACGAGCCGTCTGCCTCCTGCCGCTCCCGGACCCACCGCTCGGCGGCCGCGAGGGCGCGCCGGCGCCGCGCGTCCGGAGGCGCGGCGGGACGTGTTTCCCCGGGCCTGGCGCCGATCTCACGGAGGTCGATCGCCGCGGGGCGGACGGGTCGCAGCGCCATCACGACCGACAGCGGCACGATCGTCTGGCGGGCCCAGCAGGCGAAGGCGTGGATCGAGACCGGGGAGGTCGGCCGCCTCAGGATCAGCTCGACCGGCACGGCCGGGATCCGCTGCCACGGCCACTGGTCGAGCAGAGCGAGGAAGCACTTGGTGAAGACGCGGCTGGCGCCGATGCCGCCCCCGCCCCGGATGTAGTCGCGCGACCGGACGCCCGGGTCGATGCCGATCAGCCTGAGGGCCGCGTACGCCTCGATCGAGGTCGAGAGGTCGGGGGGCCCCTCCCACCAGTTCGACCACGTCCCGTCGTCCCGTCGCCTGGCGAGCAACTCGTTCGCGAGCCGCCGGTCGGTGTCGGGGTCGCGAAGGCCGAGGATGTGCAGCCAGAAGAGGTGCTGCGCGACCATCGTCGCGTTCGACTCCAGCTCGCCCACCCACCAGCCCGACGGGTGCTGCAGCTCCAGCAGGCGCGCCGCCGCGGCCTCGACGGCGGTGTCGAGCGCGCTCGTCCGCTCGGGGGCGATCGTCATGCGGGAACTCTGGACGACGGCGCCGCCTCGAGGCAAGTCGCTGCCGCCCGGCCGCTGCGGACCGCGCCCTCCATCGTCGCCGGCCAGCCGGTGTCCGTCCAGGCTCCGGCCCGCGTCACGTTCGGCCTGGCCGTCGGCACCGCCGGGCGCGCGGGGTGGCCGTCCCTGAGCGCGATCGTCGCTCGCGGCTCGCGGCTCACGCGGGACCACAGCACCTCGGCCCGGCCGAGACGGTTCGTGAGCTCCGAGGCCATGAGGTCGACGAGCCTACGGCCGCGGACCTCAAGCAGGTCGGGGACACCGCTCGAGACGACCGTCAGGTACTGGCCGGACTCAGGCGGATACCCGGTGAGGAAGCCGCGGTCGAAGACCCAGTGCGCCGGGCTCCGGAGCAGCGCCGCGAGCGGCATGCGGAGCAGGGGCCGGTCGAAGAGGAGGTGCACGCTCACGATCGGGGAGTCCTCGAGCCCGTGATCCGGCTCGCCGAGCAGGCGGGCCGAGTCGGCGGGGGGCACCGCCAGGACGAAGGCGTCCGCCTCCACGCGCTCGCCATCGGCCAGGACGGCCGCGGACTCCTCGAGGCCCGCGACGCGGACGCCGGTCTGCACGCATGCGCCCGCCGCCTCGAGCGCGCGTCCGGCTGCGACGCCGTGCATCTCGCCCAGGGGCTTCGCCGGCAGCACGAGGTCGGAGTTCGCGCGCGGGCCGAGCAGCGCCGTCTGCACGGTGAACACCCCCGCGGCGGCACTCACCTCCTTCGCGGGCAGGTTCAGCGCCGGGCGGACGAAGACGTCCCAGAACCGGTCGATCGCGAGCTGCGACGAGCCGAGTCGGCGCAGCAGCGGTTCGAGGGCGCCGGTGACTCCGGCCGCGTCGACCGAGCGGAGCCTCAGCAGCGTGCGCAGCACGCCGATCCGGTCTCTCAGGGGCAGGTGCCCGTAGCGGAGCAGGCCGCCGGGGCCCTGGCCGATCGAGGCGATGCGGCCTCGCTCGTCGAGCACCGGCAGCGTCAGGCGCATGCGTCGCACCGAGCCGCTCTCGCCGATCCGGTCGAGGAAGCGCAGGTACTCGTCGAAGCACCCGAGGGCGATGTGCTGGCCGTTGTCGGGCGGGGGCCGGGGATCTCCCTCCCGCTCCGGCAACGTGTGCACCGCGCCGCCGAGCGCCGGCCTCGATTCGAGCAGCGTCACGTCATGCCCGGCGTCGACCAGGTCGAGCGCGGCGGCGAGGCCGGCGAGGCCCCCGCCCACGACCACGGCCCTCACCGGAGCAGCCCGGCGCCCACGATCCGGAGCTTCGTGAGCGGGGAGAGCGCCGGCGGGCCGGCGAAGACGTCGAAGCCGGCTCGCTCGATGCGGTCGAGGGTCGCGCGGTACAGGCCGGCGAAGGTGGCGACGCAGGCGGCGCTCCGGCGGTCGAGGTGGCTCAGCAGGGTGAGCCCCTCGCCGAGGTAGGCCCGTGCCCGCGCGCCCTGGTAGGCCATCAGCGCCTGCCAGGGGCCGGTGCAGCGCCCGGCGGCGATGTCCTCCTCGGCGACGCCGAACGAGGCGAGCTCGTCCTGGGGCAGGTAGACGCGCCCCAGCCGCCAGTCCTCGGCGACGTCCCGCATGATGTTGATCAGCTGGAGCGCGACGCCGAGCGCCTCGGCGCGCCGCGGCTCGTCTGCGCCGTAGACGGCTGTGCAGGCGACCCCGACGGCGCCGGCGACCCGCCGGCAGTAGCCGTGCAGCTCGTCGAAGTCGGCATAGCGGTGCCGGTCGAGGTCCTGCAGGCCGCCGTCGACCAGGTCGTGCAGCGCCGGCGCGGGGATCGGGTAGCGCCGGCGGGCGTCCGCGAGAGCCATCCAGACCGCCTCACTCCCCGGCGCCGTCTCGAGCGAGTCGTGCAGCTCCTCCAGGCGCCGGCGCTTCTCGATCGCCGGCAGCTCGCCGTCCGCGAGATCGTCGACCAGCCTGGCGAAGGCGTAGATGGCGGCGATCGCCCGGCGCTTCGGGCGCGGCAGGAGCATGATCCCGTAGGCGAAGTTGCGCGCGCGCGCCCTGGTCAGGTGCTCCACCTCGCGGTAGGCCTGCTCGACGCTCATCCGACCAGGGAGCCGAGCGCGGCGCGGGCGAGCCGCGCCCGCGAGGGGCGCGGGCGCCCGGTGAAGACGTCGAACTCGACGCGCTCGAGGGCCTCGAGCGCCGCGAGCCCGCCGCGGGCGAAGAGGCCGACGGCGGCGCCGATCCGCCCACGGAGGGCCGTTCGCAGGGTTTCTCCGGCGTCGAGCAGTCCGCGCGCGCGGCCCGCCTCGAAGGCAAGCAGCCGGCGCAAGCCCTCCCCCGGAGCGTCCAGCGGCGGGTCGCCGAAGCGCGCCCGGTCCTCCGCCGGCAGGTAGACCCGGCCGAGCGCGAGGTCGCGCGGGACGTCCTGGAGGAAGTTGACGAGCTGAAGACCCGTGCAGACGTCGTCGCTCGCCTCGATGAGGTCGGTCTGGCCGGCCCTGTGCAGCAGGCCGAGGACGAGGCGCCCGACAGGGTCGGCGGACAGCCTGCAGTAGCCCTTCAGGTCGTTCCACGTCTCGTACTCCGAGACGCGCTGGTCCTGCCGGTTGGCCTCGAGCAGGCGCTGGAAGGGCTCTCGCGGGAGCGCGTGTACGCGGATCGTTCCCTGGAGCGCCCGCAGCACCGGCCAGCTCGGCTCCCCCTCGTAGCAGGCGTCGAGCTCGCGCTCCAGCTCGTCGAGCGCCGCGAGCCGGTCGCCCTCGACCTCGTCGCCGAGCATGTCGACCAGGCGGCAGTATCCGTACACCGCGCGGAGATGCGGCCGGAGCCGGCGCGGGAAGAGCAGCGACACGACCGGGAAGTTCTCCGTACGAGCCCTCGCGCCGACCGCGGCTGCGTCTTGAACGGCGACGGAGGCGGCGTCCACGCTCGTAACGATGTCCTCCCGCGGCCGTCGGCGTCAAACCGAGCAGCGCCGCGCCCGCGACGCGGGGGGCGCCCACCCGGGTCTGACCCTCGAAGTGACCCTCGAAGTGGCCACTTGGGACATGGCGTTCGCGCCGAGGTTGTGACGATCCGTCCACGGACGTGTCCCGACGAGCGGGGCCGGAGCGCCCGACGGCGGCCCCGAGGTCTACCCTGACCGCGCCGGCGCGCGTTGGCCGGTCGGTCGCCCCTGCCCGGGGCCTCCGGCGAAAGGCAGAGGGGTCTAGCGGGCCCCGGCGCCGGTGACGAGCGCGCGGAGCGTCTTGGCGCAGATGCCGAGGTCGACCGCGAGGCTGCGGTGGCGCAGGTACCAGAGGTCGTACGAGAGCTTCTCGACCGTGCCCTCGGCGTCGGCCGAGTAGCCGCAGGAGACCTGGGCCCAGCCGGTGATCCCGGGCTTGACCAGGTGCCGGCGGTTCCAGAACGGCACCGTGTCCTCGAGCAGCTCGACGAACTCGGGCCGCTCAGGGCGCGGGCCGACGATCGACATCTCGCCCCGGAGCACGTTCACGAGCTGAGGCAGCTCGTCGAGACGCGTCCGGCGCATCAGGCGGCCGATCGAAGTGACGCGGGGATCGCGCTCCTCGGCCCACAGCGGGCGTCCGGGCTCCTCGGCACCGTTGCGCATCGTCCTGAACTTGAGGATCGTGAACAGCCGGCCGCCCTCGCCGAGCCGCACCTGCCGGAAGACCAGAGGCCCGGCTGTCGTCTTCACGAGCAGGGCGAGGATCGGGAACAGCGGTGCCGTGACGAGCAGCCCGATCGAGGCGACGAGGATGTCGAATGAGCGCTTCGCGATGCGCGTGTAGGGACGCTGGTAGAGGTGGAGCACGCTCATGAACCAGGCCGAGGTGAGGCGCCGCACGGGCACCCGCCCGAAGGCCTGCTCGTAGAACTGGGGCAGCTCGGCCACGCGGAACCCGTGGGTGGCGACCGAGAGCAGGCGGGCGAAGGTCTCGAGTCGGTTCTGCGACACCGCGAGCACGACGAGGTCGGGCTGCTCGCGCTCGATCAGGGCCGGGAGGTCAGCGGTACGTCCGAGCAGCGGCGCGCCGGCGACCGTGCTCGTCTCGCGCTCGTCGTCGACGACGCCGATCACGTGGTACGGCGAGTCCTCGAGCAGCGCGAGCTCTTCGATCAGCTCGGAGCCGCCGTCGGACGCGCCGACGACCAGGATTCGCCGCTCGGCAGCAGCCGTCGACCGGACGAGATGTTCCCAGCCCAGCCCGAGCAGGAAGATCGCGCCGGTCATCTCGAGCAGGTCGAGCTGCGACACCTCGAGCCCCGGGATCCAGAAGCTCAGCCCGGAGACGAGGACGAGACCGACCATCGAT
Source organism: Gaiellaceae bacterium (assembly GCA_046262415.1). Classification (GTDB taxonomy): domain Bacteria; phylum Actinomycetota; class Thermoleophilia; order Gaiellales; family Gaiellaceae; genus JACDAS01. The sequence continues at coordinate 4,395 of JBHEMU010000127.1, read as the reverse complement.
CCGACGGCCAGGGCGAGGGCGATCCCCCGCGCCGGCATCGTCAGTCGCGCCGAACCGACGGAGAGCCGGAGCGAGACGAGCCAGATGAGCGAGATCAGCCCGGCCTTGGCGGCATCGGCCGCGAGCGGCTGGTCGTGGTGGAGGAGCAGCGCGTAGACCGGGAGCCAGACGACCGCGAAGCGCCCGGCCGTGGCGAGACCGAGCAGAAGCCCCGGCGAGAGTCGGACCGCCGGGGCTCGCCGCAGGATCGGCTCGGAGACCTCCCCGACCGGGAAGGTCTCGGCCCGAGTCTCCTCGAGCGCGCTCATCGAGCCGCGAGTGGGTTGTCGCTGGGCATACGCCTAGTTCCTGTCGGCAGAACCCGCACCGGACGCAAGGACCGCGCGCCCGCTGCCTACAGGTTCGACCGCTTGCGACCCGTCAGACGCAGGAGGAAGCCGCTGCCCACCAATCCCAGTCCGACGACGGTGAAGAGCCCGAGCTCCGCGCCGGTGAAGGGAAGGTCGTTCTTGGGCGGCGGGACGATGGTCGTGCCGCGGGGCGGCGTCTTCTCGCCCTCGAGCCCGCCCGTCTTCCGCTGCTTCATCTTGATGATGATCACCGGGCTGCCGTAGCCCTGGACCGATGCGCTCTTGAGCGCGTTCTGCAGGTCCTGCTGGGAGTACGCCCCGTCCAGCGCGCCGTTGTCGGCGTAGTCCTTGTAGATCTCGCTGGGGGTCGCGCCGACCGCAGGCAGGGCCAGAACCAGTGCCCCCAGCACAGCTGCCCCCAAGCCGCTGAAAACTCGATGCTTGCTCATTATGTACCCTCGCCCTTGGTTTGGTTGACGTATTCGCCGTTTCGGCTTGTGCCGAGACGCCGCTGGTGCCCGGATTCGACTATACAGAGTGAGTATGTCGACTTGACCGGCGTTTCCCTCCAAAGTTCACTCGCACGAGTGATTTCGAAACCCGAAATCACTCACGGGAGGGATCCTCGGATCCCCCCTCCCGCAGACCGCATCGCTTCCCCACGGCTAATTCTACTCGAGGCGGAGGCGCCGCGAGGCCTTCGTCGGAACTGTCTCCAGGGATTTACAAAGACCGAACCCGGCCTTCACCGATGGCTTCCGGCAGGCCCGACGCGCGACCGCTTTCTCGGCTGGTCGACGGCGCCGGGCTCGGCTGCTCTTCGACCCAGACCGTCTCCGGACCGCAGGTCTCGGTCACGAGGCCAGCGCGGCCCTCAGCGCCTCGTTCGACACGCCTTGCTCGGCGTACCGGGACGTGCCGTCGGCGAGCAGCTCCCGTGCCCCCGCCACCAGGGCGCCGTAGGCGCGGCGGGCCAGAGAGCCCCCCGTCGAGACGCGCCTGACCCCGACGGACGCCAGCTCGGCCACGGTGGGCCCGGACGGCAGGGCCAGCACGTTCACGGGAACGCCCACCGCCTCGACGAGGGCGGCGATCCCGGCGAGGTCCGAGAGACCCGGCGCGTACACGACGTCGGCCCCGGCATCCCGGTAGGCGATCAGCCGGGCGATCGTGTCCTCCAGGTCGTCGACGCCGTGGAGATGGTTCTCCGCCCGGCCGGTGAGCACGATCGGATCGGCCAGCCTCCCGGCGGCCCGCGCGGCGGCGGCGACCCGCTCGGCCGCGACGTCGACGTCCTCGATGCGGCCGGCGGCCGGATCGTAGTCCTCGATCGAGCAGCCCGCCGCCCCCGCCTCGGCGAGCAGCGCCACCGTTTCCTCGACGCCGCCCGGATCATCCGGGTAGCAGCGTTCGCTGTCGACGTTGAGCGGGAGGCTCGTCGCTCCCGCCAGGATGGCCACGTGTGCGACCAGCTCGTCCCGGGTGACGCCGTGGTCGAGCTTGCCGATCGACCAGGCGAACCCGGCGCTCGTGGTGGCGAGTGCCTCGAAGCCGCAGGACGCGAGCAGCCGTGCGGAGCCCACGTCCCACGGATTCGGCATCACGAAGGGCTGCTCTCCGGCATGCAGCGCCCTGAAGCGGGCGGGGGTGCCCGAGACGACCAGGGCCGCCCTCAGCCAAACCGGGCCGTGACCCGGACCATGGCGACCGAGAAGACGCGCTTCCCGACCGCGTAGGAGAGCCCGTTCGGCTCGAGCGCAGCGACGACGGGCCTCCGGCCCGTGTCGCGCAGGAGCACGTCCTTCGCCGTCCCGACGCGCACGCCGCGGACCTTCGTGCCGAGCGAGTAGATCAGGATTCCCTCCGCATAGTCGAGCACCGACGCGCCGGCGGGCAGCCTCAGCGTCCTCACCAACTGGGCGCCCCGGCGGAGCTCGACCGCGCCCCCGGCCAGCTCGAAGAGCACGCCGGCGCCGCCGAGGCGGATCGACTTCACCCCCGGCGAGGCCGTGGAGGTCTGCGCGACGCGTCCCGCCGCCGAGAGCACGACCGCCCCCCCACCGGCCATGAGCACGGCGACCCGGTCGCGGTACGACGTGAGCGCCGTCACCTCGTCGGGGGCAGCCCACGTGTAGAGCCGCTTGCCCGCCGGCGAGAGCACCTTGACCGTGTCGTTCACCGAGTACGGAAGGCGGGATTGCGAGCCGTCTCCGATCACGATCGGCGCCGGCTCCTCGACATCGACCTCCTCGAACTCGAGCTCGGTCGGCTTCGCGGCGCCCGGTGTGGCCGTCTTCACGACCCAGTCGCGGAGGTTGCCGCCGCCGTACTCGAGCCAGAGGAGGCGGTTGCCGGAGACGCTGACGGCGTCGATGCCGCTCCCTGTGCTCGGGCCCTGGAAGCAGGGGTCGTCCGGGGCCTTGCGGAGGCGCTCGAAGCTCCTGGTCGCGAGGTTCCAGAGCTGGACGTAGTCGCACTCGGTGCCGGCCGGAGCCGAAGCGATCGCCACCGCCGACCCGCTTCGGGCGATCACGGTCACGGGTCCGAGCGCCTTGACGGAGCGATCCGAGACGGCCGCGGGAGCCGCCGCGGCCGCCCCGAGCGCGAGCAGGAGCGCGAACAGCCGGCGCATGCCTCGGAATCTAACCGCCCGGCCGCAGGGACCGCCGGCGCCCCCACGGCCGTAGTACGTGTGGTGGATCGCCGCACGTTCCTGCTCGCCGCCGCCGCCGTGCCCTACGCGGTCGCGTCTCCATCCGCGCGCGGACGGATTCCCGGCGGCACGCCGCTGGCGCTCGTGACGGCGGATCTCGAGGCGCACATCGCGGCGGTCGACCTCTCGAGCGGCCTGATCGTGCGGCGCGTGCCGACCCTTCCGGATCCCCGCAGCATCGAGAGCGTGCTCGGTCGGTCGGCGCTCGTCGCGCACACGGCTGCCGGTGCCCTGAGCCTGATCGACGGGCCGTCGTTGCGGGTCCGGGCGGTGGTGCGCGGATTCGCGGCGCCGCGCTACACGGCGGCGGATCGGGGCGGGCGCTACGCCTTCGTCACCGATTCCGGCCGCGGCGACGTCGCCGTGGTCGACCTGGTCCGCGCGGAGGTCCTCGCGCGGGTCGACCTGGACGGGCCGGCGCGGCACGTCTCCCTCAGCCCCTCGGGGAAGCAGCTCTGGGTCGCCCTCGGCTCGAAGGCGCAGGAGGTGGCGATCGTCGACGTCCGACGACCGGCGCGGCCGCGGCTGGTGGCACGGCTGCGACCGCCGTTTCTCGCCCACGACGTGGGCTTCACGCCGGACGGGCGCAGCGTCTGGGTGACATCGGGCGACCGCGGCACGATCGCGATCTACGACACGCGGGCGAGGCGGATCCGCCTGCGGCTCTCGGCGGATGCGCCGCCCCAGCACGTGACGTTCATCGGCGGGCGCGCGTACGTCGCCAGCGGCGACGACGGCTCGCTGCGCCTGCACGAGGTCGCGGGCGGGCGGCTGCTGGCGACGACGCGGGTGCCCATCGGGTCGTACAACGTGCAGCAGGGCTGGGGCGTCGTGCTGACGCCGTCGCTGACGCGCGGGACGCTGTGCGTGGTTCGGCGCGGCGGCCGGATGCTGCACCGGGTCGAGGCGGCGCGCTCCTCGCACGACGCCTGCTTCGTGATGAGCCGCTAGGCGTCGCTTGCGACGCCGACCTCAGGAGCGCGGGCTTGCCCGTGCTCCGTCTGAGCCGACCGCACGAAGCGCATCCGGGTTAGCTACCCGGATCCTGCAGTAAGCGGCTGAGGTCGCGATCGTCGGCGACGTCGCTGGCTTGTCAGGTCACCAGGCGGTGCTGTCTCGAGCCGAGAAACGAGACGAGGCGGGCGCGCGCCCTGGGGAGGCGTGTGCAGACGTGGCTTCGCCGCGGCTTGCGCTCCGTCTCAGCTGCGGCACGAGCGAGTCGTTCAGGCGGGGGCGCGTGCGAGCGCTCGGATCCGGCGGAGCGCCTCGACGAAGTCGGCGAAGAGCGGGTAGCCGGCCTGGAGGCGCACGACCAGCCGTCGGCCGCTGCGA
>JBHEMU010000126.1:0-3898 GCA_046262415.1 Gaiellaceae bacterium | reverse complement strand
CGCAACCGAGCGCTCCTGATCCGCTGGTCGAAGAAAGACGAAAACCACCTCGCCCTCCTCCAACTCGCGAGCGGCCTCATCGCGTTCAAGAAGGCCCACCTCGCAACCCTCGCTCTCGCCCTTCCGGGATAGGCCCTTAGGCATGCCGTCCGATCTGTCGTACACTGGCGGCGTCCCAGCAGCAGTTTCGCGCGGGGTTCTAGCTCACGAAGGGATTGCAGATGAGGAAGCTTTTGACAGCGGCCACGTTGGCGTTCGCCACGCTGGCCCTGGGCGCGGCAGGAACGGCGGCGGCCGCGACCTGGAAGGGGAAGACGACGGAGTACGTCGTGCTCTACAAGACCGGCGCGCCGCTCGCGAACGCGCGGCTCGCCGTCCGCCAGGCGGGTGGGCTGATCGTCCACGAGAACACGAAGGTCGGGCTCGCCACCGCCTACTCCGCCAACCCGCGCTTCCTCGCCGAGGCGCAGCAGCACGGCGCACTGGCCGGAGCGGCGCGGCACTTTCCGGTCGGACGCGTCACCACCGGCGGGGCGAAGCCGGACACGGTCGAGCGGCTGACGCCGTCCGAGCGCGCCCGCGCCACGAGCCGCGCTCGAAGGGTCCCCGCGCCCCGCGCGGGCGCCGAGCCGCTCGCGGGCCTGCAGTGGGACATGGCGATGATGCACGCGACCGTCGACGGCTCCTACCCGTACCAGCCCGGTGATCGCCGGGTTAAGGTCGGGATCATCGACACGGGCATCGAGGCGGACCACCCGGACCTCGCCCCGAACTTCAACACGGGCCTGAGCCGGAACTTCACGACCGACATCCCGTCGGTCAACGGCATCGAGATCGACGGACCGTGCGAGGTGCCTTCGTGCCATGACCCGGCGAACGTGGACGACAACGGCCACGGCACGCACACGGCGGGCACGGTCGGCGCGGCGCTCAACGGTCTCGGGATCGCCGGCGTGGCGCCCCGGATCGACCTCCTCAACCTGCGTGCGGGCCAGGACTCGGGTTACTTCTTCCTCCAGCCGACGATCGACGCCCTCACGTTCGCCGGCGACCACGGGGTGGACGTGGTCAACATGAGCTACTACATCGACCCCTGGCTCTACAACTGCATCAACAGCCCCGAGGATCCGCCGGAGGCCCGCAGGGAGCAGGGCATGATCTACGAGGCCACGCAGCGTGCGCTCGACTACGCCTACGACCGCGGCGTGACGCTGGTGAGCTCGATCGGGAACGGTCACACCGATCTCGACAACCCGACCATCGACACCTCGAGCCCGGACTACCCGCCCGGATCCGAGTACCCTCGGCACGTCAACAACTGGTGCCGTGACATGCCGACCGAGGGCAACAACGTGATCAGCGTGATCTCGGTCGGTCCCTCGAAGATGAAGGCCGACTACTCGAACTGGGGCACCGAGGGTCCGGTCATTGCCGCACCCGGCGGCTGGTTCCGCGACTACCCGGGCACGCCTCAGAGCAGGCAGGTCGAGAACCTGATCCTGTCCACGTACTCCGAGCGGCTCGCGCGCCTGCACGGCGAGCTGAACCCGGACGGGACGCCGAACACCCCGTTCGTCGTCCGCGACTGCGCGGGCGGCGTGTGCGCGTACTACCAGTGGCTCCAGGGCACCTCCATGGCCGGCCCGCACGTTGCCGGCGCGGCGGCGCTCCTGATCAGCCAGTGGGGCGAGGTCACGGATCCCGACGGTGGGCTCGGCATGCCTCCCGCCCGAACCACCAAGGGACTCCTGATGCGGGCCGTCAACCATCCGTGCCCGAATCCGCCGTACATCGACTACAGCGCGGCCGGGCGGCCGCCGGAGTGGAACGCTCGTTGCGTGGGCGACAACGAGCAGAACAACATCTGGGGCGAGGGCATCGTCGATGCCGTTCGCCTCGTCAGAAGGTAGAGCGTCGAGCGAGACGCGTAGGGGGGCCTCGGGCCCCCCTACGCGCCTAGCTCTGAGCCTCCTCGAACAGCGCCTCCCAGCGCTCGAGCAGGAAGCCGAGCTCGTCGCGCGCCAGCTTGTGCGCGGCGAGCTTGTCGACGTCGGTCCAGTCCTCGGCCAGACTGCGCTCGAGCTCGACCACGGCCGCCTCCCGGCGCTCGATCTCCGCCTCGACCAGCTCGAGCTCGCTGGGCCGGCGCCGGGGCTGCTCGTGGGCGGGGGGCTCGGGCTTCGCCGGGGCCGCGGGGGGAGGCGCCGCATCGGTCTCGTCGCGTCGCCGGACGACCTCCGCCCACCCGCCGTCGTAGGAGCGGAGGGTGCCGTCCTCGATCGCCAGCGTCCGCTCCGCGACCGCGTCGAGGAGCGCGCGGTCGTGCGAGACGAGCAGGATCGTGCCCGGGAACGCCTCCAGCGCCGCCTCCAGCGCCTCGCGGCTCTCGAGGTCGAGGTGGTTGGTCGGCTCGTCGAGGACGAGCAGGTTCGCCCCGGAGGCGACCACGAGTGCCAGTGCGAGGCGGCGGCGCTCCCCTCCCGACAGGACGGCGACGGGCTTCTCGTGCGTCTCCCAGCCCGAGAAGAGGAACCGCCCGAGGAGCGCCTGCGCCTGTGGCCGCTGCAGCCCGGTCGCGCCCTGGGCGCACTGGAGCACGGAGCCCCGCTCGTCGAGCTCGATCTCGTGCTGCGAGAAGTACGCGGGCTCGACTCCGTGGCCGAACCGGACCAAGCCCCCGGCCGGCGGGCGGCGCCCGAGCAGCGTCTCGAGCAGCGTCGTCTTCCCGGAGCCGTTCGGGCCGACGAGCGCGACGTGCTCGCCGCGCTCGAGCGCGAACGAGACGTCGTGGAGCAGGGGGCGGCCCCCCGCCTCGACCGCGAGTGACGCCGCCTCGACGACCGTGCGGCCGCTCCGCGCGGGCTTCAGGAACTCGAAGCCGAGCGTGCGGCGCGACGGCGGCGGCGCCTCGACCCGGTCCCGGCGGATGCGCTCGATCTGCTTCAGCTTCGCCTGAGCCTGGCGGGCCTTGCTCGCCTTGTAGCGGAAGCGCTCGACGAAGCGCTCGAGCCGCGCGATGTCCTCCGCCTGGCGCTCGGCCGTCTTGGCGGCGAACTGGGCGCGCGCGGCCTTCTCGCGCCGCCAGACGTGCCAGGCGCCCGGAAAGTACGTGGAGCGTCGCCCCTCGAGCTCGAGCACCGCGGTCGCCGTCGCCTCGAGGAACCAGCGGTCGTGCGCGACGAGGATGACTGCGGCGTCGAGCTCCTGGAGGGTCTGCTCGAGCCACTCGAGGCTGGACACGTCGAGGTGGTTCGTCGGCTCGTCCAGCAGCAGCAGGTCCGGGTTTCCCGCGAGCGTGCGCGCGAGCGACGCCCGCGTGAGCTCGCCGCCCGAGAACGTCGAGAGCGGCCGGTCGAGGTCGGCTTCGGCGAAGCCGAGTCCGCGGAGCACCCCGGCGGCCCGCTCGCGCCACCCGTAGCCGCCTGCGTGCTCCAGCCGCGCCTGGGCCTCCGAGTAGAGCCGGAGCGTCGCCGGCGCGTGCTCGCCCGCCGCCATCGCGCGCTCCAGCCGCCTCAGCTCCTCCTCGGCGGCGACGAGCGGAGCCGCCCCCGCGAGCGAGTACGCGCGCAGCGTCAGGCCGAGCTCGAGCGGCGGGCGCTGGTCGTGGAGGGCCACGCGGGTGCCCTTGTCGAACGCGAGCTCGCCGCCGTGGAGCTCCGTCTCGCCGGCCAGGATCCGCAGCAGTGTCGTCTTGCCGGCCCCGTTCGGGCCCGAGAGCGCGAGCCGGTCGCGGCGCTCGAGCTTGAACGAGACGCCGTCGAAGAGCAGCTCTCCGGAGAGCTCCTTTCTGATGCTCGAGGCTATGACCACCGCCACGGGATCCGCTTCCTTTCCACGTTGGGCATGCCCGCCCGGTTCCGGGGGCGGAGCCGGGCTTGTCCCGGCGGGAGCCCAGCTT
>JBHEMU010000125.1:0-36154 GCA_046262415.1 Gaiellaceae bacterium | reverse complement strand
CTCGATGCGTGAAGGAGGGGGTGCGCGGGGGAACCATGGGTTCCCCCGTGTCCAAACGGCAGGTTTTCCGGCGGCACGGGCCTGGAAGGGTAAACGCAGTGGGCGAGCTCGACGGCGTCTGGTCGGTGGAGCGGACCGGCGGGTTGCTGCCACCCCTGCTCGGCGTCCGCAAGCGGATCCGCGGCGAGCGGGGCCAGACGCGGCTCGGCCCGCTCGGGATCCCCTTCGAGGTGCGCGGGCTCTCGCTGCACTACACGGGGCCGCTGGCGGGTCTCGTCGACGTCCTCGAGCCTGACGGCCCCGGCTACCGCGGCCGGGCCACCTTCCGCGGCCGGGAGCTCGGGCGCTTCGCGATGCGGAGGATCGACATCTAAGCTCCGTCCGGATGGGACGGGTCGCCGTCACCGGTCTGGGCGCGGTCACGCCGCTCGGCAACGACATCGAGACGACGTGGCGCGCGGCCGTCGAAGGCCGGAGCGGGATCGACTTCATCAGCGCCTTCGACGTGAGCGAGTTCCCCGTGCGGATCGCGGCGGAGGTGAAAGGGTTCGATCCCTCGGGAGTCGCCTCTTCGAAAGAGGTGCGCAAGCTCGAGCGCAACGTCCTGCTCGCGCTCGCCGCGGCGAAGGAGGCCGTGGCGGACGCGGGTCTGGACGGGGCCGACCGGGACCGCGTCGGGATCGTGCTCGGCTCGGCGATCGGCGGCGTGATGGGGATCGTCGAGCAGAGCGAGGTGCTGGGGTCGCGAGGGCCCGGACGGGTCGCCCCGACTTTCATCCCGAGCGTCCTGGTCGACACGGCGTCGGGCCAGCTGGCGATCTCCCTCGGCTTTCGCGGGCCGAACTACGCGCCCGTGTCGGCCTGCGCCACCGGGTCGGACGCGGTCGGCCAGGCAGCAGGCATCATCCGCCGCGGCGAGGCCGACGCCGTGCTCGCCGGCGGCACCGAGGCCTGCATCCACCCGCTGATCCTCGCCGGATTCTGCGCGATGCGGGGCCTGGCGGCAGAGGAGGAGGAACCGCCGCGAGCCTCACGGCCGTTCGACGCGACGCGCGCGGGCTTCGTGATGGGGGAGGGCGCCGGCGTGCTCGTCCTCGAGGACCTCGATCGGGCGCGGGGGCGCGGCGCGCCCGTGTACGCGGAGGTGATCGGGTACGGGAACTCGAACGACGCGTACCACATGGCCGCCCCCGAGCCGGAGGCGGGCGGCGTCAGCCAGATGATCCTCCGGGCGCTGCGCGGGGCGGGCATCGAGCCGGAGCGCGTCGGCTACGTGAACGCCCACGGCACCTCGACGCCGCTCGGGGACGCCGCCGAGACGAGGGCGCTGAAGGAGGTGTTCGGCGCGCACGCCCACCGGCTCGCGGTCTCCTCGACCAAGTCGATGATGGGCCACTGCTTCGGAGCGGCCGGTGCGATCGAGGCGATCATGTGCGTGCTCGCCCTCCGCGACGGCGTCCTGCCGCCGACGATCAACTACCGCCTGCCCGACCCCGAGTGCGACCTCGACTACGTCCCCAACGAGGCGCGGCGTGTCGAGATCGAGGTCGCGCTCTCGAACGCCATGGGTCTCGGCGGCCACAACGCCTGCGTGCTGCTGGGGCGCGCGGTGGATTGAATGGCTCGGTCCTGGCACGGGGCGTGACACACGCGCGCGTTCTCGCGCGGTAGGATCGCACGCGGAGGGAGGCTCGCGGCCGGCCCCGAGGTTTTCCCGCTATTTGCGGAGAATCGCCGCGACCGAGAGCTGCTCGATCGACTCGAGCACGACATCCGCGGCAGCGAGGGCTTCCGCCTCGGGCGGGTAGGTGCGGTTCGGAATCGCGACGACGGTCATCCCGGCCGCCTTCGCGCTCCGGATGCCGCTGTGGGAGTCCTCGACGGCGGTGCAGCCACACGGCTCGACGCCGAGCCGCCGCGCCGCCTCGAGGTAGACGTCCGGCGCCGGCTTCCCACGCGAGACCTCCTCCGAGGAGACGCTGACGCGGAAGAGACGAGCGAGCCCTCCGAGGTCGAGCGCCGCGTCGATCAGCTGCCGGTTCGACGAGGAGGCGAGCCCGAGCGGCCACCGGCCGGCGAGACGCTCGACCGCCTCGACCGCGCCGGGCACGAGCGGCAACCCCTCCTGGTACCGCGCGGCCATCCGTCGCACCACTTCGGCCGAGATCTCCTCGGGCGAGCCGGAGACCCCGAGCTCGGCGTGCATGTAACGCGACCATTCGGGCGAGCTCATGCCCATCATCGCGCGCTGCGCCTCGCCGTCGTAGCGTCCGCCTCGCTCGCGGACGAGACTGGAGCGGACGTCGTCCCAGAGCTCCTCGGTCTCGATCAGCACGCCGTCGAGATCGAAGACGACCGCCCGGGTCACGGCTCGCCGTAGCGATGTCCGAGGTAGACGAGGCCTGCGCTCCCGGGGCCCCGCTCGACGCTCACGACCTCGCCGACGAAGAACGTGTGGTCGCCCGTCTCGTGCTCGGCGGCGGTGCGGCACTCGACCCAGCCGAGCGCGTCCGCGAGGAGGGGCGCACCCGCACGGCCCGGCCGGATCGAGATCCCCTGCCAGAGCGCGATCGGCGGCACGCCCCGGGCGAAGTGGGCCGCCACCGCCTCCTGGCCGGTCGCGAGCAGGCTGACGGCGAAGCCGCCGGCTCGCCGCAGCAGCTCGTGCAGCGCTGCGTGCCGGCTGATCGAGACGCCCACCAGCGGAGGCTCGAGCGAAAGCGACACGAACGAGCCGACTGTGAGCCCCAGGCGCTCCCCCTCGACGTCGACCGTGACGACGGCGACGCCCGCGGGAAAGGAACGCATCAGGGCACGCAGATCCTCGCCTGAAGGCACCCGGCGATGATAGGGATGGCCGGGGCTTGCGCCGGTTGGAGGGCTGGGCTCCCTAGGAGCGTCGGTCTCTACCCGGATGCGCTCGTGCGGTCGGCTCAGACGGAGCACGGGCAAGCCCGCGCTCCTGAGGTCGGCGTCGCAAGCGACGCCCGGGAGCGTGGGTCTCTACCCGGATGCGCTCGTGCGGTCGGCTCAGACGGAGCCCGGGCAAGCCCGCGCTCCTGAGGTAGGCGTCGCAAGCGACGCCTACGAGTGTGGTCTCTACCCGGATGCGCTCGTGCGGTCGGCTCAGACGGAGCACGGGCAAGCCCGCGCTCCTGAGGTCGGCGTCGCAAGCGACGCCTAGCCCGGCCGGCAGGCCTTGTCCGAGAAGTTCTGCTTCTGATCCAGGTTCGCGGCCTCGTCCCGAGCCTTGTCGTAGCGACCCGGGGAGCTTCCCAGCCACACGATGTCGGGCAGCACGCCAGGCCCGACCGCCGTGATCCGGTACCTCGAACCGTCGCCGGCAGGCCGGGTGGCTGTCTCTCGCAGGGTGTAGCAAAAGACGCCCGTGGGGTTGTGCGTGACGAAGCCCTCGACGCGCTTCCATCCCTTGCCCCAGTTCGAGTTGAAGGTGTCCAGGTAGAGCAGCACGCCCCAGGTGTCGGTCGGCGCTCCGTAGGACGTCGTCCCGAAGCCGAACATCGGCCGGCCGAGGTACGTGAGCCTGCCGTAGAGGTGGTCCCACGCCTCGGCGTCGCCCAGCGATCCTGTCCGGTCTGCGGGGGGTCGGGTCCAGTCGGTCCTGACCGTCAGCTCGGGGAGGGGACCCGCCCAGTGCGAGAGCCGGAGCTCGGTCCCGGCGAGCCCGCCCGGGTCCTGCCGCCCACGGTCCGGAATCGTCCGCTGCCAGCTCTGGACGGCCCAGTGGCTTCCGTCGTTCGCGGTGCACGCCTTGACGAGCCAGGGGAGCGAGGGGCCGCGGTACCTCCCGCACGTGTTCGAGCGCAGGAGCGCGGCGTGGTCCGGTTCGTAATGGGGTGTCCGCCAACCCTGGTTGAAGTTGATCCGGAATTCGGTCTGCCGGCCCGCTCGCCTCGGGAACCTCGCGTTGACGGCGTTCCAGGCGACGACGTGCTTCCGCGCGCCGTCCTTCGTGTAGATCAGATGCGCGATGCCGCCCTTCTTCACGATCAGGTGGTTCACCCGGGTCACGTCGCGATCGATGAGGTTGGATGCCTGCGCCGGGGCGACGAGCGCTCCTGCGGCAAGCGCGGCGAGCAGGGCGAAGCAACGGCGCCCAGCGCGGCGCTCTCTCGAGTCGGATCGCACGACCCATCGAGGGTACTACGCTCCGTTTCGCGGATCAATGGGCCGATCGGCCCACGACACGGCCCCGAGGGGCCTACTTGTAGGCGCAGAGCCTGTCGGTGAAGTTCTGCTGCTGGTCGGCGTTCGCCAGCAGGTCGAGGGCCTCGTCGAAGGCGCCTCGCGACTTCCCCTGCCAGAACAGGTCGGGGAAGACACCGGGGCCGACGGCGGTCGCCCGGTAGGCGTCCCCGCTGCCGGAGGGGTTCCGTCCGTGCGGGAAGAACCCGTAGCAGAAGACTCCCGTGTTCCGGTGGGTGACGAAGCTGTTCTCGCGCCTCCAGCCGGCGCCGTAGGCGGAGTTGCGCGTGTCCACATAGACGAGCACGCCGTAGTTGTCCGTCGGCGCTCCGTACTGCGTCGTCCCGAAGCCGTACATCGGCTGGCCGCGGTACACGACCGAGCCGTAGATGTTCTCGTAGCGGCGGTAGGCCCAGTCCTGCTTGACCGTGAAGACGGGCAGGTCGCCCTGCCAGTGCGAGAGCCGGAGCTCCGAGGCGTTCAGGCTCGCGTCGCGAGCCGTCAGCCCGTAGTTCGGGAGCATGCGCTGCCAGCTCTGGACCGCCCAGTGGGTTCCGTCGGGAGCCGTGCAGGCGGTGACGAGCCACGCGAGCTCGGGGCCGCGGTAGGGGCCGCAGACGTTCTTGAACCTCTCCCAGAGGAGCGGGAGCTTGTGGCTGAGCTTCCAGCCGCCGCTGTAGTCGACCGTGAACTCGCGCTGGGGCCTCGCCCGGGTTGGCGCGTGGGCGTTCACCGCCCCCCAGGCGAGGACGTGCTTGAGCTTGCCCGCTGCGCGGTAGGTGAGCAGCGCCTTGCCCGAGCGGTCGACCGCGAGCTTGACGCCGGTGGCGTCGCGGTCGATCAGGTTCGAGGCTGACGCGGCCGGGGCCACGAGAGCAGAGGCGAGAGCTGCGACGAGGACCCCGCGGAGGAGGGGGCGGAAGTTCGGAGCCATGCCTCCTAGATCGGAAGCCGCCGCTCCGGGTCCAGCCTCGATCGAGGGGTTTGGTCATCCGCCGAGTGCTGCGCACTCCGGTCAGGCCCCGGCGATCACACCCCTACGGGGCCAGTCGCTCGATCAGCCAGCCGCCGTCGTGACGCCTGTAGCGGAAGCGGTCGTGGAGCCGGTCGTCGCGGTGCTCCCAGAACTCGTACTCCGCCGGCGCCAGGCGGTAGCCGCCCCAGTGCTCGGGCAGGGGCGGTCCTTCGCCGCCGCCGCCAACCGCCGCGCGCAGCTCCGCGACGCGCCGCTCGAGCTCCGCGCGCGACCGGACGACCTCGCTCTGGGGCGAGACTGCGGCACTCAGACGACTCCCCAGCGGACGCGTGAGGAAGTAGCGCTCCGACTCCGCGCGGTCGACCTCGTCCACCCCGCCCTCGATCCGGACCTGGAGACCGAGGGGCTGCCAGTGGAAGAGGAGCGCCGCGTGTGGGTTCTCCGCCAGCTCGCGCCCCTTCCTGCTCCTTGCGTTGGAGTAGAAGACGAACCCCCGCTCGTCGAAGCCCTTCAGCAGCACCTGCCGCGCCGAGGGTCGTCCGGCCGCACTCGCCGTCGCCAGCGTCATCGTTTCCGGCACGGCCACGCCGTTCGAGCTCGCCCGCGCGAGCCACGACTCGAACTGTCGCAGCGGATCGGGGTGGAGGTCGTCGCGGCGCACGTGTCAGCGACCTGCCGCGACGCTCGAGGGCTCGGCGCGGGTCAGTACGCGTCGGGCGGGGGCGGGGGAGCAGGCGGCCCCGGCGGCGGCCTCTCCTCCTCCACGTACGTGGTCCTGCGCACTTCCCGCACGTACGGAGCGGCCGGCGGGGCGACCGCGTAGGGATCGGCCGCGGGCGGGGCGGCCGCGTAGGGATCGGCCGCGGGCGGAGCGACGGGCGCGGCGTACGTCCGGCGGCGCACCCACCGCCCGGGTCCGACCCACGACTCCCAGAAGAGCAGGGAGAGGAGGACCCCCGCGACACCGGCGCACATGAGGATGACGCCGATCACGTGCACGTTCACGTCGCCGCTCTCGGGGTTCTTGACCGCCCACGTGAGGATCGCGCCAATCGCGATCAGGAAGATTCCGGCCCCGGCGCCCACGGCCAAGCAGTGCCCGGATTGACGGCTCGCAAACCTACAGGGCGATCAGGCGAGCGAGCCCGTAGCCGAGCGCGCCGATCCACGTCGTCTCGACGGTGACGATCAGACCTGCGTAGAACACAGTGCTGAAGCTCATGCTCGGGTGTATCGGCACCAGGCGGTCGAAGCCTGAGGGGCCCGTACGGGTGAACGAGAGCCGGCCCTCCGCTGCCTTGAGCCCGCCCGGTCACGCCGAGAGGAACTCGCGGAGCTGGCGCTCCCCCCGGCGCGTCGCCCACGTGTGGTTCGACCCGAAGAGCGGGCGGAGCACGGGGGTCAGGTACTTGATCAGCGCATGGTTGACCGAGGGCCGCCAGTCGAGCACGGCTTCCGACCCCTCCGCCGTCTCGTGAAGCGTCCACTCGCCGGTCCCGTCGAAGTCCCGCGAGAGCCGCGAGAGAATCCGCCGCGGCCGGTCGGCCTCGACCACCTCGAGGCCGCGTGAGCCGAAAGGCAACCACCCGCTTGTGTCCGGGCGGCGGGAGGAGGATGATCAGGCCAGAGTCGAGGGTCCCGAGAGACGGAGGAGAAAGGATGCGGCGCAGCGATCGGACGAGACGAGCACTCTTGGCGGCAATCGCGGCGTGTGCGGGGTCGCTCGCGCTGGCCGGGTCCGGCGCCGCCCTCTTGCCGAGTGCGACGGCGGCCACTCCCGCCTACCGGCTCGACTACTCCTTCAGCGCGGTCGGCGGCAAGCGGCCGCCGAACATCGTCGGGACCCGAATCGCGGCGAAGGGCCGGCTCGACTTCAACCAGTCACCTGAGGAAGGGAAGGCGCGGGACGCCTCGGTGACCACCGGGACGGTGGTCGTCGAGCTCGACATCCTGACGCCGCATCCGCGGACGGAGCAGATCAGATTGTCCGTCGAGGAGGCGCGCTACACGCCGTACATCAGCGGAGCCGAGTCCATACGGTTTGTCCTCGAGATCGTCGAAAGCACGATCCCCGCGTGTCGGGAAGGCCTGAGAGCGACAATGTACGTCGCCCGCTCCGCAACGAAGAACAGCATCGCCCTTGCTCTCCCCTTGTGCGACATCACGTTCGGGCAGCAAGCCGGCACGGAGCGCAACAGCCGCGTCCAGGTCGGCTTCACCGGCAAGTGCCGCGCGCGTCGTCCGGCCGCCGCGGGCGCCAAGCCACTCTGCAACCGCGAGACGACGTTCACGCTGATCCCCGCCTTGACCAAGGTCAAGAATGGCCACCAGAAGGCAGCGAAGGTCGACGCCGCAGGAGGAAGGGTCGTCTGGGACAACTGCTGCGAGGGGGCGACGTGGAAGGTGACGGTCACGTTCAAGGCGCCCGGAACGGTGACGGTCGGCAAGGTCGCGAAGATGCCCATCTCGATCCGGGTCAGCGACGTGAAGCCGGAGCAGCCGCTCTACATGGCGATGACCGTGGCAGCCCCGGATTTCAGGAACGACTTCGGCGTCCAGTATCCAAAACAGCCTTCGGGCTCGAAGACCCTCGCGATCCCGATGCGCGCCTACCTGAAAGACGCGAAGGAGTTCAACATCCTCGTCGGGTTCGGCCTCGTTCACGTCACCTACACCTACCGGCGAGCACGATAGGTGCGCTCCCCCGTCGCACGGTTCGTGCGACGGCGTTTGGGCGCGGGAGTGGCGGCGACTCTCGCGGTCGCCGCCGCCGCCGGAGCCGTCGGGTGGGCGGGGGGTTCGACCCCGAACGCCGCCTCCGAGCGCTGGCTTCCCGGGCCTACCACCAAGCCATGGCAGTTGCAGCTCCAGGGCCGTGTCGATACGTCGGTGCCGGCGGACGTCTACGAGGTCGACGGCTTCGACGTTCCGGGATCCGTCGTCCAGACGCTCCACGACAGGGACCGTAAGGTGCTCTGTTACCTGAGCGTCGGAAGCTGGGAGGACTGGCGTCCGGATGCAGGGGCCTTCCCGCGCTCGGTCCTCGGGGCGCGGTATGCGGGCTATCCGAACGAGCGGTGGCTCGACATCCGCCGGATCGACAAGCTCGCGCCGATCCTCGAGAAGCGCTTCGCCATGTGCGCCCGGAAGGGATTCGACGCGGTGGAGGCGGACAACGTCAACGGTTTCGACGCGCGGACGGGGTTTCCGCTGACACGCGCCGACCAGCTGCGATTCAACCACTGGCTCGCGCGTCGAGTGCACGCCCACGGGATGTCGATCGCGCTCAAGAACGACGGCTCTCAGGCGAGGCAGCTCGTCGGGGACTTCGACATGGCAGTGGTGGAATCGTGCTTCCGGTACGACGAATGCAGCGACTACCGCGTGTTCGTGGAGGCAGGCAAGGCAGTGTTCGCCGTCGAGTACGAGCTCGAGCCGCGACAGTTCTGCCCTGCCGCCCGGAAGCTCCGCTTCAGCGCGATTCGGAAGCATCCGGACCTACGCGCGAAGCCGTGGCGGCACTGCTGAGCGTGGTCTGAGGAGGGACCGTGGGGTGAGTGTTCGCCCCCTGCGACGCTTCTTTCAGCCAGCGGAGTCGACGCTACTCTCCCCCGAGGCGGGGTGCCGGAGCGGTCGAACGGGACGGTCTTGAAAATCGTTGGCTGCCGCAGGGTGGCCCGTGGGTTCGAATCCCACCCCCGCCGTCGTCGTGGGGAAAACCTGCGGTTTCCCCACGAGCCCCCTTCCCTTTTGCGCAGCGCCGTGATCACGCGCGACGAAGTGGTGGCGCTACTCTTCAACGTCAGCGACATCGCAGCGTCGCTTCCCACATCGAACAGCTTCTCGAGGACGAGGATGGCCAAGAAGACGACGAAAGCTGACCGCGAGAGGCGTGAGCAGATGCTCAAGAATGCGGAGCACACGCGGCGGCTCGCGGAGAAGGCACAAGCCGAGCTCGACCGGCGCAGCGAGCGAAAAACGTAGTAGCGCTCGAGCAGGGTCGCGGACGCCACCATTTCGCGGCTACGAGTCGAACGTGCCCCTGGCCGTTCTCCGCGGGTGACCCCCTGGTTGCCCCGTTGGCCCTCCTTGCAGGCGCGGTCGACAACTCGCGGATGAGCCATGTCGAGCAGGTCTGTGTACTCGACCGATGACTTTTCCGTTGCGACGCGGTCTACCTCCCGAGGCGGTCAGTTCGAGGCGGCTGCTCGTCCTCGGAGAGAATGGTCATTCGAGAACTAGAAGGAGGATCGATGAGCGGAGTCAGGCTTCTCGTGGGTACGCGGAAAGGCGCATTCGTCCTGACGTCGGACGGCACGCGTGACGTTTGGAGCGTCGCGGGCCCGCTGTTCGCGGGATGGGAGATCTACCACCTCAAGGCGTCGCCGGTCGATCCGGATCGGCTCTACGCGTCCCAGTCCACCGGATGGCATGGCCAGATCGTCCAGCGGTCGGACGACGGCGGGACGACGTGGGAGCCGGTCGGCAACGAGTTCGTCTACGACGGCGTCCCCGGTACGCATCAGTGGTACGACGGCACGCAGCACCCCTGGGAGTTCGCGCGCGTCTGGCACCTCGAACCGTCGCTGAAGGACCCGGACACGGTGTTCGCCGGCGTCGAGGACGCGGCGCTCTTCCGCTCCGTCGACGGAGGGCAGACGTGGCAGGAGTTGTCGGGCCTCCGGGACCACGAGACAGGCAAGCAGTGGCAGCCCGGGGCCGGCGGGCTGTGCCTACACACCATCCTCATCCACCCCGACGACCCCCAGCGGATGTTCGTGGCGATCTCGGCGGCGGGCGCGTTCCGCACGGACGACGGTGGCGAGACATGGCGCCCGATCAACCGCGGCCTGCGCTCGGGCGAGCTGCCGGACGAGGACAGGGAGGTCGGGCACTGCGTCCACCGGATCGCGATGCACCCGTCGCGCCCCGACGTGCTGTTCATGCAGAAGCACTGGGACGTGATGCGAAGCGACGACGGCGGCGAGTCGTGGCACGAGGTGAGCGGGAACCTTCCCTCCGACTTCGGCTTTCCGATCGCCGTTCACGCCCACGAGCCGGACACGGTCTACGTCGTGCCGATCAAGAGCGACTCCGAGCACGTTCCTCCGGACGGCAAGCTCCGCGTCTACCGCAGCCGGACGGGCGGGAACGAATGGGAGCCGCTCACCGACGGCCTGCCGCAGAGCCACTGCTACGTCAACGTGCTCCGCGACGCGATGGCGGTGGACGGCCTCGATCCCGGCGGCGTCTACTTCGGGACGACCGGGGGCCAGGTGTACGCGTCACCGGAGGGGGGCGACAGGTGGACGGCGATCGTGCACGATCTGCCCCCGGTGCTCTCGGTCGAGGCGCAGACGCTGTCGTGATCCGCGTCGTGCTTCCGCACCACCTGCGGACGCTTGCGGGCGTCGACGGAGAGGTCTCCCTCGAGGTCCAGGAGGGGGCCACGCAACGCACGGTGCTGGACGCGCTCGAGGCGACCTTTCCGGCCCTGCGCGGGACGATTCGCGATCACGGGACGGCGAAGCGCCGGGATTTCATCCGCTTCTTCGCGTGCGGGCGCGACATCACGCTCGATCCCGCCGATGATCCGCTGCCGCAGGAGGTCGCGTCGGGAGCCGAGCCGTTCAGGGTGGTGGCGGCGATGGCCGGCGGCTAGCCGAGCCGCGCTCGCGCGCCTTCCCGAGCCGCGCGGGCGCCCCGAACTCGTGCAGGACGCCCGGCACCGCGACCGAGCCGTCCTCGTCTTGGAAGTTCTCCATGATCGCGATCAGGGTCCGGGCCGTCACCGCGGTCCCGTTCAGCGTGTGCACGTGCACCGGCTTGCCCTCGCGGCGGAAGCGCACCTCGAGCCGCCGGGCCTGGTAGTCGGTCGTGTTCGACGTCGAGGTGATCTCTCGGTAGCGGTCCTGACCGGGGAACCACGCCTCGATGTCGTACTTCTTCGCCGCCGAGGCCCCGAGGTCCCCCGCGGCGACGTTGACGACGCGGTAGGGGAGGCCCAGCTCCTGGACGAGCTCCTCCTCGATCCCGAGCAGGAGCTCGTGCTCGGCGCCCGAGTCCTCCGGCCTGGTGAACGAGAACATCTCGACCTTGTCGAACTGGTGCACGCGGAACATCCCCCGCGTGTCCCTGCCCGCCGCCCCGGCCTCCCGTCGGAAGCACGTCGAATAGCCGGCATAGCGGAGCGGCAGCTGCTCGAGGATCTCGCCCATGTGCAGCGCCGCGAGGGCCACCTCCGAGGTGCCGGTCAGGTACAGCTCGTCGGGCTCGACGCGGTAGAGGTTGGCCTCGTCGGTCGGCAGGAAGCCCGTGCCGTACATCGCCTCCTCGCGCACGAGGACCGGAGGCAGCACGGGGACGAAGCCCTTCGAGACCAGGCGGTCGAGGGCGTAGCGGTAGAGGGCGAGCTCGGCGAGCGCCGCGTCGCCGAGGCGGTAGACGAACCGTGACCCGGAGACGCGGGCCGCCCGCTCGACGTCGATCCACCCCTCGGCGGAGCCGAGATCGAGGTGGTCACGGGGCCCGAAGGAGAAGGCAGGCTGCTCGCCTACGGCGCGCACCTCCTCGGCGTCCTCCTCGGTCGCTCCGTCCGGCGCCGAGGGATCGGGCGGGTTCGGGATCCGCTCCAGCAGCTCCCGCCGGCGGCGCTCGAGCTCCGCGATCTCGCCCTCGACCCGCTCCCGCTCGCACTTGACCGCCTGCAGCTCGGCAAGCTGCTCGGGCGAGGGCTTCCCCTTCAGCTTCATGCGGGAGCGGAGCTCGTCGACGCGCGGCGTCAGGGCGCGCCAGGCCTCGTCCACGAGCAGGAACTCGTCGAACTCCTCGCCCGCCCCCTTGCGAGCCAGGGCGGCACGAAAGATGTCCGGATGGGCCCTCGCCGCCTTCGCGTCGATCATGCGCGTGAGTCTAGAAGGGCCTCGATCACCTGAGCCACGCCCTCCTCGCGGGCCGGCGGGCAGACGAGGTCGGCGAGCGCGAGCACCCGCACATGCGCGTTGCGAACCGCGACCGCGTACCCGGCCCAGGCGAGCAGCTCGACGTCGTTCTCGCCGTCTCCGAAGGCGATCGTCTCCGCGGCGGTGAAGCCGAGGTGCTCCGCGACGAAGGCGAGGCCGGACCCCTTCGTCACCTCGGGGCTCGCGAGCTCGAGGAAGTGGGGGAGGGACTTGGAGATGAACAGCCGCCCGTCGAACCGCGCCTTCAGGCGCACCTCGAGCGCGTCGAGCAGCTCCGGTTCCCCGACGCTGACGAGCTTGGTCGGCGGGCGGTCGAGCCAGTCGAGCAGCGACCCGACCACGTGCACGGGCAGGTGCTGGAAGCTCGCGTACGCGTCGGACTCCGCCGTCTCCCGTGCGACGTACAGCTCGTCTCCGACGTAGACGTTGAGCGGGAAGCCCTCGGCCTCGACCGCCGCGACCGCCTCGCGGGCGAGCTGGAGCGGAATCGGCTCGTGGCGGAGGAAGCGGCCGCTTCCGGGCTCGGCGACGACGGCGCCCTGGTAGCAGACGACCGGGTCGTCGATCCCAGCCTCGAGCGCGTAGGGCCGGACCGACCGGAACATCCGTCCGGTCACGATCAGGACGCGCAGGCCGGCGTCCCGGGCGGCGGCGATCGCGCGACCCGTCCGGGGCCGCAGCACCCCGTCCTCGGCGATCAGCGTGCGGTCGAGGTCGCACGCGAGCGTGGTCGCGGCGAGGGGGAAGCCGCGGGGAAGCTTCAGGGGTTCGTCAGGAAGGCGACGAGGTCCGCGACCTGCTGGTCCGAGAGCGAGTCGTAGGGCGGCATCACGCCGCTGGGGAAGCCGGGCACGATGTACGCGCCGGGGTTCGTGATCGAGACCGCCGTGTACTCCTCCAGCGAGCCCTGGTCGGCCGCCTGCGCGTGCTCGGCGAGCTCGTCCAGGTTCGGGCCGACCGAGGCGTTGGATCCTGCGGGCGTGTACGTGTGGCAGCCGTTGCAGCCCTGCGCCTCGAAGAGGGACTTGCCCTTCGCGGCGTCGCCCTCGGCGGTGCCGCCCCCGGTCGTGGGCAGCGTGCCTTCGACCGTCCCCGCCGTCGGCGCCACCACCTCGCCGCCGCCGCAGCCGGCGAGGACGAACGCGAGGACGAGTGCGAACGGGGCGAAGCGGCGCACGGCGGCGAGTCTACTCAAGCCGTGGAGAGTGCGAGCCGCTCCCAGCTCCAGAGCGCCGTGCACGCGAGCACGCCGTAGCCGAGCGTGTCGAGCGGAGAGTCGTTGACGGCGAGCGAGACGGCAAGCGCCACGAGGAGCGCGTCGCGTACCGGGGTCCGAGGCCGGCGGCTCGCGAGCCAGGCGAGCCCGCCCAGGCTGATCAGCGCCAGCACGACCGCGTGCGAGGACGAGGTGGCGCGCTCGAGCGACAGGTCGAGCCTGTGCCAGAGGTGTTGCGCGAGCTCGGCCGGGCCTTCGCGGACGGCGCGCGTGACGTGGCTCTCGCCTCCCGTGCTCGCGTCCACGACCACGAACACGACCGCGGCGGCGACGGTGCCCACAACGGCCACGGCGATGTTCCGTGGCGTCCACGCGACTCCGGTCAGCCTGGCGGCGAGCACGACGAAGGCCGCGCCGAGGACGACGAGACCGCCGCCGTCGGCGCCGGTCCAGCTGAGGCCGACGGTCGCAGCCGCGAGCAGCGCGACGGGGGCGAGCGCGCGCCGTCCGAGCAGCGCACCGCCGAGCAGGGCCGGCACGAGCAGGAGCGTCTCGACCCGGTTCGGGATCCCGTAGAAGCGCCCGGCGTCCTCCGCCCGCGGCCCGAAGGCCGAGAGCGTGTGCAGGTGTGTCCAGCCCGCGAGGACGACCAGGTAGAGGAGGAACGGCGCGAGCAGCACCAGCGCGAGCACGCGCCGGTCGCGGGTCGCTGCGGCGGCGAGCAGGGCGCCGAGCGACGCGGCGGTCGCGACGGCGAGCGCCGTGAGCCAGGGCTCCGAGGCTCCCGCGAGCGCGAGCGCAACCGAGGTCGAGAGCGCCGCGGGCGCGGCGAGGAGCGCTGCGCGCCCGAGGAGCTCCGAACGACGCAGCGCCGACGCCGCGGCGAGGAGCAGCACCACCCCGACGAGCAATCCGCTCAGGGGGGCGCGCACGGCCGCGATCTGGTCGAGCCGGCGATCGAGGGTCTCGAGCTCTGCGAGCGGATCCCGCGCGGGGCGTGATCCGAGGTCGAACCGCTCGAGGTCGGCCGGGGTGACGAGTCCGGGAACCCTGGTCGAGTCCGAGACGAGAAGGCCCAGGTAGCCGCCCCCGAGGACGGCGACCCGCCCGCGTCCGGGCCCCTCCCGGTAGACCAGGATCTCGATCGCGCAGGGCCGCATGCGGCACGGCCGTGGAACCACCAGCTCCGGGCGGACGAGGAGCCCCTTCGCGCCGGCGAGCCCCAGCTCGACGACCTCGTTGCCCGTCACGACGGTGATCGGGACGTCGGCGGCACGGGCCTGCGCGGTTCCGACTGCGAGACAGGCACACCCCGCAGCTACCATTGGGCCGAACCTTCTCTCGCTCAAGGGGACGATTCTCGATGAAACGCAAGGCATACGGCCGCGACGCAGGCCTCTCGATCCGGATGCTCGGCACGAGCTTCACGCTCGGCCTGCTCTACGTCGTCTTCGCCGTCGTGCTCTTCCAGGTGCTGAGCGTCGGGCTCTACCCGATGCTCGTGATCGTGGTCGGCATGGCGCTGTTCCAGTGCTTCATGTCCGACAAGCTCGCGCTCAAGGCCTCGGGCGCCAAGGTGGTCACGCCCGAAGAGGCGCCGGCCCTCCACCAGATGGTCGACCGGCTCTGCGCCATGTCCGACCTGCCGAAGCCGAGGGTGGCCGTGATCGACACGGACGTCCCGAACGCCTTCGCGACGGGCCGGAGCCCGAAGAAGTCTGCCGTCGCGATCACGCGCGGGCTCTGGGAGCGGCTGGACGCGCGCGAGGTCGAGGGCGTGATCGCCCACGAGCTCTCCCACATCGCCAACCGCGACGTGCTGATCATGACGCTCGCGAGCTTCTTCGCCATGCTCGCGGCGCTGGTGACGCGCTTCGGCCTCTACGCGGGCATGTTCGGCGGCGGCCGGAGCCGCGACAGCGGGCCGCCGGTCTGGCTGATCGTGATGCTGGTCTCGATCGTCACGTACGCGCTCAGCTTCATCCTGATCCGGATGATCTCGCGCTACCGTGAGTTCGCCGCCGACCGCGGCGCGGCGTTGATCACGGGGGCGCCCGAGAATCTGATGAGCGCGCTGCAGAAGATCGCCGGCGGCATGGCCACGATCCCGCAGCGCGACCTGCGCGAGGTGGCGGGGATGAACGCCTTCTTCATCGTGCCGACGAACATCAAGTCGGCGTTCGGCGAGCTGTTCCTGACGCACCCGCCGATGGAGAAGCGCCTGGCCCGCCTCGCGGAGATCGCCCGCGAGATGGGCAAGCCGGTTCTGTAGGGACGCATGATCGGTAATTTGCGCGCACGCGGGGGCGATCCAGACCAAGGCGGTCAGTTCGATCGTGCGCCGCTCGTACTGGAAGTACGGGCGGCGTGCGAGCGGGCTGAACCGTCGCCGCGTCTGGGTTGTCAGCCGCGCCGCGGGAATTGCCGGTCAGGCGTCTAACGCCGTGGGGCTCGCGGACGTCCTCTTCGGGCGGCGGAAGCTGAAGGAGGCCTCGCGCGAGAAGCTCTTCGCGATCTCCACGGCGCGGATCACGCTCGAGTCGGAGCTCGGGCTGAAGCCGGTCTCGGCGGCCGTCTGCTTCAAGCCGCTGTCGGCGGGCGAGTTCGTCCGCGCCGAGAACGAGCTCCAGGAGCTGCTGGACAAGGTGACGCAGGAGACGGGCTCCCGCCTCGAGCGCCGGAGCGACGCGTTCGGCTACGAGTGGATCGTGATGCGGGACGTCGACTTCGAGGATCTCGTCACGACCTCGCACCTGATCGGCGAGGAGCTGCAGAGCCGCGGCTTCGGCTCGCAGCTGCTCGCGGCTGTCTTCCGCTTCGAGGGCGAGGCACGGCCCGTCTTCTGGATCTACGGCTACAAGCGCGGCGCCTTCTGGCCGTTCGTGCCGACGGGCGAGGAGAGCGGCCGCGACAACGCGCGCGAGCTCGAGCTGAAGGCGAAGCTCGAGGGCGAGCTGCCGATCGAGCCCGATCTGACGCGCTGGTTCGGCGTCTTCGACGCGCCGCTCTGAGGCGGGCGGCGCGGGCGCGAGGGCGCCGGGCCCCGCCCCGTACGGACACGTCCGGGGGCCTGGCCCCTGGCCTCGTCGGCTACGGACACGTCCGGGGCCTGACCCCCGGCCGTGTCTCGAACGGACCGCCGCGCCCGTCCGGACAGGTCCGCGGGCCTGGCCCCTGGACCTGTCTCGAACGGACGTGGCGAATGGAGGCCCGGGGCTACGTCCGGGCGGGGAGGTCCGGGAACAGGCCTTCGCCCGTGAAGAGCTCCTTCGCCTCGTCGAGGCTGAGGTCACTCGGCGGGATGATCAGGTCGGACGCGCTGAGGTCGGAGTCGTCGAGCCGCTCTCCCTGCTCGCGGACACGCTCGAACATCTGCTCGAGCAGGGACCCCAGCAGCCCCTCGTCGCCGCGCTCGACCGCCTCGCCGGCCTGGTCGTCGAGCTGGTTCAGCCCTTCGACCACCTCGTCCGAGACCCGGTAGACGCCCTCGTGCATCAGCCGGACGATCACTGCTTCGTCTCCTGCTGCTCGCGGCCGACGGCGGCCGCCGGCTCTGGCGCCCCGAGCTCCTTCTGCTCCGCCCCCGGGCCGAGCTCGGCCTTCAGCCGCTCCAGATCGGTGTCGACCTGGCTCTGCGAGGCGAGCGCCGCCAGCTCGCGGTCGAGCTGCGTCGACCCGTCGGCGGTGAAGTCCTCGAGCGTGCCTGCCTCGACCAGCTCCTCCACGGCGGCCGCACGGGCCGTCATCTGCTCGGTCTTGTCCCTGGCGCGCTGGATCGCGAGGCCCGTGTCGGCCATCTGCTCGCCGATCCCGGTCGCCGCCTCGCCGATCCGCACCTGCGCCTCGGCGGCCGAGTACTGCGCCTTGATCACTTCCTTCTGCGAGCGGAAAGCCTCGATCTTGGCCGAGAGCTGCCGCTCGGAGGAGACGAGCTTCTCCTGCTGCGTCTCGAGCCCCTGGATCTGCGTGTCGAGACCCTGGAGCTGCGACTGCACCGCCGACTTGCGCTCCAGCGCCGCGCGCGCGAGATCCTCGCGGCCCTTCCCGAGCGCTGCGCGGGCCTGCGTCTCGAGCTTGACCACGCTCTGCTCGAGCTGGTCGGTCTGCAGCTGCAACCGCTTCTTCGCCGTGACGACGTCCGCGACGCCGCGCTTCACGTTCTGGAGCAGCTCGAGCTGCTTCTCGTACGAGTAGTCGAGCATCTCGTTCGGATCCTCGGCGCGGTCGAGCAGCTTCGCGAACTTCGCTTTGACCACGGTCGAGGCGCGTGACATCAGGCCCATCGATCCTCCTCCTCGGTGTGAGCGCGTTAGCCTACCCACGCGTGATCGTGCGGCGGAGCATGCACCCCGGGTGGCTGTCGAACGCCTATCTCGTCTACGACCGGCCGGGCGGATGCGCCGTCTTCGTCGACAGCGGCGCCCCCCTCGATCCGCTGCTCGAGGAGATCGAGCGCGAGCGGCTGACCGTCACGCACCTGCTGCTGACGCACGGCCACGCCGATCACGTGGCTGGCAACGGCGAGCTCGCGAGCCGCTTCGGCCTCGAGCCCCGGCGCGAGGACGCCGCGAGCGGACAGCTCCGGATCGAGGCGCTGCCGACCCCGGGCCACTCCCAGGACGGCGTCTCGTTCGTCGTCGACGGCGCGTGCTTCAGCGGCGACACGCTCTTCCGCGACGCCGTCGGGGGTGCCCGGGACGCCTTCGACGACGTCAGGCGCTCGGTCATGGACGTGCTGATGGCGCTCCCGCCGGAGACCGTCGCCTATCCCGGCCACACCGACGAGACGACGATCGGCCGCGAATGGGAGCGAAATCCGTTTGTGCGCGCCTGGCGCGGCCTCGATCCGGAGGGCACCGAGCCCTGCCGTGTCGGCGGCGCCGACGCGACCCTCGTCGTCTGGTCGCCGGACTACGACGGCAAGGGCAAGGCGTGGGTCCGGTTCCGGGACGGCCGCAACGCGATCGTCGGCGGCTCCCGCGTCGAGCGGGCTTGACGAGGGCCGACGTCTCGCTCCAGCGTGCTCCCGGGATGGTCGTCTTCAGGACTCCTCCTCAGCGCCGGTCGAGGAATCCCTCCAGGCGCCAAGCCTCTGCCTCGAGCTCGCGCCGGACCCGCCGCGGCAGCGGGGCGAACGGCTCCAGCCTGACGCGGGCGCCCTCCGTGCGCCATGCGCCGGCGACGCGGCCGTCGACGAGGAAGGTGGGGGCGACGTCGCCGTTCTTCGGGTTGTAGACCGCCTCGCGGTACTCGGGCGGCAGCGTGCGCGAACGGTCGGCGTTCGCCAGGAGCACGTTGTCCCACTTGGGCAGGAACCGCGGCGGTGCCGGGGCGTCGCCGGCCGGAAGCGGCGCGCGCGCCACGTCGATCAACTCGCGACCGCGCTCGTCGCGGAAGCGGCGGAGGCGCGGCTCGAGCACCTCGAGGCCGGGGCGAAAGTCGGTGATCGAGGGACCGCACCAGTTGGAGAGGTCGGCGCGCGTCGCCGGGCCGAAACCGCGCAGGTAGCTCTCTGCGAGCCGGGCGAGCGCGTCGACGTGTGAAGTCAGCCGCCCGGCCGGCGCGAACCGGGCCTTGCCGAAGTAGCGCCAGGTGCCGGAGGGAGGGACCTCGACGAAGGGCGCGCACGTCTGGACCCGCCACCAGAGCGCCTGTGGATCCTCGCCCGGCGCGAGCGTCCGGAGCAGCTCGTGCATCTCCGCCTTCGTCCGGGGCTCCGCGCGCGCGTGCTCGATCGCCCGCCGGGTGAGCTCCTCGATTCCCGGGACGTCGTCGTCGCGCCTGTACCAGCGGCGCCACTGGGTCGCGAACCACGGCAGCAGGGCCGCCGCGAAGGCCGGGTGGTCGGCGGCGGCGACGAGATGCAGCGTGCGGCGCATGAGCGACGCCTTGACCACGGCTCCGCGGCGGAGAGCCCGCTCGAGCGCCTCGATCCGGAAGCCCTCGACGCGCGACCAGAGGCCGATGTAGGGCGAGGGCGAGTACTGCGCCTGCAGGCCCGCCGTCCGGCCGACCGCGCGCGGCACGGAAAGGCGGGCGCGCCGCAGCAGGAGCTGCCGGGCGAGCGTCGCGCGGTTGAGCTCGCGCGCCGAGAGCACGCGCGCGGTCACGGCAGGACCGCGGCCTTCAGCAGGTCGCGGGGCGGGTCGGCGAGGAGGCCCGCCACGCCCTCCAGCCCGACGCGGTGCGTGACGAGGCGCTCCCAGGGGTACGCGCCGCTCGCCAGGAACGCGAGCGCCGCGCGGACGTGGCGCGGAGCGTGGTGGAACGCCCCGCGCAGCGTCAGCTCCTCGTAGTGGAGGCGGTAGGTGTCGACCGCGACGGCGCTGCCGCGCTCGCGGCCGCCGAAGAAGACCACGGTGCCGCCCGGGCGGACCAGCTCGAGGGCATCGGCCCAGGAGTCCTCCGTCCCCGCCGCCTCGATCACGACGCCGGCGCCGCGACCGTGGCCGGGCTCGCCGCCGAAGGCGGGCACGAGCGCGCGCCGCTCCGGCCGCCCGCCGACGACGACCGCATGGGCGCCCGCGTCGGCGACGCAGGCAGCGAGCATCAGCCCGACCGGGCCTGCGCCGAGGATCGCGACGGTCTCGCCGCGCGAGGGCGCGGCCCGCTCGACGCCGTGGAGACAGCAGGCGAGCGGCTCGACCATGGCGGCGACCTCGGCCGGCAGGCGGTCGGGCGCGCGCATCAGGTTCACGCGCGCGATCCGTTCCGGCACGAGCAGGTACTCCGCGTAGGCGCCGTTCAGCAGGCGGCGGTCCTCGCACAGGGTCTCGTCGCCTCGCCGGCACGGGTCGCACGCCCCGCAGGGCGCCGAGTTCGCCGCCACGACGCGCCGCCCCGTCGCCACGTCGACGCCGCAGAACTCGTGTCCGAAGGGGCTCGGCAGCTCGACGAGGAGGAGCGGATGGCCGCGCCGGAATGTCTTCAGGTCGGTCCCGTCCGTCAGCGCCGTCTCGACCTGAACCAGCACGTCGCCGGGGCCGGGCTCCGGACGCGGGACCTCCTCGAGCCGCAGGTCGCCCGGACCATGGAACCGCAGGGCCCTCACGGCGTGAAGACGACCTTGAGCGCCTCGCCGCCCCGATGAAGCGCGAGACCCTCGTGGAAGCGCTCCAGAGGCAGGATCGTCGGGGCCGGCAGCTCCAGCTGCGGCAGCAGCCTCACGGCCTCGCGCAGGTGGCGCGGCGTCGCCGAGCGCCGGCCGACGACCGCGAGCTCGCGGCGGTAGATCGGAGCCGCGGGCAGCGGGCCGCCGTCTGCGAAGAGCAGCAGCGTTCCCCCCGGTTCGAGCGCATCGAGCGCCTCGGCAGCCCCGCCGGGAGCGCAGACGACGGCAGCGTCCACCGGCCCGTCCGGGGAGCGGCCGCGGCGCGCCGGGTTGCTGTCGACCGCGAACACATCGTCCCCGCGCGCCTCCAGAACGGCCTCGAAGAGGTGTCCGACGAATCCGTGCCCGACCAGGAGCACCCGTCCGGGCGGAACGAGCTCGGCCCCGCGCAGCACGCAGGCGAGCGGCTCGGCTGCGGTGCCTCGCGCCGCGTCGAGCGACTCCGGCAGCTCGACCCAGTCCGTCGCCAGCGCCCGCTCCGCGAAGCCGCCCGGCACGATCGTCGGCACTCCGAATCGCTCGCACGTCGACTCGTGTCCCGCGCGGCAGCGCGCGCACTCTCCGCAGGGAGCGTGGTGGAGGAGCGCCACCCGCCGGCCGGCCGCCGTCTCCGCGACGACCTCGTGACCGAGGACGGCCCCGGCGTGCTCGGGTCCCAGCTTCTCGACGTCCGATCCGCAGAGCCCGCAGGCGAGGACGCGTACGAGCTCGCCGTCCCCGACGGGCTCGGCCACCTCCGACAGGCCTGGCCGGCCGGCCGAGTCGAGGACGACCGCGCGCATGGGGCTATCGTAGGAGGCCGTGGCCGTGAAGCTCCACCGCTGCAAGCACACCTGGCTGAAGAGCAACCTGGACGCGTGCTGGCGTGTCCAGAAGGCGCTGAACGAGGCGGGGATCGAGTACGAGATCGTGAAGGGCCCGGGCTCCGTGCGCAAGCGAACGGACGTCGTGCGGCTGACCGGCCAGCGGTGGTACCCGGTGGTCGAGTTCGAGAGCGGGGGCGCCTATCGGGCCGAATCGAAGGACATGGCCGAGACGATCCGCGCGGGCCGGCTCTTCGAGCAGGATCCAGGCCCGCCTGCCGGAGCCGCCGGGGAGGACTCCGGCTAGACTTCCGACGAACGGGGCTATAGCTCAGCTGGGAGAGCGCCTGGATCGCACCCAGGAGGTCGCCGGTTCGAGCCCGGCTAGCTCCATCTCAGGAAATCCCTGCACAGACGGTGTTTTCGGAACTGCTGCGATGGGAGCGGCAGAGGCCGAAAACGGCGCGTGGTCAAGTTTTGGTCAAGTAGAGCAGGTGCGGCCGCTCAGAAATCGCGCCCTAGCAAGCTCAAGACCCCTGGGGAGAAGCGCTCGCCAGCGCGGCTGATGCGAACGTGTAGCTCCAACGGCGAGCGGGGACACTAGCCCTGCCGTGCGAAACCTGCCCCTCGTTCTCTGCATCCTCGCGCTGGCGATCGCCGCTGTTCCAGCGACTGCTGGCGCAGAGGGTGATGGACAGCCTCTTCCTGCGGCGAAGTTCGTCCGCGTAGCGGACGCCGCCTGTGCTCGCTACTACCGTGCCCTCTCTAGGCTCCCGAAAGTAACGACGCTTGCAGGGATCGCTCGCTTTTACCGCCAGGCTCATCCGATCGCTGTCCGCTTTCTGCGCGAGTTGCGAGCGTTGGTGCCGCCCCGCCCTCGTGCGGTGACGTACGCGCGGTTGCTGCAGGCGATCTCGGCGTCGAACGCGCTCGATCAACCGACGATCAAGGCCGCCGAACAGCGCGACGCAAAGCGGCTCGAGCGTCTCTTCGAGCGGAGCGCAGCCCTCGACAGAACGATCCGCGCCCTGACGATGAAGCTCGGCCTCAAGGTCTGCGCGAACCCGCCCCGTCTTTGAAGCGTGGCCAGCACGGCGGAAACCGGAACGGACGTCCGAGGCCTCGTCCGGCGTTCACGCCAACCTGATTGTCCGGCAGAGGATGGGATCCCGGACGATCCGCCTCCTCCCGGAAATGCGGCGAGCGTGCGGAGCCACCCCAGGAAAGAGCGACGCAGGATGCCTCCCGTCGGCCTCAGCTTGTGAGCAGCGCCCCGAACGCACTCGCCGCCATCCGCTCTCTGATCTCCGCCGCATGTCCTGCCTGGTCGAACAGGTGCGTGTAGCGATCGAGCGTGATCGAAGGCCGCGCATGCCCGAGGATCCGGCTCACCTGAGCAACATCGAGCTTCAGGTCGACGATCAGGTGGCTGGCGAAGGTGTGCCGCAGGTCATGCACCCGTAGCGGCAGGACGCCCTCTGACTCGAGCCCCGCCCGTGTCGCCGCCCGGCGCAGGCCGAGGCGCTCCACGTTTCGGTAGCCGAGCGGCGTGCCCAGGCTGGAGGCGAAGACGTAGTCGCTTGGCGCCGAGTAGGCAGAGGCGAGCTTGTGCCGCTTCAACAGCTGTCCCAGCTGCGGCAGCAAGGGGATGTCCCTGATCGCCGCCGGCGTCTTCGGCCGCACCCGCCGAGCAGGACTTCCCACCTTCGCGCGCGAGAGCTGGAAGCGAAGCCGGATCAGCCCGGCCTCGAAGTCGACATCGGCCCAGGTCAACCCCAAGAGCTCCGACAGCCGCATGCCGGTGTAGACGGCAGAAGCGAGGAAGGGCCGGTAGCGCGGCAGGGAGGCGGCAAGCAGCTTCGTGATCTGCTCGTGGTTCAGTACCCGCTGCTCGCGGCGGACAGGCCTTGGCCGCTCGCTCTGCTCCAGCCGCCGTAGCGGGTTGTCGGCGATGTAGCCGCGTCGCAGCGCCAGCGCGAACACGCGCCCCAACGGCGCCAGCGAGCCCGACACCGTCTTCGGCGACAGCCCCTTCGCCCGCAGCGTCGAGATCAGCCGCGCGCAGTCGTCGGTCGAGATCTCCTGCATCCGTTTCTTACCGAGGATGGGGAGGAGGTGCCCATGCAGGAAGTAGCGGTAGTTCTCGAGCGTCCGCTCCGAGCGCTCACCGGAGACGACCTGCGCCTCGATCCCCTCCACCAAACTCTGCGCCAGCTCCGCAAACGTCACCTTGCTCGGCTGCAGCAGCTCGCCGCGCTGCGCCTTCGCGCTCAGCAGGTCTCGCTGCCTCCTCGCCTCGGCCAGCTTCGAGCCCAGCGTCTTGAAGCGCAGCTTCCCGTCGACGAGTAGGTAGACGCCGTACCTCCCGTTTAGCTGCCGGTATATGCCGCGCTCGACCCGTTCTCGCTTCATAGTGTTCCCGTCACAACTGTTGTCCTCTCGGCCAACATAGCTCTGTCTCCGCACCTCAGCATCGGCCCTCTCGCTGTCCCTGCGCGAAGCCGGCGAGCCACTCGTCCAGCTCCTCGCGACGAAAGAGCAGCCGCCCTTCCTGCTTGTAGTGGGGGATCGAGCCGGCGGCGCAGAGCTGTACAGGCGCCGCCGCGGCCAGTCGAGGTAGGCGGCCGCCGACTCGGCGGAAAGCCAGGGCGATCCGGCCGCAGCGCGCTCATCTTGCTGCCCGACGGACTGAAGAGCGAGTAGCTCCCGCGCGATCAGGCGTGCCAGCCGTGCCAGTAGCGGGTCGACGAGCGTCTCGGTCATGCCGGCAGCTCGTTCCCCCAGGCGCTCCAGCCGCTACGGGCGGTGCGCGCGAACAGCTCCAGCCGTCTTGCCTGCGGGTACATCCGCTCGATCAGCTCGTAGAAGCAGGCCGGCTTCTCGGAGTGACGGCCGCGCGGTGCGGCGAGGACGGAGTCAGGGCAGCGCTCCCGCTCGGGCAGGGGGTAGTTGCCGCGCCGGCCGAGCAGCAGCAGCTCGTGCCGGTTTCGCGCCCAGAAGCCGAGCCCGATCGAGGGCTTCACCCAGACGATGTTCGTCCGGTAGGCGAAGCCCCAGGCGGCCAGCAGCTCGAGCGCTTGCGGCAGCAGGCAGTTGACCGCCCAGAGAAAGAGGATCGCGTCCGTCGCCGCCGGAGGCTGGAGTGCCTTGATCTCGGCGAGCGGCAGCGTCGGGTAGTGGTTTTCGGGCGCGTAGTCGCTGCCGGCGGAGCCGAGCTGCCAGGGCGGGTCGGCGTAGATCAGCTCGAAGCTGCCGTTCGGCAGTGGCGGTGGCGCTGCCAGCTCGCGGTCGCGCTGACGCCGCCGCGCCGCGCGCGCGGCTCGATGCGCGGGGAGGGCGCCTTGCTGCACCTGCTCGTACAGGTCGGGTGCGCACTCGCGCACGCTGATCACGTCCTGGACGGTGCGGGCAGAGACGCCGGCCAGCTCCGCCGCCAGCTCGCGCGGACGCGGGCGAGCTTCGGGCAACGTTGCCCGAAGCTCCCGCTTTGCTCCCGCGCGCCTGCGCGTCGCCGCTGCGAGGCGGGCGCGTTGGTAGGCGTCGAGCTCGAGCGCGAGCGCGGCCCGCTGCGAGGGGCTGAGCTGCCGGCGCCGCAGCGCGGCGAGCAGCATGTACTCGAGCGGCTGTGAGACCTGCACAACCTGGACGGGCACGCAGGCATGGCCGAGCTCGCGGGCGGCGCGCAGGCGCTGGCGCCCATCCAGCAGCACACCGCCGCTATCGATCTCGAGCGGCACGAGGATGCCGCGCTTGTCAACGTCGGTGAGGAAGGCGCCGTACTCGAGCGCGCTCATGGCCGGCACGCGGGCGCCGTCAGGGTGCAGCCGCAGCTGCGCGAGCGGGCGCGAGCAGGGTGCGAGCGGGGCAGCGGCTTCGACGGGGCGATCCATGCAGCCAGTGTGCTCGCCGTACCGTGTATTTTTTAGTCGATTTTCGACTAGAGTACGTCGGTAGCCACGACTCGGTCGAGGTCGACGTGCCTGACGCGGAGACGGTCACGGTCGCCCGCGGTGGCGAGGCGACGTTCCCCTATCAGCTGGCGCGCCGGCTGCTGGAGCAGAAGGCGAACTGGCGGTTCGTCAGCATGAGCGCTGGGGAGCTCGAGCTCGAGCGCCTCCAGGGGATCCGGCCCGAGCAGCTGCTGGCGCGGACGATTGAGGCTCGGCGAGAGCAGCTCGGCTGGACGCAGGGCCAGCTGGCTGAGCAGCTGCAAGCCCTCAGCTACCCGCGGACGCAGTCGCAGATCTCCGCGATCGAGCGCGGCGCGTGCAAGATCAGGGTCGATCACCTGGTCGCGCTCGCCGTCGCTTTGAACACGACGCCGCTCGTCCTGCTCGCGGGCGCCTTCGCGGCCGGCGACGAGCCGGTCGCGCCCACCGGCCGGCGTGCTCTCCCGCGCGGGCGCTACCGGCGCTGGGTGACGGGGCGGGAGCCGCTGCCGCGGAGCCCGGGCTGGGCGAGCGCCAGCGACGAGGCGTGGGCGGTCAGCTTCCGCCGTGCCGTCACAGACGAGGGCTGGCTCGAGCTGCAGCGCACCAGCTTGCGCCTGGCCAGGCGTTCCCTCAGCGAGATCGTCGCGATCCTGCAGCGGACGATCGAGTCCGTCCCCAGCTCGGAGCGCGCCGCGCTCGCGGATGCGATCGACGCGTTCCAGGAACACGTCGAGGCGCTCGAGCGGGCCGAGGGCGAGTATCCATCCGAGCGCCCGCGCAGGCGGGAGCGCCGCGGCAGGGCGCCGCGGCATCGCTAACAGGCGGCTGCGGCGCGATCCAATCCCGGCCTGTACCTGCGTGTCCCCCTGACCGCGCTAGAGAGTGCTCTGGGGCGACACGGCTCCAACGGCAGGGCCCGCTGGCATCCTTGCCCCAGATCGAGCTACATGTGTCTCCATGGCGCAGGCCTCCGCGAAGACACCGAAGCTGGTCGGCGCGCACGAGGCCGCTCAGCTGCTCGGGATCTCGAAATCCGTGCTCTCGAACCGGCGGCAGTGGCAGGGTTGGCGGCCGGGCCACGAGCTGCCAGCGTCGCTTCCCGAGCCCGTCGCTCAACTCCGCTGCGGGCCGATCTGGCTTCGCTCCGAGATCGCTGCCTACGCCCGTGAGGCGAAGCGCCGCGCGTCCTTGGACTGGTTCGAACGGCGGGCGCTCGACCGCCGGCGTGGCCTCTGCTGAACAACGTTTTTCGGCGTGGTGGACGATTCGCGCGGGAGGCTGGCGCGGGCCGTGCGCTCGGTTTCTCGGCGAGAGATTTCTTCGGCGGCCCAGGTAGCCCACAGCAGAAACCCGCGAGCTCTTGCTCGCTCGAACGAGCCGTGAGACCTAGGCAAGGAAGAGGCGACGACGCTCGGCAGCGGGCCGTGGGGCGCTGCAGACCACCGCGCGCGGCTCGTACGCGAGCAGCTCGTCGCCGTGCTCGCGTAGCCATCCCGCCTGTGCTCGCCACTGCGGCCGCGCCTCCTCCAGCAGACGCCAGAACGCCTTGGAGTGGTTGGGGTGGCGCAGGTGGCAGAGCTCGTGCACGACCACATACTCGAGCACCGGGGCGGGCGCGATGACCAGACGCCAGGAGAAGGAGAGGGTGCCGCGGGATGAGCAGGAGCCCCAGCGCGTGCTCTGGTCGCGCACGGCGACAGCGCCGTACTCGAGTCCGAGACGCCTCGCCTCGCGCTGGCAGGCTTCCGTGAGACGCTCGCGCGCCTCGCGCCGATACCAGCGCTCGACGGCCGCGGCGCGTTCTGCCGGCGAGCCGCTGACGCTGAGGCATCCGTCGGCCAGGCTCGCAACTGCTCGCACGCCACGGCCCCACTCGAGCGGCAGTCGCTGGCCGGCGAGCCAGAGAGCACCGGCGAGTCCGAGTTGCCGACTACGCCTCAGCTCGACGAGGGCAAGCTTCTCCTCGATCCAGCCGCGCCGATCGCAGAGCAGCCGGTCGATCGCCGCATTCGAGGTGCCGGCGGGCACGACCACCTCGAGCGGCTGGCGCGGGCCGATGACGATGCGCAGGCGGCGTGCGCGGCGCGACTCGCGCACGGAAACGGCGATCCGCTGGCCGCCCAGCTGCAGCGGGCGAGGGGGGCGGTCGTGGACGAGCGGGGCAAGCAACGCGTGGCTGAGGCTAGAGGGGGAGGGCGGCTGGTCAGTGCGACGGTCGCGCCACGGCGCTCCCTTTCTCATCGGTGATGACGCGCTGATCCCATTTCGTCCACTCGTGGAGACCGCTGATCTGGCTCAACCATGCCGATTCCATTTCGTCCACTTTTGGACGAAATGCGCGGCAGGCTGGCGCGGGCCAGTCGAGGCCGAGACTCGGCTGAGATTCATATGGCTGCACGGGGTCTGAGGACGAGTAGCAGGCGCACCGTCTCCCTGGCAGAACCCGAGGAAGACCTGAGGTGGGAGGACACGGGCACAGCGTTCAAGCGGCGTTGTAACATCGGGAACGTGCAGGCCGGATCGGCAGCGGTGGTTCTTCTACTCACCACCTCTTGCCTTGCGGTTAGCAAGGGCGCTTCTGCTCGCACCTCGAAGGTCGATGGCAGCAAGAGCCCGAACCACACCGTCGAGGCGCGCGGCGGCGAAGCCAACCAGTCCGTTCCACCCGCGTTCCTGGTTGCGGTGACGGAGCGCGATGCCGCTCTACTTGATGATCCCGTTCCCACCTCGGCCTCGTTCGTGCTTGGTACGGAGGGCGACACGGCGAAGCTCGGCATGGGCTTCAGCCCTCACTCGGCCGACCGCCCCGCTTACTTCGTTGTCCTCACCGGGACGTTTGTCTACGACGAAGCGCGCGGCCCGCCGGGTAAGCCAACCCCGAAGGGAACGGTCGCGATCTTGGTGGTCTCCGTCGCGCTGGGTCAGCCGATCGGACTCGCCCTGCGCAGCAGCCCGGTCGACCTGGCTCAGATCGGACCCGTCGGCGACCTGATGCCCTATCTGCGCCGCGAGTTGACCGCGGCGTGCGGAGGCGCCGATCTGAAGGCGACCGCATCGTTCTACAACGGTGCGAGGACGGCCCTGATTGGCGCGATCCGCCTCGCGAGTCGGAGCAGCCACGCCTGCGCGCTGCCGAAGGCCCCGAGGGTCTTGCTGACCTGGAAGGATCAGCGTTGGCCATGGAGCGGTACGCAGCGTCTGACTATCCCGGTCCCCGCCGAGGCGCTTCGATCTTGAAGCCAAAGCAGCGCGCCCGCGTCTCTCTGGAGTGGTGGAACTGGTGCGGTCGTAACGCCTGGGCACAGGGGCGCTTCGGGCCGAATGTCGAACTCCGCCTTGGTCGAGGGCTCGGCGCTGTCGTCGCTCGTCTGCCCGACCCATCCACCCCGGGCTGCGTGATGCCGTCGTTACCGTCGCGGTTGGGCGTGAGCCCGTTTCTTCGGTCCTAACGGGGTGTGAGAACGTCCCGTCGTTGATGCCTCCCCCGCACATGACGGGGCACGATGTCGCCCGAGACGTCTTCCAGCCCGGCGCCGCCTAGCGATCTAGAGTTCGGCGCGTCATGTGTACCCGCGGGTGGCCAAACGGCAGCTCGCGCTCATAAGCTCCAGTGGCAACGCCTCCGGTCACCAACCCAAGGGGTTTCACAAGCAGATCAACTTCTCTGGGCGGCGGCTCGCGCTCGCCGCCGTCCTCGTCTTGGGCGGCGCCGCCGCCCAGCTCGCCTACGCGACGATCGCGGAGACCAAGACCCCGGCTACGAGCGCAGCCCCGGCAGCGGCTCCGCTCGGGTCGCCTCACCCGTGTCGGCGCAGTCTCCCACATCAAGCGGCGACAACCCGTACCAGTTCGTGCTGAAGCTCGTGGGGTCCACGCTGCAGATATGCAACCGATGATGTCGTTGGTCGTGTTGGAGGAGGGACGGACGAGGAGGTTGAAGCAGAACGACCCGTCGCGAAGCAGAGGTTTGCCGTTCAGCGTGAGCGGCGACCTGACCTGACCGAGACACGTGAGGGCCGGCTGCTGGAGGGGCTTCCGGCCTTCTGTGTCGGCTGCCGTCGCCCGAAGCGGGGAAAGTCGAAGACCCCGCGCAAGGCAGGGGGTCTTCTGGTTGGAGGAGTTTGAGCCCTGGCGAAAACCGCTTTGTTGGCTCCTGTCCCCAGCTTCTTCGTCGACCCCGACGCCCGCGCTCATCCCTCCCGCGAGTGGTCCAGGATACGGTTCGGACCATGCCCCGCACGCGCAAGCGGCACATGCGCTTCCGGCTGGCGTTTGTTGACGTTTCAGGCGGCCCGCTGGCGCGGGCCACCCGCGGGCAAGGTCAGCTAGAGGTTGCTCGGCCCCCCGGGGGATCAGTTCTGAGGAAACGGCCCCTCGACTCCGGGATGAAGTGAGTGGTCCGAGGGCACGCTTGCCGCAGCAGGGTGGCACTCGAGGCCGGCCGGCTTCGGCTGCATGTCGCGTGGCCCAGCAGGCGTCCACTAGCAGAGCGGTTTCGGCTCCAGAAGGTGCGGCGGCGCCTTCGAGGTCGTGACGCGTAGGGAGTTGGTAGCCGTGCCGAGGGAGGAGTCCGTCACCGTAATGCGCACGGCGGTGACGTAGTAGGAGGGGCGAATGACGGTGAGGACGTAGCGACCTGAGGCCGGCGGCAGCGGATCGATCGGCTCGGGCATGGGGAACTCGGGAGTACGAAAGCTGATCTCGAGCAGCCAGCCCGTCTTCGTTCTCTCGAGCGAGCGAAGCCTTTCGTTCGTCGCGTGGAAGACACGCAGCCGCCGGCTGAACAGCCACCCGGACGGCGCCAGCTTCCGTTTCTGCTCTTCCAGGTACCCACCGCTGCCGCCCGGCCAGCACCGCTTCTTGTAGCGGGTGAAGTAACCGATAGGAAGATCGAGGGTTGTGAACTCCTCCGCTCCAGCGTCGTAGTGTGTCTCGGCGGCTAGGACGATGCCTCGCCGCAGGCGCACAACGGTGCGCTCCCCAGGAGCGTAGTCTGGGCCTACTGGCCGGAAGGTGACGCCACCGACATTCGAGTAGCTGGCATCGATGGCCGCCAGAAGCTTTTCCGGCGTGATTCCGTCACCACCGTCGCCGCGACAGGCAAGCGCACCACCGGTGGCGCAGATGATTGCCGCTCCGAGCACCGCTGCCCGTGCCACGTTCATCAGTGTAGGGCTGCGCGCGCCAGCAACCGGCGCGATCGTCTGCCACGATCCGCCCGGAGATGACGCCGCCGGTCGATCTCAGAAAGCTCACGCGCTGCGCCGACTTCAGCGAGCCCGACACTGAGGAAGCTCAACTCGTCGACGAGATGATCGAGCGTGCCCACGCGTACCTCTCGTCATTCAAGTGGTGCAGCGGCATCCGCGAATGCTACCTCGGCGACATCGTGATCGGCGGGGTCGTCGCCGTCTTGCTGTTCCGGATCAACCCGGCCCGGCCCGACGTCGACGAATGGCTCTGGGTCGTCGTCGGCGACCTACCGCCGGCCTACCTGGTCGTAGACGACGCACCCAATCCTGCCGCAGCTCTCGACGTCTACATCGGCGAGATGGAGCGATGGGTGGACGCGGTCAAGCCCGGCGATCCCGTCGACGACCTCATTCCGGTCGAGCCCGGCGGCGGCGGCGACCGCCTAGAACCGACCGCCGAGCGAGCCGCGGAGCTCGAGAGCCGCCTCCGCTTTCTCGACGCCGAAATCCTCGCGCACCACGCCGCCGACCTCGGCGACCCGAACTCGTAGCTGCAGCAAGCGTCTTCGATAACGTACGACGCTTGTGCGCCCGAACCATCCCACTGAAACGCTGCGGGGGCGCGGCCGCTACACGCTCTCGTGCAAGACGTGTGAAAGCAAGGGAACCCGCAGCCGGGTAACCGTGCTCCGTTGCGGGCCGATCTGGCTGCGCTCGGCATTCCTGGAGTACCGGCGTGAAGTGAAGCGCCGCGTCGGCACGGACTACATCGATCGGTTTGACATCGACATGAGCCTTGGTCGCGACGACCGTTAGGCGCCACTGATTCGTTGACCGTTGTCCCGGCAACCTCGAGGAGGATTGCTTGGAGATCGTGCCGCCGGTGGCCAGGTAAGCCCGGTTCGTCTGCGCTGCTCTCGCCTTCGACGACCCCTCGATTGTGGCTCGTCCGCCGCGCGCCCGACCTAGCCGCGTCCTCTGCGCCACCCGCGCTACCCTGCTTGAGTGCCGAAGAGCCTGCTGCTGCTGGCGCTGGCGGCTCTCTGCCTCGCCAGCGGCGCCGGCGGCGCCGACCCCGGTTACGAGCTCGTCTACTCCGACAACGCCGACTCGGCGCAGCTCTTCGTCGTCGACCGAGACGGCGGCCCTCCACGTCAGTTGACGAGCGGACTCGTCAGCAGGCTGCAGCCGGCCTGGTCACCCGATGGCCGCTCGATCGCCTACGTCCGCTACGTCGAGGGTGAGCGGCGGCTGTTTCTGATCGGCGCCGACGGCAGCGAGGACCGGCCGCTGACGCGCGGACGCGGCTCCGAGCAGGCACCGAGCTGGTCGCCCGACTCACGCAGCATCGTCTTCGTGCGTGACGGCGATCTCTTCGTCGTCGACGTCCAGACCGGAGTCGAGCGGCGCCTGCTTCGTACCCGCGGTGACGACGGTGCCCCCGCCTGGTCGCCGGACGGCGCGCGCATCGCCTTCAGCGGCTTCGACGTCGGCCTCAGCCTGATCAACGCCGACGGTAGCGGCAGGCGTGTGCTCAATGCCCGCGTGCAGGCGGCAGAGCGGATCTCCTGGTCTCCCGACGGGCGACGCCTGGTCGCCGCTGTCACCAGGGGCGCCTGGTCCATTCCGGAGCTGGTCGTCGTCAGCGCCGCGGGCGTGCTCGAGCGCCGGCTCGCCCGAGCAGGCGCGACGCAGCCGAGCTGGTCACCCGACGGCGCCCGGGTCGTCTACTCGGTCAGCTGCAACCTCTGCCGCCCCGCCTGGCTTGCCTCCGTCGAGGTCAGAAGCGGGCGCCGGCTGCGGCTGACCCGCGCTCGTCTTGCCGTTAACCCGCACCTGCACGAGACCGGCGATCGTTGGCCGAGCTGGTCGCCCGACGGCAGCAAGCTCGTCTTCGCCCGCAACACCGCCGGCACCGCCCAGCTGTACGCGGCCACGCCGGACGGCTCCGCCCGCCGGCGCCTCGCCTCCACCGACAGCACCGACAGCGCCCCCGTGCCCTCACCCGACGGCAGCCAGATCGCCTTCCTGCGTACAGCCGAGGTCAACCGCAGTCTGCTGTACGTGATGAACGTAGACGGCAGCGGCATCCGTCCGGTCGCCGCGGCGGCGGGGCTGGTCGCCTCCGCACCGCCGGCCTGGTCGCCCGATGGCCGCAGCCTCGCGATCACGACGATCGTCAAGGACTCGCTGCGGCAGGTCTGGATCGTCTCGCTCGAGGGGCCCGGGCGGCGGCTGCTGACCCGTGACTGGAGCTCGAGCGTGGCCTGGTCACCCGATGGCCGCACGCTCGCCTACACGGTGCCGAACTACACAGGCTGCTCCTCGGGGCTTTCCGGCACCATCTGGCTGATCGGCGCCGACGGCAGCGGCAAACGCCGCCTGCGTGGGCCTCCCTGTGCCGGCGGGCTCGACTGGTCGCCGGACGGGCTCCGTCTCGCCTACCACGGCAACGGCGCCCCCCGCAAGATCAACGACCCTGTTTCCATCTGGACGATCCGCGGCGACGGCGGCCAGCGGCGGCGGATCGCCAACCCGCCCCGCGGTGACGCCGTCGATCCGCGCTGGTCACCGGACGGGCGCCTGCTCGCCTACGCGCTCGACGTCGACGCCTTCCTAGCCGACCCGCGCGAAAGCGTCTATGTCGTCGCGGCCGCTGGCGGCGTGCCTCGGCCGGTCGCGATCGGGAGGTTCCCGGACTGGTTGCCGAAAGCGGCCTCTTGACTCAGGCGATGTGCGATTTCGGGCGAGTCTCACGGCCACTGGATCGGGCCCGGTCTGACGAGCGCGCCGACCCTGATTGCGCGCCCAAGCGACGCGGCGTTCATTTCGTCCACCAGCTCAACCGCAGCATCTGGCTCAACCAGGCCGTTCCTTCATTTTGACGGAAGTGGACGAAATGCGCGGAAGGCTGGCGCGGGCTCTGGGGAGACAGGGATCCGGCAGAGATTCCTCTGACGGCCCCGGTTGGGGGGTCTTGGAGCGACGCGCCAAAGCCGGGCTCGAGGGGCCAAGTATCCGTGATTCGCCGCGCGACCGACCCCGGCCTTGTGACGCCCGGCGTTTAGAAGGTGCGCAGACGGGCAGATCCCTTTGTGAGAGGGCGACCCGGGACCGGAAACCAGATGAGACTCACTAGTGCGCTTCGGCGTACCGTCATGCGCACGCGCTTCGTCTTGACCACTATCGCCCTCGTGGTCGCAGCTGGAGTGGCGATCCCTGATGCGCGCGCTGCCACCTGCGACACCTCCTGGCTGCTGGCCGTCGATGGAAGCTGGACGGATGCCGCGCGCTGGACGAACGGCGTCCCGAACGCTGCCGATCCTGCCCGCGACTTCGCTTGCGTCACCCTTGCCGGTACCTACACGGTCACGCTGCAGACGAACGGATCGGCCGCAGGACTGACGCTGGGTGGAGCGACGGGGACGCAGACGCTTCGCATCGTCGCGGGCGGCGCGCAGGACGCCGTACTCGTGCTGAATCAGGCGGCCGGAGCAGACGGTGTGCTCGCTAACGGCGTACTCGCGCTCGAGAGTCCAAGCACGGGATCTGCGCGGCTCACCTCCACTGTCAACCCGGTCGTCAATCGTGGAACGCTCCGCACTGCCGGTCTCGCTGGCGCGGGCAGCAGCATCCTCGGGCGGTTTGACAACCAGGGAACGATGAGCGTCAACGACCAGACCCGCGCCTCGGGCACTACCACGGACTGGACGACCAGCGGTCAACTCACGATCGCGGCAAGCGCCGCGCTCGACCATGCAGGCAGCTTCAGCCAGACGGCGGGCCAGATCTCGAACGGTGGCAGCTTTCGCAAGGCGGGCGGGCTGTTCAGCCAGTCGGGCGGCAGCGCGACGGGGGCGACGATCGAGCTGAGCGGAGTCGAGCTCAGGCTGCCGGGCGGTTCGGGTAGTTTCCGCCTTCTGGGCGCCGCCAACGTTCTCGGCGCGGACGTGGGCGCCGGTCACACGATCAGCGTCGTCGGCACAGCTGCTGCGGGGGCCGCTGCGCTCCGCGTCCAGGCAAGCAGAAGCAGCGCCGGGACGATCTCGCTCGAGAGCGCGGACGGGGCGAGCGGCTCGCGTCTGGAGGTCGCTGCCGGGGCCGTCCTCACGAATGCCTTCGACGGAGAAATCCTGAGCAAGAGCGGCGGCGGCGAGCGCGCGATCCGTGGGGACATCATCGACGTCGGCCACGTCTCGATCGAGGCCGACACACAGACCGATGCGGGCTCAGACTGGACCGTCACCGGCGGCCTCTCCGTTGCTGCCGGTGCGCAGTTCAGCCACGGCCCGGGAGCTTCGATGACGGTCAACGGGTTCGGCGTGATCGCCGGGGAGGGGACCTACCGGCAGCAGGGCGGCCTCTTTGCTCAGACGGGCGGCTATACCGGCTACGGCTATCAGCCTCCGCTGCAGTTGGCCGACGTCGACTTGCGCCCCTCCGGTGGGGCGGGCGACTTCGTGCTTTTCGGTCTGGGCAACGTGCTCGGCAGCAACATCGGTGCCGATCAGCAGATCCTCGTTTCCGGCGCTGAAGGCAATGCCACGTTGACGACGACGACCGCGCGGACGAACAACGGAAAGATCCGCCTCCACAGCCCCGACAGCGCCTGGGCGCGCCTGAGTGCCACCACGAGCGCCACCTTCACGAACAACGGCGCCATCCTGCCCGAGTACGGCGGCACCAACCTCCGCTACATCGATGGCGACATCCTGAACAGGGGGGAGCTGTGGACTCCGGGCTACGCGGGTGTCTTCGCCCCCGCGCCGGGGTCCGACTGGACGAACGAGGGTGACGGCTACCTCGTCGTCTCGCCGGGCACGACCCTCGACTTGACGCAGGGGTCGTTCACAAACCAGCAAGGGACGACGCTGGTCGGTGGCCACCTGC
This sequence comes from Gaiellaceae bacterium, assembly GCA_046262415.1. Lineage (GTDB taxonomy): Bacteria > Actinomycetota > Thermoleophilia > Gaiellales > Gaiellaceae > JACDAS01. Next base: position 866 of record JBHEMU010000125.1, on the reverse strand, counting down.
TACTCGACGGCATCCTTCGCTACCGAGGAGCGGACGTGCGCACGAACGCAGGCTGGCTGACCCTGTTCGAGTTCGGCGGGATCGAGGACGAGCACGGCAATGATGCCCTCGCCCGTCTCAGCGCCAACGCCGCCAGCGGGAGGTTGGAATGCCACAGCGGCTGCGACTTCGTCACCTCCGTGCCGTTCACGAACGAGGGTGTCGTCTCGATTAGTTCGGTGAGCGGGTCGACCTTCACCTCGACCGGCGACTACACCCAGGCTGAGGGGCTGACGACGGTGTACGGTGACCTGATCGCGGCCGGCGGAAGCGTGGTCGTCAACGGCGGCGTGCTCGAGGGCGACGGCTTCGTCAGGCCGAGGCTCGTCAACAACGCCGAGGTCCGACCCGGTATCGGCACCGATCCCGGGGTGTGGGGCTCGACTGGCGCGCTCTTCGTCGTCGGGAGCTACGTCCAGACCAGCGCCGGCCGCCTCTCGATCCAGATCGGCGGCTCCGGCTCCGGCCCTGACCAGATTCATGTGTTCGGTTCCGCTGCGCTCGCCGGCGCGATCGCGGTCAGTACTGCGTTCTACAATCCCGCGCCGGGCGAGGAATTCATCGTCGTCACGACCAGCACCGGGCGCACCGGCGCCTTCTCGAGCGCCAGCTTCACGGGCGGGACGACCTACGGGCTGAAGTACGAAGCAAAGGAGGCGATCCTCGTCGCCGGTGCCAGCCCCACGGTCTCGCTCAGCCCGACCAGCCTCGCCTTCGGCAACGTGCCGGTCAACTCGACCAGCGCCGGCAAGCAGATCACCGTCAAGAACGCCGGCTCGGCGGCGCTGACGATCAGCGGCTTCAACCGTAGCGGCGCCAACCAGCTC
>JBHEMU010000124.1:0-3149 GCA_046262415.1 Gaiellaceae bacterium | reverse complement strand
CGGCCTGACGCTGCCGCAGGCGGTGCTGCTGCTGCAGCCCCTCCTGCGCTGTTGGGACGGCCGCTGCCGAACCTGCTCACAAGCCGTGAACCTCAACCAGCTCGTGCTCTTTCCGAGGAGGGAGTAACAAAGTCCTACTAGTAGTAGCGCTCAGCGGGAGGCGCGATCGTCGGCCAGCGCCTCGGTGGCGGACACGCCGGTGGTCGAGCGACGGCGACGAGGCGCGCCCAGGGCCGACACCGCCGCCGGCAGCTCCTCGCCGAAGCGCGCCCGCCGCACGAACTGCCCGGTTCCGGGCTCCGCCACCACCTCGCCGTCCTCGAAGATCACCTGCCCGCGGAGCAGCACGAGCTCCGGCGAGCCGACCACCTCCGTGCCCTCGTAGAGGTTGTAGTCCGACCTCGACTGCTGCGCCGCGGCCGTGATCACGTGCCGCCGCTCGGGGTCGAAGACGACGAGGTCGGCGTCGGAGCCGACGGCGATCGTGCCCTTGCGGGGGTAGAGGCCGAACAGCTTCGCCGGGTTCGTCGACAGGAGCTCGACCATCCGGTTGAGCGTGATGCGGCCCTCGCGGGCGCCGAAGTGGTGGATCATGTGCAGCCGGTTCTCGAGACCCGGGGCGCCGTTCGGGATCTTGGAGAAGTCGTCCCGCCCGATCGTCTTCTGGCCCTCCCAGCGGAAGGCGCAGTGGTCGGTGGAGATCACCGAGAGCGTGTCGGTGCGCACCGCGTTCCAGAGCACGTCCTGGTTGGCCCGGTCGCGCGGAGGCGGCGTGTAGACGTACTTGGCGCCCTCGAAGTCGGGCCGCTCGAGGTACGTGAAGTCGACGAAGAAGTACTGCGTGCAGGTCTCCGCGTGCACGTCCCAGCCCTTCTCGCGGGCGAGCGCGATCGGCTCGACCGCCTCCCGGCAGGACACGTGGACGACGTAGAGCGGGCAGCCGGCGACGCGAGCGAGCTGGATCGCCCGGTTGGTCGCCTCCCCCTCGGTCTCGGGCGGCCGGGTCAGCGCGTGCCAGCGCGGCTCCGTCTTCCCCTCGGCGAGCGCGTTCCGCACCAGCACGTCGATCGCGTCTCCGTTCTCCGCGTGCACCATCACGAGCGCTCCGGTCTCGGCTGCGACCTCCATCGTCCTGAAGAGCGTCTCGTCGTCGACCATCAGCGCGCCCTTGTAGGCCATGAACAGCTTGTAGGAGGTGACGCCCTCGTCCGGGAGCGAGGCCAGCTCCTCGAGCGAGCCGCCCTCCTTCAGGTCGGTCACGGCCATGTGAAAGCCGTTGTCGATCAGGGCGCGGCCCTCGCGCTTGGCATGCCAGGCGGCGAGGGCCTCTCCGAAGCTGGCGCCCTTCGACTGGATGACGAAGTCGACGTGGCAGGTGGTGCCGCCCGCCGCCGCGGCCCGGTGGCCGGACTCGAAGTCGTCCGCCGTGACGGTGCCGCCGAAGGGCATGTCCAGATGCGTGTGGGGATCGACGAGCCCGGGCAGGACGTAGCGCCCGCCGGCCTCGACCACGCGGTCAGCCGGGACGTCCAGCGACCGGCCGATCAGCGCGATCACCCCGTCCTCGACGTAGAGGTCGCCGACGTAGTCGTCTGCGGCTGTGATCACGCGACCGCCCCTGATCAGCACCGACATGCCCACGCAGACTAAGCATCCGTGAGCTCGGAGCGGCGGAGTAGGCTCGCGACCGTGCCGCTCGACCCTTCGCGCACCGTCGCCGAGCTGCGGGAGCTGCAGCGCCTGACCGGGGACGAGAACGGCTCGCAGCGGGTCGCCTGGACGGACGGGTGGGCGCGCGCGCGGGAGTGGCTCGCAGGGCTGCTGGAGCAAACGGGCGCGATCGAGGAGACCGACGAGGCCGGCAACCAGTGGTTCACGCTGCGCGGGTCGTCCGAGCGCGCCCTCCTGATCGGCGGTCACGTCGACTCGGTGCCGAACGGCGGCTGGCTCGACGGCTCCCTGAACCTCGTTGCGGGCGCCGAGGTGCTGCGGCGGCTGGCGGAGGAGGGCGAGCCGCCGCTGACCGTCCGCCTCGTCAACTGGGCCGACGAGGAGGGCGCGAGGTTCGGGCGCTCGCTGTTCGGCTCGTCGGCGGCGGCCGGCTCGATGCGAGACCAGGAGGAGCTGCGGGGACGGCGGGACGCCGGCGGCGTCGCCCTCCCGGACGCGCTCGCCGCGCACGGCGTCGAGCTCGACCGCGCCGCGGAGGCCGGGCGGCGGCTCCAGGGAGCGGCCGCCTATCTCGAGCTGCACATCGAGCAGGGTCCCGTGCTGGAGTCGCTCGACCTCCCGCTCGGCGTCGTCCTCGGCACCTTCGGCGTCGAGCGCCACCAGGTCACCTTCCGCGGCCAGGCCGCCCACGCCGGCTCGACGCCCATGGATCGCCGCCGCGACGCCGTCGCAGGAGCGGCGAAGCTCGCGCTCGAGATCCGCGAAATCGCGAAGCGGACGGGCGGCGGCGCCGTCTGCACCATGGGCGGCGTCGTCACGAGGCCGGGGATCGTCACCTCGGTCGTCGAGACGGCGGAGTGCCTGCTCGACCAGCGGCACCTGGACCCCACCCGGCTCGAGGCGATGCTGCAGGAGGCCCGGGCCGCGAGCGAGCGCTTCGCGGGCGAGGAGGGCTTGACGGTCGAGTGGGAGCGGATCTGGCGGATCGAGCCGATCCTCTTCGACGACGCCCTGATCGGGCTCGCCGAGGAGGCGGTCGAGGAGGTGGCAGGCGCGTCCGTTCGCCTGCCCAGCGGACCCCTGCACGATGCGGCGGAGATCGCCCGGGCGGGCGTGCCGACGGTGATGCTCTTCGTCCAGAGCCTGCGCGGCCTCTCGCACACGAAGCTCGAGGACACGCGAGAGGAGCACCTCGAGCTCGCGGTGCGGGCCCTCGACGTGCTGGCGTCGAAGACGCTGCAGCGGCTCGCCGCCTCGTAAATAGGGCGGTCCTAACCGTTCCGTGGGTCGATAGGTAAGCGCACGCCGTTCTGCTCCTAGGGTTCCGGCTGTTGAGCGCTGGTTCTCTAGAGAGGCAGGTGACGACGTGCGCGGAGGCAGCGTATTCACTCGGCTGCTCGGGCTCGGGCGGGCGGTCGTGGAGGGCGTGAGGGTCGAGAACGGCGAACTGGTTGTGCGGGTGCGGCCGCGGCGGCGAG
>JBHEMU010000123.1:0-58294 GCA_046262415.1 Gaiellaceae bacterium | reverse complement strand
GTCGACACGGAGGAGCTCGTCACCGCGGAGGCGCTGTGGATGGCCACGCGCGCCGGCATCTACGGCTGCGTGCCGCTGGTCGTGGCGATGGTCTTCGGCCTCGACCCGGCCTTCGGGATGCTCACGGTGCCGCTGATCGCGTTCATCGCCGGCTTCGGCTGGGCGTGCTTCGGCATCTCGATCGCCGGCTTCGCATCCTCGTTCGAGAACTTCAACTACGTGGTCAGCGCCGTCCTCACGCCGCTCTTCCTGGTCGCCGGCACGTTCTTCCCCCTCAGCGAGCTGCCGGAGTGGGCGCGGATCGCGGGCAACGTGAACCCGCTGCACCACTGCGTCGAGCTCGTCCGTCACGCCGCCTTCGGGTTCGAGGGCTGGGTCGACCTCGCGCACGTGGCGGTGATCGTCGCCTTCGGGCTCGTCACCTGGCGCGTCGCCATCCACGCGATGACGCACAAGCTCGTGGATTAGCGGCCGCGCTCAAGCCGGGACGTGTGGCGCCGATAGTCCGACCATGTCCCTCGAGCGAGTGAACGAGTCCGTCGTCGTCCGCGCCCTGGCCCGGACCCGCTGCGGCGCCTACCTGCTCGTCCGCCGCTCGGCGAGCGAGCACAGCTTCGCGGGTCAGTGGGAGCTCCCGGGCGGCAAGGTGGAGTCGGGCGAGCAAGCCACGGCCGCGCTGCGCCGTGAGCTCGCCGAGGAGGTCGGCGTCACCTGCACCTCATCCCCCGCGCTGGTCGCCAAGGTGGATCGGGGGTCCGGCCGCTCGAAGCGCACGCTGGAACTCTGCTACCTCGTCGAGACCGACGGCGAGCCGGCGCTCTCCGCGGAGCACGACGGCGTTTGCCTCTACCGGCCCGGCAGCCGGCTCCCGGGCGTGATGACGGACTGGAGCGCCGACCTGCTCCGCGCCGCCGCCTGAATCCCCGCTCGCGGGACGTGCGAGAATCGCCGGCTCGTGCGCTCGCCGGCCGGACTGACCGCACTCGCGGCCGCGGTAGCCCTCTCGGCGACCGCCGGCGCCGCTTTGCCCGGTAAGAACGGGCGCATCGCCTTCACCTCGAACCGGGACGACCCGACCCTCCACGTGCGGGGCAACTACGAGATCTACACGATGAACGCGGACGGCAGCGGCGTCGCTCGGCTGACGCAGGCGCAGGGCATCGACGGCACCCCCGTCTGGTCTCCCGACGGACGGATGCTCGCCTTCCGGACGAATCGCGACCACTTCGACCCGGACCCGACGAAGACGAGCTACGAGCTCTACACGATGAGGGCGGACGGCTCCGCGCAGAGACGGCTGACGACGAACGAGGCCGGAGACTTCTCGCCGACCTGGTCGCCCGACGGCAAGCGGATCGCGTTCACCAGCGACCGGGACGGCAACCAGGAGATCTACGTGATGAACGCCGACGGCTCGGGAGCGGCCAACCTGACCCGGGCCCCGGGGATCGACAACGAGCCGGCCTGGTCGCCCGACGGGAAGGAGATCGCCTTCGCCAGCAACCGGGGCGGGCCGTTCCGGCTCTGGGCGATGCGGCCCGACGGCTCCGCGGCGCGAGTCCTCTCGCCCGGGCCGCAGGACCACCACCCCGCCTGGTCGCCGAACGGCAAGCGGCTCGCGTTCGCCCGGACGGCGGGCGGCCAGATCGACCTGTTCGTCGTCAACGCGAACGGCTCCGGCGAGCGGCGGCTCACGAGCGAGCCCACGATCGAGTTCCAGCCCGCCTGGTCGCCGGACGGCAGGAGGATCCTCTTCTCCAGCGACCGTGGCAGCGACGTGCCCGGCCTCTTGCACCTCCACACCATGAACGCCGACGGGTCCGGCGCGTCCAGGCTGCTGACGGGCGCGGCCGCCGACCTCGAGGCGGACTGGCAGTCGTTGCCGACCGCCGCGACGGCAATCTCGGCGGTGCGCGCCCTGCTCGCCGCGCAGGCGCGCGCCTGCAAGCTCGCCGTGCGGTCGTTGCGGGCGAAGGCGATCGCCGGCGGCTTCCGGGTGACGGCCCTGGTGAAGAAGGCGGGGAAGAACCAGACGGCCACGTTCGACGTCGTCGGGGGCACCCCGCGACCGGTCTACGCGATCGCGCGGCAGATCGCGCGCGGCTGCCGCTGAGGTCGCCTGCTACGGCAGCGGCTGCCACGCCGGATCGCTGGCGCCGTAGCGGAATTTCTTCCCCACCCTTGGTGTGATCCGCTGCTCGGGGCCGCCGCCGTTGGGAACGACAATCAGCCCCCACGGATGGCTGTAGTGATGACGACTGAACAGGAGCCGCTTCCCGTCGGGCGAGTACTCGGGGTCGTAGTCGTTGCCTCCGCTCGTGACGCGCCTCGTCACACCCGCGAGCGAGGTCGCGTAGATCGTGACGCCCGACTTGTCCAGGTAGCAGGTCGTCGCGGAGACGTAGGCGACCTCCGCACCATCGGGCGACCAGGCCGGGCTGAAGGAACAGCGTCCCGTCTCGTTGGGAAACGACAGCCGTGTGAGTTCCTCGCCGTCCGGCCTGATCGTGTAGACGTCGGAGGGATCCTCCTCCGCCCGGATCCCGCCGCGCGAGAAGGCGATCTTCGTTCCATCCGGCGACCAGGCGGGTTGCGTGGCCTCGAGGACGCCGTCCTTGCCGAGGAGCAGGCGCTCGTTCCGTCCGTCCGCACCGATCAGGTAGAGCGAGCCGTAGCGAGAGAACGCGAGGAGCGCACCGTCGGGCGACCAGGCCGGGTCGGTGCCGCGCGCCACCACTCGCTGCGCGCCACCGCCGGCGTCGCTGACGACGACCTGCGGGCGTGAGTCCCCCTCGAACGTATCGCGGACGAAGGCCAACCGCCTGCCGTCCGCAGACCAGGCGGGGGCGTTGTCGAAGAGGTCGTTGTCGGTGACGCGGCGGACGTCGGAGCCGTCGCCCCGCATGGTGAAGATCTCCGGGTCCCCGGGGTCGTAGTCGATGCTGACGTAGACCGCGCGGCGGCCGTCGGGCGAGAGGCTCACGAACGCACCGGGCAGGAAGCGCGGTCGCTCGTGCGTGATCTGTCTCTTACCGGAACCGTCCGCCGCGAGCAGATGGAGCTCCCGGTCGAGGAACATCACCAGCCCACGCGAGTTCGGCAGCCACACGGGGGTGGCGTCAGGCCATTCACCGGAGGGGGCGTCGTGGACGAGCACCGGCTTGCCGCCCTCCGGCCCGATCACGTAGATCCGCGTGTAGAACGAGTAGGCGATTTTCGTCCCGTCGGGCGACCAGACCGGCTCCGCTCCGTACGCGAGCTCCTTCAGGGCGCGCGTCGCCACGTCGACCACGGTCACGGTGAAGTGCCTCGTGCTGCAGGGGTCGGCGGCGAAGCGCGTGAAAGCGACCCGCCGCCCGTCCGGAGACCACGAGGGGAGCGCGTCGAGCTGGATCGGCTGCGTCAGCGCCCGCTCTCGCCCCGTCACGACGTTGACGATCCGAAGCGCCTGCACGAGGCGGCCCCTGACGCGAGTCACGCGCGGCACGACGATCCTCGTGCTGTCGGGCGACCATGCCTGGCCCCGGACACCGGGGCAGAGCACTCCCAGCTCGCCCGCTCGCAGGCGCACGGGGCCGCCTGCCGCCGGGACGGTGTAGAGGTCTCTGTGCCGGTCGGTGCGCGCGGTCACGAACGCGAGCGTGCGGCCGTCCGGCGACCAGTCGGGTGCGCTGATGATGCGCCTGCCGCGCGTGAGCCGGCGAAGCTTTCCGCCCGTCAGGACCCAGAGGTCGCCCGAGTGGATGAACGCGATCGACGACCCGTGCGGCGACCAGGCGGGCGCGCCGAGACTGGACATGAACGGCGTCATCCTCTTTCGACCCCGGCCGTCGAGGCCGATCGTGTAGAGCGCCGGCAGCGATTCGCGCACCTCGGCGACGAAGGCGATCCTGCCGTTCGTTCCGGGAAACGCCCGTCCGGCCGCCGGCGCTTCCGTGACCGCCTTCGCGGCCGCGAGGGCGACTGCGACCGCGCCGACGGCCGCGGCGGCGTGTCGCAGTCTCACATGCCCATCGCGTGGTACCCCGAGTCCACGTACAGCGTCGTCGCCGTCACGTTCCGGGCCTCGTCCGAGAGCAGGTACGCGGCCGCGGCGCCCACGTCGTCGGCGGCGATGTGGCGGCGCAGCGGCGCCCGCTCCTCGACGATCGCCTCCATCGTCGGGAAGCCCGCGATCGAGCGGGCCGCCAGGGTCCGAACCGGGCCCGCCGAGATCGCGTTGACGCGGATCCCCTTCTGGCCCAGATCCCACGCGATGTACCGGACCGAGGCGTCCAGCGCCGCCTTCGCCACGCCCATCACGTTGTAGTGCGGGACCGCGCGCTCGCCGCCGAGGTAGGTCATGGTCAGGATCGACCCGTCCTCGCTCCGCTCCAGCAGGGGCTCGGCGGCGTGGGCCAGCGCGACGAGGGAGTACGCGCTGACGTCGAGGGCCATCCAGAAGCGCTCGCGGGGCGTGTCGGTGAAGCGGCCCTCGAGGTCCTCCGCCGCGGCGTAGGCGACGGAGTGCACGAGCAGGTCGAGCCGCCCGTCGAAGGCCTCCCCCACCTCGGCGACGACCCGCTCGACGTCCTCGTCGGAGCGGACGTCGCACTCGGTCACGAGCGGGCTCCCCACGGTCCCGGCCAGGTCGCGGACGGACGACTCGATGCGCTCGCCCTGGTAGGTGAAGGCGAGCTCGGCCCCGCCCGCGGCCAGCCGCCTCGCGATCGCCCAGGCGATCGAGCGCTTGTTCGCGACCCCGAGCACGAGACCGCGCTTGCCTGTGAAGTCGAGCACCGTGGCGAATCTATCCGACCCGCGTCGACGCGTGATCGGCGATTCGCGCGCCCGCCGAGGCGATCCAGACCAAGGAGGTCAGTTCGATCATGCACCGCTCGTACTAGAGGACGGGCGGTGCACGAGCGGGCTGATCCGCCGCCGTGTCTGGGTCGTCACCGCGCCGCGGGAATTGTCGATCACGCGTCTCACTCCGATTCGGGTACTCTGGCGCTCTTGCGCCGCCTCGCCGCTCTTCCGACCCTGCTTGCGGCGCTTGCTCTCGCCGCGCCCGCGGCGGGTGCCCTGCAGCCGATCCACCGCGAGGTCGGCGGCATGACGCTGCCGAGGGTCCGCGCGGGCACCATCCAGATTCCGCCGGGCCACGCCAGCGGGCGCGTGCGCGTGATCGTCGGGCTGTCCCTGCCGCCGCTGGCCGTGCAGCAGTCCTCCCGGACGTCTCTCACCGGACCGCAGCTGAATCTCGCCAGCCGGTCCTCCCGGAGCTACCTGGCCCGCCTGGACGCGCAGCAGCAGGCCGCGGTCACGGCGCTCCGCCGCGCGATCCCGAGCGCCACGGTCCAGCGCCGCTACCGGGTCGTGCTCGACGGCCTCGCGGTGGAGCTACCGGCCCGCACGCTGCCGAACCTGCTCTCGCAGCCGTTCGTGCACAAGGTCTACCCGGTCGGTCGCTACCACCTGAACCTGAACCGCAGCCCCTCGATCATGGGCACGGACGTCCTCACGGCGCGGACGGGCCTGCGGGGCGACGGGATCAAGATCGGCGTCGTCGACGACGGCGTCGACATCACGAACCCGTTCTTCAACGCCGCCGGCTACAGCTACCCGGCCGGCTTCCCAAGGGCCAGACGAGGTTCACGAGCCCGAAGGTGATCGCCGCTCGCTCGTTCGCCGGCCCCGGCTCGGGCGCGAGAGGCCTCCTGCCCCTGGACCGCAGAGCCTCCTTCCACGGCACGCACGTGGCCGGCATCGCGGCGGGCAACGCGGGCACGACCGCCGGCGCCGGACGGGACCACCCGGTGACGACGGGCCTGTCGGGTGTCGCCCCGCGCGCCTGGATCGGCAACTACCGGGTCTTCAACGCTCCCACGCCCGTCGGCAACAGCGCGTTCACGCCGGAGATCGTCGCCGCGTTCGAGTCGGCCGTGGTGGACGGCATGGACGTGATCAACTTCTCGGGCGGCGCGCCGGAGAACCCGCCGGAGAACGACGCCGTGATCGAGGCGGTGCGGAACGTGACGCTGGCCGGAGTCCCGATCGCCATCTCCGCCGGCAACGATCGCGGCGAGTTCGGCCTCGGGTCGATCGGTACGCCGGGCACCGCGCCGGAGGCGATCACGGTCGCCGCGGTGTCGAACGCGCAGGTCTTCGCGCCGGCGCTCACGGTCGTCTCCCCGGCGATCGCGGGCGGGCTGCGCGACCTGCCGATCCAGCGCAGCGGGACGGCCACGCCCCTCGCCTGGGCCACGTCGGACCAGACGATCGTCGACGTCGGCACGATCATGGGTACCGACGGCCGGCCCGTTGACCGCAACGTCTGCGCGCCCGGCGCCGATCCGAACGGCGCGCGGACGACGCTCCCCCCGGGTTCGCTGGCCGGCTCGATCGCGCTCGTGACGCGGGGCATCTGCGCCTTCGTCGTCAAGGCGCAGCACGTCAAGGCGGCCGGGGCGATCGGCATCGTCTTCGTGAACAACCGGCCGGGCGAGGCGAGCGGCGTCCCCGTGGAGCTGGCCGTGCCCGGCGGCATGATCTCGGATCTCGACGGCGCCAGGCTGATCGAGGCGATGCAGCGCTCGGCCGGCCGCGCGGTGATCAGGATCGGCCGTTCCACGCTCGACATCGTCACCGGCCGGAGCGGGGTTCCGACGTACTTCTCGGCCGCCGGCCCGACCTCGTTCGACCACCGGCTGAAGCCGGACATCGCCGCTCCGGGCGGCCAGATCCTCTCCGCCACGCTCCCGGAGGCGGCCGGCACGCCCTTCGCCGTCTTCGACGGGACGAGCATGGCCGCTCCGCATATCGCCGGTGCCGTCGCGCTGCTGCTCCAGCGCCACCCGAGCTGGACGCCGCAGCAGGTGAAGTCGGCGCTGATGTCGACGGCCGGCGTCGCGTACGCGGACACGGCCCGGACCGCCGAGGCGCCCGTCCTGCTCGAGGGCGCCGGCCTGGCCAACCTGCCCGCAGCGGACGACCCGAAGATCTTCACCTCGCCACAGTCCGTCTCGCTCGACGACGTCAACGGCCACCTGGGCGCCCAGAGCCCCGGGACGCTCGTGACGCTGACCGATGCGGGCGGCGGTGCGGGCACGTGGTCGGTCGAGGTGCGGCCGCAGGCATCGACGCTGGGCGTCGGGCTCGATCTGCCCCCGTCCGTCACGCTGGCGCCGGGCGGCTCGGTCTCGCTCCCCTTCGGCGCTCGAGTCGCGTTGGGCGCCGTGCCCGGCGAGCAGTTCGGCTTCATCGTCCTGCGCCGCGGAGCCGACCAGCGCCGGATCCCCTACTTCTTCCTCGTCAGCCGGCCGCAGCTGGAGGGCGTCCCCGCGCGGAAGCTCGAGCCGCTGCAGGTCGGCACCACCGCGACAGGCGTGTCCAAGGTCGGCCTCTACCGGTTCCCCAGCACCCCGTTCGGACCGGCGCCGAACTTCGTCGGGCCGCCCATGGCCGAGACCGGCGCCGAACGGCTCTACGTGACGAACCTGAACCGGGTCTCCGCCAACATCGGCGTGTCCGTGATCGCCTCGTCCGAGGGCTCGCTCATCCACCCGTTCTTCCTCGGCTCCCGCGACGAGAACGACGTCCAGGGGTACACCGGCACGCCGGTGAACGTGAACGCGTACATGTTCGACTACCGCTTCGAGGTCGGCGCCGCGGGCGTCCAGTTCCCGACCCAGGGCAAGTACTACGTCGCCGTCGACTCCGGCCGCGACCGCTTCACGGGCAGGGCGCAGGCCGGATCGTACCTGCTGAACGCCTGGGTGAACGACGTCCTGCCGCCCGCGGTGCAGCTCGTGACGACGCAGGTCTCGGCCGGGCACCCTCTGCTCGTGGCGCGCATCGGGGACAACGCCTCGGGCGTCGACCCGTTCTCGCTCGTGATCTCCTACAACCGCGCCCTCGTCGGAGCTGCGTTCTACGACCCCTTCTCGGGCATCGCGCTGTTCCCGCTGCCCAGCCAGGCGCCGGCGCTGAAGGCGGGCCGCACGGACGCGCTCCTGGTCGCCTCGGACTACCAGGAGACGAAGAACCTCGACCAAGCGAGCACCGTGAGCGTGATGCCCAACACGACCTTCCGCCAGGTGAGGATCCGCGGGGTCGCCGGCCCGGCGGTCACCTGGATCTTCCCCGACGCCGGCAAGTGCGTCGAGGCCCGCGAGGGGCTGCTGGCGACGGCCTCCTCCGTCGGGAAGGTCGACCGGGTGCGGTTCCTCGTCGACAACAAGCTGATCGGGGTCGACCGCAAGGGTGCGAGCGGGCTGTACGGGGTCACGTGGCGAACTGCGGGCCTGAAGACCGGCAAGCACCTGCTGCGGGTGAGCGCCGTCGACGCGGCCGGCAGGGTGGCGGAGTCCGTGCGAGCCGTCCGACGCTGCGCCAAGAAGAGCTAGATTCTGAGCCGGGTCGCCGTCGTCACGGGTGCCTCGAGCGGCATCGGGGCCACGCTCGCGCGCCTGCTCGCGGCCCGGGGCTGGCACACGGTGCTGATCGCGCGCCGCGAGGACCGGCTCCGTGCGCTCGCCTCCGAGCTCGGAGGCGAGTACGAGGTCTGCGACGTCGGCGACCGCGCAGCCGTGGACGCGACCGCTGCGCGGATCCGCGAGCGGCATCCCGCGCTCTCCCTGCTCGTGAACAACGCGGGCATTCCCGCCCGGGCTGGGTTCCTCGCCGCGGATCCCGAGCGGATCGTCGAGGCGATGCGGGTCAACTACCTCGGCAGCGTGTGGTGCCTGCGCGCCTTCCTGCCGGCCCTCGAGGCCGCCCGCCGCGCCGACGTGGTCAACATCGTGTCGGTCGCGGGCACTGTCGCCTACGCGCCGAGCGGCCCCTACAGCGCGACGAAGCACGCGCAGCTGGCGTTCTCGCGGGCGGTCGCGGCCGAGCTCCGGCCGCGGGGGATTCGCGTGCACACGATCCTTCCCGGCTTCGTCGAGACGGAGGGATTCCCTCAGGCGGAGGTCGTCAGGAACCCCCTCCTGCGCCGCCTCGTTGTCGGCCCCGAGCTCGTGGCGCAGCGAATCCTGCGGGCGGTGGAGCGCGACCGCAGAGAGCTCCACGTACCCAGCTGGTACCGAGCGGCGACGCTCGCGCAGGGGCTGGCACCGGGCCTCGTCGCCCGGATCCTCGAGCGCCGACCCGGTAGGTAGCGTCTCGCGATGGTGACGATCGACTTCCTGTACTGGGAGGGCTGTCCGTCCACGGCCGAGGCGCGGGCGCTGCTCGACGACGTCCTGGCGAGAAGCGGGATCTCGGCCGAGATCCACGAGCGCGACGTGCGGACGGACGAGGAGGCCGAGGCGCTGCGGTTCCCCGGCTCGCCGACGATCCGCGTGGACGGACGCGACGTCGACCCGCAGGGTGCGGGCGGCGGGCCTGCGCTCAACTGCCGTATCTACCATCTCCCCGACGGCCGGGTCTCCCCCGTCCCGAGCCGCGACTCTCTGGAGGCTGCCCTCACATGACCCTCGCACTCGGCGCCGAGGCGCCCCCCTTCGACCTGCCCGGCGTCGACGGCCGGAATCACGCCCTCAGCGACTACGGCGACGCCGCGGCGCTCGCGCTCGTGTGGTCGTGCAACCATTGCCCCTACGTCCAGGCCTGGGAGGGGCGCATGCGGCAGATCCAGGCGGACTACGCCGACCGCGGCGTCCGGCTGGTCGCGATCAACTCGAACGACGCCGAGCGCTACCCCGAGGACTCCTTCGAGGCGATGCGAGACCGTGCCCGAACCGAGGGCTTCAACTTCGACTACCTGTACGACGAGGATCAGACCGTCGCCCGCGCGTACGGGCCCGAGCGAACGCCGGAAGTCTTCTTGTTCGACCGCGACCGGCGGCTCGTGTACCACGGGGCGATCGACGACGCGCGTGACGAGCGCGCGGTGCGGCAGCACCACCTGCGCGCGGCGCTGGATGCGGTACTGGCGGGCGGTACGCCGCCGGCGGCGGAGACACCGGCTGTCGGATGCAGCGTCAAGTGGCGCCCGTAGCGGTCGTCGCGGCCGGCCTGGCGCTCCTCGGGACGGTCTGGGCCACTGCGGTCGGCGAACGTCAGGAGGTCGGACGCTTCGCCGGGTCGAAACGGACGCCGGCGTGCCCGGTCGCGGCAGCCCCCTCGCGGGCCTTCGAGCGACCGATCCCTCCGGGCGCGGCGATCGACCCGCGGTCGAAGCAACTCGTGCGAAGCGTCGTCGAGGCGGCCTCCGACAAGGGCTTCGTGGTCGCGCTCCGGAGCTTCACGGTCGCCGTCTACGTGGCCTCACGCGCCACGCCGCGCCGCGACGTGCGCCTGACCGCGCCCTGGGCGCCTCGACCCGTGCTCCGCTCCGTGCCGATCCCGTCCGGAGCCCGGCCGGACCCCGAGAGCGACGGGCATCTGGCCATCGTCGACCGCCGTACCGGCTGCGAATACGACTTCTGGCAGGCCCGTCGCACGCGCACGGGCACCTGGGTCGCGTCCTGGGGCAACCGGATCCCGATCGGTCGCCGGGTGTTCCCCGACGGGCTCTCGGCCAGGGCCTCGGGCTTCTCCCTCACCGCGGGGCTGATCACGCCTGATGAGCTGCGGCGGGGGAGGATCGACCACGCGCTCGTCTTCCACTACCCGTTCACGCGTGCGGGAGGATTCGTCCCGCCCGCCACCCAGTCGGACGGGCGGAGCCACCGGCGCGACGCGATCCCCGAGGGCGCACGGCTTCAACTCGATCCCTCGCTCGACCTGGACAAGCTCGACCTCGAGCCCTACGAGCGCACGATCGCCCGCGCCCTCCAGCGCTACGGGATGCTCCTGGGCGACACGGGAGGAGCGGTCAGTCTCTTCGCGGCGCACCCGCACAGCTACGAGGGGGATGCCTACGACGGGCTGCTCCCGGATGAGGATTTCGCGGCGCTGGACGGGATCCTGCTGGAGCGGCTGCGCGTGCTGCGGCTGCCGCGGCTCCGGAACTGAGAGGGGTTGAAACGCGGGAGTCGACTCCGGTTGCAATCGAACAGCCGCCCCGTTGGGTTCACGTAGCGATCGCGCATTCGGCCGCGGCAATGTGCTGCTGCAAGACCTGACCCCAGGGGGTTAGCGGCGGAGCAGATACCAGCCCACCGTGGCCGTGTACCCGGGCGGGGCCAGCCCGCGCGCCTGCTCGCGGGGCTCCCCCTCGCAGCCGGCGAGATCGAGGTAGGGCTCGAGCTCTCGCCGCTCCTCGACGAAGAGCTCCCGTTCGAGCGCGAGCGAGTTCGAGTCGAAGAGCCCGCGCAGATCGACGTCCGCGAGGATGCGCGCCGTCGATGGGTCGCGCGCCCGTTCGAAGCGGTTCAGCTCGAGCGCCGCGAGCGGGTCGACGGGGGCGATCTGGTCGATCACCAGCACGCGGCCCCCCGGCCGGGTGACCCGGGCGAGCTCGGCGACCACGAGCTCCGGGCGGCGCACGTGGTGAAGCGTGTGGCGGCATGCGGTGAGGTCGAACGCCGCCACCTCGTGCCCGAGGCGCGTCGCGTCGCCCTCCGAGAAGCTGACGTTCGGGAACGCCGCCGCCCGGCTCCGGGCCTCCGCCAGCAGCTCCGGGACCGGGTCGACGGCGACCACCTCGCGCACGAGCGGTGCCAGCGCGAACGCCAGGGCACCGGTCCCGGTGCCGGCATCGAGCGCCCGCTCGTCGCCGTGCGGCTGGACGAACCGGAGCACCTGCGCGGCGAGCTCCGGCCGGCGGCGTTCCTCGAGCTCGCCGAGCCGAGCGGCCGTGCGGGCGAAGCGGGCGCGCAGCGGATCGTGGCTCATGCACCCGCCTCCCGTCGCACGAGCTCGAGCGCGTCCTCGCGGGTCGAGATCGTGCCCGCGGCACGCTCCTCCGCCACCAGCTCGAGCAGCCGCCCGATCTCCGGTCCCGGCGGCAGGCCGAGCTCGTCCCCGCGCAGGAGCGGCTCGGCCGGATCGGCCGCCCTCGCGGCCCTCACGGCGTCGCCGAACCGCTCCTCCTCGCCCAGGTACGCGAGCGCCTCGAGGGCCCACGGCTCGGCCTGCCGCCGGAAACGGTGGATCGCCCGGGCGGACGCGCCCTCGGGCGGCCGCGCGCGGAGGAGGCAGCGCGCGTACCGCCGAAGCTCGTTGGAGACCGGCAGGCGTAGAAGCCGCTCGCCGAAGACCGAGACGAGCCGAAAGCCGGGCTCGCCGACCCGCTCGGTCAACCGCTCCAGGGAGCCCCCCAGCGGCTCGAGCAGCCCGAGCTCGGCGAGCCGCCGGTATCCCGCCGCCGAAAGCCGTACGAGCTCGCCGAGGATCCGCTCGCCGGCCGGGCGGCTGACGAGGTCGGCGTGGGTCCGGACGAGCGTCTCGGTCTCCTCGTCGAGGCGCAGCCCGAGCTCGTCCTCGAGCCTGACGGCGCGGAGCAGCCGCAGTGGATCGTCGCGGAAGACACCTGGCCCGACGGCACGAAGCGTCCGCGCATCGAGGTCGGCCCGGCCGCGGAAGGGATCGACCATCCCGCCTCCCGCCAGCGCGACGGCGATCGCGTTCAGCGTGAAGTCGCGCGTGGCGAGGTCGTCCTCGATCGAGCCGCGAAGCGGCGTGAAGTCGCACGTCCGCCCGTCGGCGAGGACGACGCGCCAGGCGCCGTGCCGCTCGGAGAGCGGAAAGGGCGCGCCGCCGATCCGCCGTGCCAGTGACCGCGCCGCCCGCTCGGGCTCGCCGCAGGCGACGTCGACGTCGAGCACCGGCCGGCCGAGCAGCTCGTCCCGGACGGCGCCGCCGACGACCCAGGCGGGCTCGCCGGCGAGCAGCTCGCGCAGGAGCTCATGCATCGACCACCCTCCGCGACGCACGCAGCGGGCTCGAGTCGATCTTCGTCACGAGCTCGTACGTGATCGTGCCGGCGTGCCGCGCGTGCTCTTCCGCGAGCAGCCCGGCCCCGACGATCGTCGCGGGCGTGCCGACCGGGAGCTCCCGGTCGAGCTCGACGGCGAACGCGTCCATGGACACGGTGCCGACGACGCGGCGCCGCTCGCCGCCCACGAGCAGGTGGGTCCCGGTGAGATCGCGCCGGAAGCCGTCCGCGTAGCCGACCGGGACGACGCCGATCCACGTCTCCCTCTCGGCGACGAAGCGGCGGCCGTAGCCCGTGCTCTCACCGGGCGCGAGGCGGGTCACCCGGCCGAGGTGGCTCGTCCAGCCGAGCACGGGCTCGAGGCCGTCCTCGGCCGGATCCGTCCCGAACGGCGAGAGGCCGTAGAGGGCGATGCCGCAACGGGCCGCGTCGAGCCTGGTCTCCGGGAGCCTGAGCGCCGCGGCGCTGTTCGCGAGATGACGGGTCAGATGGCCGTACGGAGCGGTCGCCGCGAGGAAGCGGTCGAGCTGACTGCGGACGAAGGCGGGGTCGCAGTCCGCCGTCGCCAGGTGACTCATCAGGCCGACCACCTGCGCGGGGGGTGCCGGCAGCTCCGAGAGGCCCCAGCGACCCATTCCCGTGTCGAGCTTGACGTGGACGCGCACGCCCTCCGGGACCGGCCCTTCGCCCCCGACGGTGAGCTCCAGGCTCGCCTGGCGCGCCGCGTTCACGTCCTCCTCGCCGGCGGGGCCGAGCACGAGGATGCGGGGCGCCGGGAGCGTTCGTCGCAGCTCGAGCCCCTCGGCGACCGTGGCGGTGCACAGCGCGGTCGCGCCCGCCTCGAGCGCGGCGCGCGCCGCGTCCGGCGCCCCGTGCCCGTAGGCGTCGGCCTTCACCACCGCCCACAGCTCTGCTCCCTCGAGCGCGCGCAGCAGCGTGCGTGCGTTCCGGCGCAGCGCGCCTAGGTCGATCGTGATCTCGGACCGGTGCAGGGTTCCCTCCAGTTCCGCGCGAGCTCGGACACGTAGGCGACGCCGAGGCTCTGCGCATTCTGCGCCACCCAGTCGCCGAAGCGGTCGGCCCCCGCGGGCGCGTCACCGGAGACGAGCAGGCTCCGCATCAGGCCGGTGACCTCCTCGCGCGTCAGGACGACGTCGCGGAGCAGCCACCCCGCGACCCTGACCAGCGCGAGCGCGAGGTCGGGCGGCGCGTGGACGATACGCGCGCGACTGCCGGTCGCCGCGGCGACCAGGCGGACGAGCTCCGCGAAGCTGAGCGTGTCGGGTCCGGCGGCGTCCACCGTCAGGTTTCCAGGCTCCCCGGCCGCCGCCACGCAGATCCGCGCCACGTCCGAGACCGAGACGGGCTGCACGAGGTAGCGGCCGTCGCCGGGCACGAGCAAGACCGGGAAGCGCCGCAGGATCCAGGCGATGTTGTTGACGAGGATGTCCGCGTGGCCGAAGACGAGCGTCGGCCGGACGACCGCGTACGAGAGCCCGGACTCGGCCAGGATCCGCTCCACCTCGGCCTTCCCGCGAAAGTACGGCAGCGGCGATGCGGGCGAGGCGTTCGAGACGCTCACGTGCACCACCCGCCGGATCCCCACCCGCCGGGCCGCACGGAAGAGGATGCGTGAGTTCTCCACCGCGTCCTGGAAGCTCACGCCGCCGTGCGGAAAGCGGATCCAGTAGGTGTTGTAGAGCGTCCGGGCCCCGCGCAGGCTCTCCACGAGGAGCGGCTCGTCGACGAACTGGAGCGGCTCCACCCGAAGCGGCAGGTCCGGGAGCGACTCCTGCCGGCGCGACAGGCTCCACACGTCACGGCCGTTCGCGACGAGGGCACGGGCGATCGCCTGGCCCGTGTACGAGAAGGCGCCAGTGACGACGTCGGTCACGCGAGCGCGCGCGGCAGCAGGCGGATCACGTCGCTCGCTACGAGCCCGGCCTGCTGCGGCGCCAGCGAGGCGGCTGTCCCGCACGCAGCCGCGCCGACGGCCGCGGCCTCGAGGGCGGGCATTCCCTTGGCGAGAAAGGCCGCCGTGACGCCGGTGAGGACGTCGCCCGTACCGGCGGTCGCGAGCCCGGGCGGACCGTCGGCGTAGACGAGGGCGCGGCCGTCCGGCCCGGCGATGATCGTGTCCGCCCCCTTGAGCAGGCACACGGCGTCGAACTCCCGGGCGCAGCGGCGGGCCGCCTCCAGCCGGTGGGCGGAGACCCAGTCGGAATCCTCGTCCAGCAGCCGCCCCAGCTCGCCGGCGTGCGGCGTCAGGACGGTCGGAGCCTCGCGCTGGACCGGCTCGAAGCCGTCGAGGGCGTCGGCGTCGACGACCGCCGGCAGGCCCGTGGACGCCAGCAGCCCTCGCACCAGCCGCCGCTGCTCGGGGCCCCGGCCGAGGCCCGGTCCCAGCGCGAGCGCGCTCGCGCGCTCGGCCAAGTCGAAGACGTCTGCGACGTCCCCTTTCACCGCCTCGAGCAGCCGCGCCTCGACGACGGGAAGCGAGGGGGCCGGCACCGCCACGGCCACGTAGCCCGCGTCCGCCCGGAAGGCCGCCTCCGCCGCGAGGCACACGGCACCCGTCAGCCCCGGCGCGCCGCCGACCACCAGCACCGACCCCGCGCTGTACTTGTTGTCCGTCGGGCGCCGACGCGGAACGAGCTTCAGGATCTCGGCGGTGACCAGGCGATGCTCGGTCTCGGCCGGCGCGAGGCCGATGTCGGCGACGACGACCGCCCCGGCGTGGTAGCGGCCCGGGCCGATCACCAGCCCGACCTTCGGCCCGTGGAAGGTGACGGTGACGTCCGCTCGGACGGCGGCGCCTCCGACCTCGCCCGTCGAGGCGTCGACGCCGGAGGGCAGGTCGACCGCGAGGATCGGGGCGCCCGAGCCGTTGATCGCGTCGATCATCGAGGCCGCGGCCTCCCTCGGCTCGCCCGAGAACCCGGTCCCGAACAGGGCGTCGACCAGCACGTCCGCCGGCGGCAGGCTGCCCGCCGGGACCTCGACCGCCTGTGCCTCGCGGCCCTCGGCGCGGAGCCGCTCGACAGCGATCCGTCCGTCGCCCCCGTTCGCGCCGCCGCCGCAGACCGCGACGAACGAGCGCGCGTCGGGAAACCGCCGCAGCGCCTCCGAGGCGACGGCGGCACCCGCGCGGCGCATCAGCTCCTGGATGTCGTGGCCCTCCTCCGCCCGCCGCATCTCCTCTGCGGTGTAGAGAGGCTCGAAGATCATTTCGGGCTGACTACGCGCGGACCGGGTGGGCTGGGCGAGTCAGTCCACATCGGCGACGACGCACACCGCTGCGGCGAGCGCCTTCGAGTGCGTCATCGACAGGTCGAGCCGGACCGCCCCGAGGCGAGCCGCCCGGCCGGCCACGCGCCCGGACAGGGCAACGGCCGGCTTCGGCCGGCCGCTGATCTCGACATCGCGCCAGGCGAACGCGCGCGCGATCCCGAAGCCGAGCGCCTTGCCGACCGCCTCCTTCCCGGCGAAACGACCGGCGTAGTGCTGGGCCGGGTTCGGTCGCGCGTCGCAGTAGGCCCGCTCGGCCTCGGTGAAGCACCGCTCCCTGAAGCCCGGGTGACGATCGAGCGCCCGGCGGATCCGGTCGATCTCGATCAGATCGACACCGATCCGAACCGCCGTCATCAGTGCCTCGTCCAGTGACGTCGCCGGATTTCTGGGTAGCGAGCATCAAGCCAGGCAAAGACGCAGGGAGCCCGCGTACTTTTCTGTACGGGGGCGACTGAGGACGCCGCATGGCGCCGCGTGATCGCGGGCCAGAAACCGGTGGACGTCGCTGGGCGGGGCACTAACCCTCGCGCTCGAGCCAGGCGGGCAGCTGCGCGATCGAGCTGACCACGCCCTCCGGGGCGATCCGCGAGCGCTCGACCTCGTCCGGCCGGAACTTTCCCGTCCGCACGAGCACGGTGCGGAGCCCGGCGCGCTGGGCGCCCGCGATGTCCGACTCGAGATCGTCCCCGACCATCCAGGTCCGCTCGGCGTCCGCGTCCAGCGCCTCCAGCGCGGCCGCGAAGTAGGCCGAGCTCGGCTTGCCGAGCACGGTCGCGTCGACGCCGGTCGCGTACTCGAGCCCCGCGACGAAGGCGCCGGCGTCCAGGAGCGGCCCGCGCGCCGTCTGCCACCAGCGGTTCTTGTGCAGGCAGTACAGCTCCGCGCCCGCCTCGAGCTCGGCGAACGCGCGCGCGAGGTTCATGTAGGTGAAGACCCGGTTCGTCTCGGCCGTCTCGTCCGCGCCCCCGAGCAGCACGGCCTGCGCCCCGTCCCCGACGAGCTCGATCCCCTCCAGGTCCTCGACGACCGCCGCCATCGTCAGCGCGAAGACCCGCTTGCCGCGGAGTGCGTGTGCGGCCGCGCGGGGCGTCGTCTGCAGCTCCTCGTCGGCGAGCTCGAGGCCCAAGCCGCGGAGCTCATCCGCCAGCTGGCTGCGGGACCGGGTGGTGCTGTTGGTGACGAACCGGAGCCGGTGCCCGGCCTCGCGCAGCTCGCGCACGGCCTCGGCGCCGCCGGGGATGGCGTGCCCGGAGACGTGGAAGACCCCGTCCACGTCGAGGAGAATCGCGGCCATGGAGCGCGAGTCTATTCGGGTCACCCGCTCCGTCGCGATCCCCCCGGCGGAGATCACCCTGCGTTTCTCCCGGTCGAGCGGGCCTGGCGGCCAGCACGCGCAGAAGTCCGAGACGCGGGTCGAGGCGCTCTTCGACGTGGAGGCTTCGGCGGTGCTGACCCCGATCCAGAAGCGGCGGGTCGTGGCCAGGGCAGGTCCCGTCCTGCGGGCCGTGGCACAGGACGAGCGCAGCCAGTTGCGAAACCGTGAGCTCGCGGTCGAGCGCCTGGTCGAAGCCCTCCGCGGGGCCCTCCGCGTCGAGCGGCCGAGGGTGTCGACAGGGCCGACGAAGGCGGCCCGCGAGCACCGCCTCGACACGAAGCGCCGTCGCGGCACGGTCAAGCGGCTGCGGCGCCCGCCACCGGACGAGTGATACCCCGGGCCGGTATGAAAGGGCCGGTGACGGTTCCTAACACGCTCCTCACAATGGGTTCGATACCGTGGCCCGAACCGCGACCGCAAAGGAGCGAGCCCCTTGCAACGACCGATCCGCCTGATCTTCTTCGCGTGCCTGCTCGGCCTCCTGCTGCCCCCTCTGTCCGCGGCGGCCGCGTCCCGTATGTACATCGGATTCCAGGACGACCCGAGCTTCCGTTTCCGCGAGCCGCGCGAGGCGAACCTGAACGAGGCGCAGCGGGCCGCGGGCACGATCGTGAGGACGCAGGTGACCTGGTCGCGGGTGGCCTTCAACCGGCCCTCGAACGCGACGAACCCGTTCGATCCCGCCTACGAGCTCTCCGACGTGGACGAGCTGATCCGGAACGCCCAGCGGCGCGGGATGGAGGTGCTCCTGAGTATCTACGGCACGCCGGCGTGGGCGAACGGCAACGAGAAGGCGAACCGCGCACCGACGCGGATGAGCGACCTGACCGACTTCGCCCGCGCGCTGGCCTCGCGCTACTCCGGACGGTTCGCGGGGTACCCCTACGTGCGCTTCTACTCGGTCTGGAACGAGCCCAACCTGGCCCAGTTCCTGTCGCCGCAGTTCTCGAGCAGCGGCGCGAGCCTCGCTCCCGCGATCTACGCGAGGCTCTACCGCGCCGCCTACACGGGCATCAAGGCGGGCAACTCGCGGGCCGTCGTCGGCATCGGCGAGACCTCGGCGCGCGGTCACGACAAGCCGACGACGGTCGTCCAGCACTCGCACTCGCCCGGGAAGTTCGCGCAGCTCGTCGCCAAGGCGGATCCGAATCTCAGGTTCGACGGCTGGGCCGAGCATCCGTATCCGTTCACGCCGAGCCAGCCTCCGACCGCGAGGGTGCGCCTCCCCAACGTCAGCCTCACGCAGCTGCCCGAGTTCCAGAAGATCGTCGACAAGGCCTTCGGCCGCAAGGACACGCCGATCTGGGTGACCGAGTACAGCCACGAGACGAGGCCGGAGGAGCCGAAGGGAGTCTCCTACGGGACGCAGACGGCCTACGCACGGCAGGCCCTCAACATCGCCAAGGGCTACTCCTTCGTCCCGATCTTCATCTGGTTCGTGCTCCGCGACGATCCGTCGAACCCCTGGCAGAGCGGTCTCCTCCGGGAGAACGGCGCGCGGAAGCCGTCGTTCGGCCCCTTCTCCGCCGCGGCGAAGCTCCTCGACGCCCGCAATGCGATCGTCTACGTCAAGGCGGGCAAGCCGAACCCGCTCGTCCGTGTCTCCGTGCTCGAGCTGGCCGGCCGGTCCGGCACGGGCACGCGCCTCGGGGTCACCTACAAGGTGATCTTCAAGAAGACGGTCGTCGACGTGCGGCAGCCGGCCCCGCTGATCGACTCGGACGGATGGGTGACGCTCAAGCTCAGGTTCACGCCGGCGGCGGGGCGAAGCTACCGCATGACGGTCGACGCCGGCGACGCCAGCAACAACCACGTCGCCCGGGCGCTGACGCTCGTATCGGTGCGCTGACGGCTACTCGACGGTGACCGTCTTGGCCAGGTTCCGCGGCTGGTCGACGTTGAGACCCCGGAGCCGGGCGATGCGGTAGGCGAGCAGCTGGAGCGGCAACACCGCGAGGACGGCCTGCAGGAACGGATGTGTGCGCGGCACGAAGATGACGTCGTCCGCGTGGTGCTGGATGTCCTCGTTGCCGTCCGTGGCGATCGCGATCACCTGGGCGCCGCGGGCGCGGGTCTCCTGGATGTTCGAGACGACCTTGTCGTAGACGTGCGAGTCGGTCGCGACGCACACGACCGGCGTGTCCTCGTCGAGCAGCGCGATCGGCCCGTGCTTCATCTCCCCGGCCGAGTACGCCTCGGTCGGGATGTACGAGATCTCCTTCAACTTCAGAGCGCCCTCGAGGCAGACCGGCAGGCCGATGTGGCGGCCCAGGTAGAGGAAGAAGGGCTTGTCGTAGTGGCGCTGGGCGATCTCCTCGATCGGGTGGTTGCCCGCCAGGAACGTCGCCATCTTCGCCGGCAGCTCGTGGACCTCGTCGAGGAGCGAGGCGATCTGCTCGGGTGGCAGCGTCCTGCGCACCTGCGCCAGCTTCAGCGCGATCAGGTAGAAGAGCGACACCTGCGCGGTGAAGGTCTTCGACGCGGCGACGGCCATCTCGAGGCCGGCACGCGTGTAGAGGACCGAGTCCACCTCGCGGGTGATCTGCGTGCCCATCATGTTCGTGATCGCGAGCGTGGGCGCCCCGGAGGCGCGCGCCAGGCGCATGGCCGCGAGCGTGTCGGCGGACTCGCCCGACTGGGAGATGCCGATCACGAGCGTGTCTTTCGAGAGCACCGGGTTGCGGTACCGCCACTCGCTCGCGATGTCGGGCTCGACGGGGATCCTGGCCCACTCCTCGAGCACGTAGCGCCCGACGACGCCCGAGTGGTACGCGGTGCCGCAGGCGAGGATGACGATCCGGCGCAGGTTGCGCATGCGCTCGTCGTCGAGCCCGAGCCCCTCGAGCTCCAGGCGGCCGTGGCGGACGCGATCGCCGATCGTGTCCTCGACGGCGGACGGCTGCTCGTAGATCTCCTTCAGCATGAAGGTCTCGTAGCCCCCCTTCTCGGCACCCTCGTCGTCCCAGTCGACCTCCATCTCCTCGCGGAGCTCGACCGGCGAGCCGTCGGCCGACATGAAGACGGCGCCCTCGGGCGAGATCGTCACGATCTCGTCGTCCTCGATCAGCAGCACGCGGCGCGTCTCGCGCAGGAACGCGGCGATCGACGAGGCGAGGAACATCTCGTCGTCGGCCACGCCCACGACGAGCGGGCACTGGTGGCGAGCTCCCACGAGCAGGTTGGGGTGATCGTGGTGGATGACGACGAAGGCGAAGTGCCCCTCGAGCTCGCAATACGCCAAGCGCACCGCCTCGGTGAGGTCCCCGTCGTAGTGGCTCTCGATCAGGTGCGAGACGACCTCCGCGTCGGTCTCCGAGGAGAAGGCGTGCCCGCCGGCCCGCAGGGCCTCGCGCAGCTCGCGGTAGTTCTCGACGATGCCGTTCAAGACGATTGCGAGCTTGGCGTCGTCGCAGCCGGTCAGCGGATGCGCGTTCTCCTCGGCGACGCGGCCGTGTGTGGCCCAGCGCGTGTGTCCAAGGCCCGTCGTCGACCGGGAGCCGTTCGAGCCGGCGGCTTCTTTCAGGTACTGGAGGTTGCCGACCGCGCGGACGTAGTCGAGACCGTCAGTCTCGAGGAGGGCGATGCCTGCCGAGTCGTAGCCGCGGTACTCGAGTCGCTCGAGCGCCTGGATGAGAAGCGGCTTGCAGGCCCTGGGCCCGACGTATCCGATGATTCCGCACACCCTGAAGCTCCCTTCGCTCGGTTCGACTCCTGGGGCCGAAACTCTTCTCCTCTCGAAAGCGAAAAGCCCGGCTGCTTCCCGTTCCCTCCGTCGGAAACGGTCAGCCGAGCTCTCGGCGCACGAGAGCGACGATGCTAGCACAAAGAGCCTGCGTTTCAACCGAATTCTCGGCCTCGGCGAGAACCCGCACGACCGGCTCCGTCCCGGAAGGACGGACGAGCACGCGCCCCCGCCCTGCGAGCCGTGCGTTCGTCCGCTCCACCTCGGCCAGCAGCGCCGGCGTCAGCTCGCGGCGGCCGACGTGCACGTTCTCCCTCGACTGAGGGAAGCGGGGCATGATCGACACGGCCTCGGCGAGGGATCTGCCGTCCAGCGCCCCGCACAGAAGGAGCGCCGCCGCGAGGCCGTCGCCCGTGACGTGGTCGCGCAGGTAGATGACGTGCCCGGACTGCTCTCCGCCCAGCAGGCCGCCCTCGCGGCGCAGGGACTCGAGCACGTACCGGTCGCCGACGTCCGTGGTGAGCACCCGAATGCCCCGCTCGTCCATCAGGCGGTGAAACCCGAGGTTCGTCATCACGGTCACGGCGACGACGCCGACGCGGAGGTGGAGCGCGAGCACGGCGAGGATCTGGTCGCCGTCGACCGGCGACCCCGCGCCGTCCACAGCGAGCATCCGGTCGCCGTCGCCGTCGAAGGCCACGCCGAGGTCGGCTCCCTCCTCCAGCACGACGCGCGAGAGCAGCGAGAGGTCGGTCGCCCCGCAGCCGACGTTGATGTTGTCTCCGTCGGGCTCGCTCCCGACGGCGATCACGGTGGCCCCCAGCGACTCGAAGGCCTCGGGCGCCAGGCCCGAATACGCGCCGTTCGCGCAATCGACCACGAGGCGGAGGCCGGACAGATCCGAGCCGAACCGCTCCACGACGTGCTCCAGGTAGCTGTCCGTGGCGACGCCGACTCGCGAGATCTCACCGCCTCCCGGCCCGCGTGCGTCGAACAGCGCCTCGATCTCCTCCTCGGCGGCGTCGGTCAGCTTCCGGCCGTCGCGGTCGAAGAGCTTGACGCCGTTGTACTCCGGGGGGTTGTGCGACGCGGAGATGACCACGCCGAGGTCGAGGGCCAGCAGGGCGACCGCCGGCGTCGGCAGCACGCCGGCGAGGACGGCGCTGCCGCCCCCGGCGACGACGCCGCGCGCGAAGGCCTCCTCGAGCTCGGGGCCGGATCCCCGCGTGTCCCGGCCGACGAAGACCCGCCCGCGTCCGGACCAGAGCGTGGCCGCCTTGCCGAGCTGCTCCACGAGCTCGACTGTCAGGTCCGTGCCGACGATCCCCCGAACGCCGTCGGTGCCGAAGTAGCGGCGCGCCACGGAGGGCGACGCTACCGCTTGCTGAACTGAGGGGCCTTTCGAGCCTTGTGGAGGCCAGCCTTCTTCCGCTCCACGACGCGGGCGTCGCGGGCGAGGAAGCCCTCCCGCTTGAGCGGGACGCGCAGATTCGGATCGACCTCGACGAGGGCGCGGGCGATGCCGTGGCGGACGGCCCCTGCCTGGCCGCTGGGCCCGCCGCCGTGAACCCGGACGCGGACGTCGTAGGCGCCCTCGAGCTCCGCGACCCGTAGCGGCGCGAGCACCATCGAGCGGTGCGTCAGGCGCGGGAAGTACTCCTCGAGCGTCCTGCCGTTGAACCACGTCTTGCCGTCGCCCGGCCGCAGGATCACGCGGGCAACCGACGTCTTGCGCTTGCCCGTCCCCAGGTACTGAGCGAGCTCGGGCATCTAGTGCCCCGCCCGGTGACGTTGCCGAGCTTCCGGGTCGCGAGCACCAAGCCAGCCTAGGACGCAGGGAGCCCGCAGAGCCGAAGCTATAGAGGCGACCGAGGACGACGCATGGCGCCGCGTGATCGCGGGCCAGAAGCCGGCGGACGTGGCCGGGTGGGGCACTAGCGTGGCTCCGGGAAGGGCTTCGGCGACTGGGCCGCGTGCGGATGCTCCGGGCCGGCGTAGATCTTCAGCTTCGTCAGCTGGGCGCGCGAGAGACGGTTCCGGGGCAGCATCCCCTTGACGGCCTTGCGCAGCACCTCGGTCGGCCGGCGGTCGAGCTGCTCGCGCAGCGTCCGGCTGCGCAGGCCGCCGGGATAGCCCGAGTGCCGGTAGTACAGCTTCTCGTCCAGCTTCTTCCCGGTGACGGCGATCTTCTCCGCGTTGACCACGACGACGAAGTCGCCCGTGTCCACGTGCGGGGTGTACTCCGCCTTCGTCTTGCCGCGTAGCGTGTCGGCGATCCGGGTCGCCAGGCGCCCGAGCGTCTGCCCCTCGGCGTCGACGAGGTACCAGCGGCGCTCGATCTCGCCGGGCTTTGCATTCCAGGTCTTTTGCATACGAGAAAGCGGCGGACCACGAGATCCGCCGGACGCAGATCGTAGCAGCACCGCCCATTCCGCCCGTCTCCGCGCGCCGCCCGAAATTCACATTTGTGTTGCATCACCCACCACCTCGGCGACACTCCCGTCGCCAGCCTCTCCCCCATGCCCAGGTGGGAGCCGATGCACGAGGACTTCGCCGCGGCCCTCCGGCTGCTCGCTGGGTTCGAGCTCCCGCACGCCGAGGCGTGGCGCCTGCTGATCCCGGTAGCGAAGCGGCTCGACCTGCCGCGCCCGAGCTACTGGCGAGTGCGTCGCTTCCTGATCGCCGAGCGGGCGCGGCGAGCCCGGGTGCGAGCGGACGTCGACCCGGTGATCACCGACCTCCTCGCCGGCTTCCTGCCGATCTGGCGGTGGTGATGCAACACAAAGCCCCGGTTACGCGGGCTTGGGTGCCTCGGCGGGGCGGCGGGTCGTGACCGCCAGCCAGAGCGCCGGCAGCGTGACGGCGGCCGCGCCGCCGACTGCGATCGTGGCCGCGCCGCCGCCGTCGTAGGCGACGCCGCCGGCCAGGCAGAGCGCCGCGCCGGAGAACCCTGACGCGAGGTCGCCGAAGCCGACGAGCCGCCCGCGCTCGGCGGGTGCGGCGGCGTCGACGAGCTCCGCCGTCGCGGCGACGTACGAGAAGCACCAGCCGAGCCCGAGACCGCCGAGGGCGACCCCAGTGCCGACGACGCTCTCGACCCAGGCGAGACTGAGCGTCGAGACGCCCATGACGAGGAGCCCGCCGACGAGCGCCTGCCGGCGGCCGATCCGCGCGATCAGGTCGCCCACGACCGGTACCAGGCCGTACATGCCGACGATGTGGGCGCTGATCACGGGAAACACGTCGCTCTGGTGGTGACCGTGGCCGATCATCACGTAGCCCGTCAGGTTCATCACCGCCACCATGACGGCGAAGCTCGCGATCGCAGCCGCCAGCGCCGCCGGGACGCCGGGGCGCCGGAGCAGCTCCCGCAGGGTGGCCGTCCCGTCGCTCGCGTCCGTGGCCGCCGGGGGATACAGCTCCGCGGCGATCGAGCGGGGATCCGGCCGGACGGCGAGCACGAGCACGAGGCCGACGAGCATGAAGCCCGCGGCAGCCAGCCACGGGAGGACGAGCGCATCCGCCTCGAGGTGCTCGCCGGCGAAGAGTGGCCCGAACACGAACGGGCCGAGGATCGCTCCGAAGACGGCGCCGAAGAGGACGAGCGAGATCGCCCTCGGGCGGCGCTCGGGCGAGACCATGTCCGCGGCCGCGGTGCGGACGAGGAGGACCGTGCCCATGCCCAGCCCGACGGCGGCGAAGCCGAGAAGGACGAGGGACGCGTTCTCCAACCGGGCGCCGAGCGCCGTCAGCGAGCAGCCGGCGATCCCCGCGACGAACCCGCCCGCGAGCACCGGGATCCGCCCGTGACGGTCCATGGCGCGTCCGGCCGGCAACGCCGCGGCCGCCCCGCAGGAGAGCAGGATCGCCGGCCCGAGCCCGAGGATGCCCTCGACGTGCGTGACGAGGACGAGGGTCACCGTGGCGACGGCGGCCGTGAGCTGGAGCATGCCGGAGAGGCACGTCAGCGACGCCGACAGCAGCACCAGGTTGCGTCGGATCGGATACGTCGTCACTCGCCGAGCAATTCAACCAGCCCGCTCCGAAACGCCTGGACGCCCCCGTGGCTCGGGTGGCGGACGTACGGAGCCCGGGTCGCGGCCTGGGCGATGCGTCCGATCGCGACCACGCGGCGCCCGCGGGCGAGCGCTTCCAGGAAGGGGCGTGCCGCCTGCACCTCCGCTTCCGAGGGCCGGCGGTTCGAGCACTCCGTGCCCGGGTGCGTCGGCACCACGTTCCAGAGGAGCACGGCGTCCGTCAGCTCCGTCTCCGCCAGGACCCGGTGGACGATCGTCGCCGTCGCCTCCGCGGGGCCGCGTCCGGTCAGTTGCCGCTCGGACGTGAACGGGATGCCGCTGATCCGCGCCCCGCGGTATCCGGCCGCCTCCCCCACGAGGAGCAGCGGCGCCTCGAGGCGCGAATCGAGGTACTCGCACAGCCGGCGCCGGAGCAGGCCGGACGAGGCGTACTGGTTGTACGTCTCGCCGATCCGGGCTTCCGCGAGACTGCAGACGATGGACGACGCGATCACCCTGCGCACTCTGACGGACGGGGGCCAGACCCCCGACGAGGTCGCGCACCTCGCCGCCGGGTTCATCGGGGCCGCACGCACCTCGCTCGACCTCGCCCAGTACGACTTCCACCTGCTGCCGGAGACGGCCGCGATCGTCGCGGGCGCGATTCGCGACGCGGCCGCGCGAGGCGTCGCCGTCCGGCTCCTCTACAACGTCGACCACCGGCACCCGATCCCGGTGCCGCCGCCGCCGGAGCCTGACGCGCAGCTGATCTCGTCGCTCGGCGTCCCCGCCAAGGCGATCGCCGGCGTGCCCGACCTGATGCACCACAAGTACGTCGTCCGCGATCGGGAGGCCGTCTGGACCGGATCGGCGAACTGGACCGACGAGTCCTGGACCCGTCAGGAGAACGTGCTGCTCACGGTCGGCTCGCCGGCGCTCGCAGAGCTCTTCGCGGCGAACTTCCAGGCGCTCTGGGACCGGGAGCTCGTGGAGACGTCGGGCTTCGAGGAGCCGCGACCGCTCGAGATCGGCGGGATCCGGGCGCGCGCCTGGTTCTGCCCCGGGCACGGCGAGGAGCTCGCGCACAGGATCGCGAAGCGAATCGGGTGCGCCCGCCGCCGCGTCCGGATCTGCTCGCCCGTGATCACCGCGGCTCCGGTCCTGGCGGCGCTGGCGCAGGCGGCGTCGGAAGGGCGTATCGAGCTGGGCGGCTGCATCGATGCCCCGCAGATGCACGGCGTCGTCCACCAGTGGACGGTCAACGGCAACGTCTCCTGGAAGCTGCCCCTGCTGCGGCGCGCGCTCGCCCGCGGGTTCTCCGGGAAGCCGTCCACGCCGTGGGAGCCCCAGGGGAGCCTGCACGACTTCATGCATGCGAAGGTCTCCGTGTGCGACGACGTCGTCTTCCTCGGCAGCTACAACCTCTCGCGGTCTGGGGAGCGGAACGCGGAGAACGTGGTCGAGCTCGAGGACGCCGCCCTCGCCGGCCGCCTGTCCGAGTTCGTCGAGAGCGTCACGGCCCTCTACCCGCCCGCCCGCCTCGACTGACATGAAGCCCTTCTCCCTGGTCCTCTGCGGTGTCACGATCGCCGCCCTCGTCGTCTACCACCGGCGACTGAGCCGGACGCAGCTCGTGCTCGGAGCGTTGCTCGCGGCGTGGTTCGCCGTGCGCGGAAGCGGGATCGTCCACCTCCCCGACCTCGAGGAGTCGGCCAAGAAGGTCGGCCCCACGCTCGGTGGCTGGACCTACGTGGTCGTCGGCGTGATGGCCTACCTCGAGACGGGTGTCTTCGTCGGCCTGCTCGCGCCGGGCGAGTTCACGGTCATCCTCGGTGGTTTCGTCGCCGGCCAGGGCGAGATCGACGTCTTCGGGCTCTGTGCGCTCGTCTGGGCCTGCGCGTTCGCGGGCGACGTGACGAGCTACGTCCTCGGCCGCAGGCTCGGACGGAGCTTCCTGCTGGCGCACGGGGGACGCTTCAGGATCACCCGTGAGCGGCTCGAGCAGGTGGAGCAGTTCTTCGAGCGACACGGGGGCAAGACGATCCTGATCGGCCGCTTTCTCGGACTGGTGCGCGCCCTGGCGCCGTTCATCGCCGGCTCGTCGCGCGTGCCGGCTCGCCGCTTCCTGCCGATCGACTTCGTCGCCGCGGGCGCCTGGAGCGTCACCTTCGTCACGCTCGGCTACGTCTTCTGGCAGAGCTTCGACGAGGTGGTCAAGTTCGCCAAGCGGGGCACCATCGCGCTGGGGGCGGTCGTGGTGCTGATCGTGGCGGGCGTCGCTCTCTACCGCTGGCTGGACAAGCCGGCCAACCGGCGGCGCGCACGCGAGGCGTGGCGGACGCGGAGCCTCGAGCCGCTCAGGAAGCGGGTGTAGGCGGGCCTTCCCAGCGCTCCCAGTGCACGACCTCGCTCCTCGGCTTGCGCCGCTCGCGGAAGGCACTCGTCTCTTCGGGTGGGTACTCGTCGCCGCCGGGATAGCCCATCGTCACGACCGCGACGAAGTGGAGGGCGTCCGGCAGGCCGAGGGCAGCGCGTAGCGCCGGGATGTCCGTGACGCCGAACACGGCGCTGGCGAGGCCCTCGTCGATCGCCGCCAGCATCAGCGTCATCATCGCGGCGCCGGCGTCGACGAACCAGTAGGGCGCCGGCCATTCGATCTCGGTGCCGCCCGTGATCTTCAGCTTGTCCGGACTGCGGTAGCGGGCGTGGTAGTCGTCCTCCGAGACCAGCACGACCACGTGCGCGGGCGCGGCGGCCTTCCAGCGACGCCGCCCGTGCCCGGCCAGCTCCTCCTCGGCCCCGGCGACCGCGATCGCCCGGCGCGTGTCCGCGTCGGTGACGATGACCAGCCGCAGGCCCTGGCTGAAGCCGGCGCTCGGCGCACGGACGACGGCGGCGTCGGTCACGCGTCGGAGCACCTCGCGCGGCACGGGGCGCGGGGCGTAGGCACGCACGCTGCGGCGCCGGCCCAGGACGTCGCGAAACTCCACCGCCCGAGGCTACAGCGGATCAGCGTGGGGGACGTCCGGTGCGCCCGGGTCGCGCCCGACCTCCAGAGCGTGGGCGATGCGGTCGATTCTCCGGCCGCTCGCTCGCCAGCCCCGGACGAGCCACTCATGCCGGGCGCCGTCACTGGACAGCGCCTCGACGGTCCAGGGACGACCGAGCAGGAAGCGAAGCGGCACGGCGAGCAAGACGACCGCGAGCTGGACGAGGAATAGGAGCAGCGGCAGCAGGAAGACCGCCAAGAGCGTCACGGCGACCAGCAGCGCCAGGCCGATCGCGAGCCCGCCGAGGGAGAGGTCTCCTCCCGCGAGCAGGTCGCCGCCGCCCGGCGTCCAGCCGTGCCAGCCCCACCGCGGCCGGCGCACCCACCGTCGACGCACGAGCCACTGCGTGCCTCCAGGCGTGAAGACGACCCGCGCCACGGCGACGTCACTCCCACTCGATCGTCGCCGGCGGCTTCGACGAGAGATCGAGCGCGACCCGGTTCACGCCCGGGATCTCGTTGATGATCCGGCTCGACACCTGCTCGAGCAGGTCGTACGGCAGGCGGGCCCAGTCCGCCGTCATCGCGTCCTCCGAGGTGACCGCCCGGATCACGATCGGATACGCGTAGGTCCGCTCGTCGCCCTGGACGCCGACGGAGCGGATCGCCGGCAGGACCGCGAAGCTCTGCCAGAGCTCGCGGTACAGACCCGCGCGGCGCACCTCCTCCTGCAGGATCCGGTCGGCCTCGCGCAGGATCTCGAGCCGCTCGCGCGTGACCTCGCCGATGATCCGGATCGAGAGCCCCGGCCCCGGAAACGGCTGGCGCCAGACCATGCTGTCCGGCAGGCCGAGCTCCTCCCCGACCCGCCGGACCTCGTCCTTGAAGAGCAGGCGCAGGGGCTCCACGAGCTCCATCGCCATGTCCGCGGGCAGGCCGCCGACGTTGTGGTGCGACTTGATCTTCGCGGCGACGCCCTCCGCCGCCCCGCCCGACTCGATCACGTCCGAGTACAGGGTGCCCTGGACGAGGAACCGGGTCTGGCCGATCCGCTCGGCCTCCTCCTCGAAGACGCGGATGAACTCCTCCCCGACGCGGTGCCGCTTCTCCTCGGGATCGGTGACGCCGGCGAGCCGGGCGAGGAACCGCGCCTGCGCCTCGACGTGCACGAGCGGGACGTGGAAGTGGCCGCGAAAGGTCTCGACGACCTGGGCCGCCTCGTCGGAGCGCAGGAGGCCGTGGTCGACGAAGACGCACGTGAGCTGGTCGCCGACGGCCTTGTGCACCAGCAGCGCGGCGACGGCCGAGTCCACCCCGCCTGAGAGCCCGCAGAGGACCCGCGCGCGCCCGACCTGGGCGCGGATCCGCGCCACCTGCTCCTCGATCACGGCTGCGGCCGTCCAGGTCGGCGGCGCCGCCGCGATGCCGTACAGGAAGTTCTTCAGCAGGTCGGTGCCGTGCGGGGTGTGTACGACCTCCGGGTGGAACTGAACGCCGTAGAGGCCGCGATCGTCGTCCTCGAAGGCGGCGATCGGCGTCGAGGCCGATCCGGCCACGACCGTGGCTCCCGACGGCGGCGCCAGGACGGAGTCGCGGTGGCTCATCCAGACCGTCTGCTCCGCCGGCAGGCCCTCGAAGAGCGCGCCCCGCTCCGCGCGGAGCGCCGTCTTGCCGAACTCGGAGACGCCCGTCCGGTCGACCCGTCCGCCCAGCTCCTGCGCCATCAGCTGCATCCCGTAGCAGATGCCGAGCGTGGGCACGCCCAGCTCGAACAGGCCCGGGTCGACGCGCGGCGCGCCGTCGGCGTAGACGGAGGCCGGTCCGCCCGAGAGCACGAGCGCGATCGGATTCCGGGCGCGGAGCTCCGCGGCCGGAGTCTCGTGGCCGACGAGCTCGGAGTAGACCCGGCACTCCCGCACGCGGCGGGCGATCAGCTGCGAGTACTGGCCGCCGAGGTCGACGACGAGGACGGGGCGCTCCTCCGGAGCCGGCTCCGGCAGGGGAAGCCGGACGACCTCACCTGCGATAGTTCGGCGCCTCCTTCGTGATCGCGACGTCGTGGGGATGGCTCTCGCGCAGCCCCGCGCCGGTGATGCGCACGAAGCGGGCCTGCTTCAGGTCCTCGATCGTGGCAGCGCCGCAGTAGCCCATCGCCTGGCGCAGTCCGCCCACGAGCTGGTGCAGCACGGTGCGAAGCGGGCCCTTGTAGGGAACGCGCCCCTCGATACCTTCGGGCACGAGCTTGTCGACGTCCTCGACGTCGCCCTGGAAGTAGCGGTCCTTTGAGAACCCGCGGGCCTTCATCGCCCCCAGCGAGCCCATGCCACGGTACTCCTTGAAGCGCTCGCCGCCGTAGAGCACGACGTCGCCCGGCGACTCGTCCATTCCGGCCAGCAGCGACCCGAGCATCAGGCTGTCGGCTCCGGCCGCGATCGCCTTGGCGAGGTCGCCGGAGGAGGTCAGCCCGCCGTCTCCGATCACGGGAACGTCGTGCCGGAGAGCGGCCTGAGCGCAGTCGTAGATCGCCGTCACCTGCGGGACGCCGACGCCCGCCACGACGCGGGTCGTGCAGATCGAGCCCGGCCCCACCCCCACCTTCACCGCGTCGGCGCCCACCTCGATCAGCGCCTCGGCGGCAGCCCCGGTCGCGACGTTGCCGACGACGAGGTCGACGTCCCAGCGCTCCTTGATCCGCCGCGCTCCCTCCAGGACGCCGCGCGAGTGGCCGTGCGCCGTGTCGAGCACGAGCACGTCGACGCCGGCCTCGACGAGCGCCACGGCGCGGTCGAGCGCGTCGGGGCCGACGCCGACGGCCGCACCGACGCGGAGCCGGCCGCGCTCGTCCTTCGTCGCGTGCGGGAACGCGATCCGCTTGGAGATGTCCTTGACGGTGATCAGGCCCTTGAGACGGCCGTCGGCGTCGACGACGGGCAGCTTCTCGACCCGGTGACGGTGGAGGATCGCCTCCGCCTCCTCCAGCGTCGTCCCGACCGGGGCCGTGATCAGGTTCGTCGAGGTCATCAGTCGCGAGACGGGCTGGGCCGTGTCGGTCGAGAAACGCAGATCCCGGTTCGTCAGGATCCCGACGAGGATCCCCTCCCCGTCGGTGATCGGCACGCCCGAGATGCGGTAGGCCGCCATCAGCTCGAGCGCCCGTCCGACGCTGTCCTCCGGCCCGAGCGTCACCGGCTCAACGATCATCCCGGACTCCGAGCGCTTGACCTTGTCCACCTCCGCCGCCTGGGCCTCGATCGGGAGGTTGCGGTGGACGATCCCGATGCCGCCCTCCCGCGCGAGGGCGATCGCCAGCCTCGCCTCCGTGACCGTGTCCATCGCGGCGGAGACGATCGGGATCGCGAGCGCGATCCGGCGGGTCAGCCGCGTCGCCGTCGAGACGTCGTTCGGCAGCACCTCGGATCGAGCCGGCACGAGCAGCACGTCGTCGAAGGCGAGCCCCTCCTTCGCGAACTTCTCGTCGAGCGCCAGCAGGCGCTCGAGCTCGGCGGTTCGCTCCTCCCCCAGCGCGCTCATGCACGGACCTCGGGCAGCTCTCGCGGAGCCGGCGCCGTCCCGCGCGGCGCGCCTCTCCGGCGATCCCAGACGCGTGGCGTGCTCACACGGCCCCCTTGAAAGCACAAAGCCCAGGCGCCGCGGGGTCGCCTGGGCGATAGCTCGACGTGTCGCCGACTCCTCTCAAGTGGACGCGGATCCTACCAAGCCGCGCCGACGGCATCCCTGGCAGCGTGGTTCTACCCGGATGCGCTCGTGCGGTCGGCTCAGACGGAGCACGGGCAAGCCCACGCTCCTGAGGTCGGCGTCGCGAGCGACGCCTACACCGCCGCGCGCTCGAGCTCCGAGACCTCGACGCCTGGCGCGAGCCGCGCGGCTTCCAGGGGGTCGAACCGACCCGCGCCCACCTCGAGCGTCGAGGTGGCTCCCGCGGCGACGCCCACCCGCAGCGCCTCCTCGGGCGACCGGCCCTCGCGCTGGGCGGCGAGGAAGGCCGCGAGTAGCACGTCCCCCGCGCCCACGGCCGAGAGCGGCTCCAGCCTGGGGCCGCTCGCACGGAAGCGCCGCACCGAGCGCTGCTCGCGCAGGAGGGCGAAGCAGCCGGTCTCGTCGGTGATGAGCACGTTGCGCGCACCCTTGTCGGCGATGTCGTCCAGCGCCTGCCCGAAATCCTGGTCGTCGCGGAACTCCTGGCCGACGAGCGCTTCGGCCTCGCGCTGGTTCGGCGAGACGAGGAAGGGCTCGGCCTCGATCCCGAGGCGCAGCGGCTGCCCCTCCGAGTCGAGCACGGTCTGGACGCCGCGGCGCGCCAGGTCGCGGACCGCCTCGGCGTAGAAGTCGTCCTCGATCCCTCGCGGGAGCGTCCCGGCGAAGACGACCACGTCCGCGTCGCGCGACAGGTAGTGGAGCTTCTCACGCAGGATCTCCAGCTCCTCGGGGTGCACCTGAGGGCCCCACTCGTTGATCTCGGTGTACGTCGAGTTCGTCGGATCGACCACCGCCGTCGACGTGCGCGACTCGCCGCCGATCCGGACGAAGTCGTTGAGGATCGCCTCGGTCGTGAGCTCCTCGACGATCCGCGTTCCGGTCCGTCCGCCCGCGAGGCCCGTGGCGACGACCGGCACGTCGAGGAGCTTCAGGGCG
Organism: Gaiellaceae bacterium; assembly: GCA_046262415.1. Lineage (GTDB taxonomy): Bacteria > Actinomycetota > Thermoleophilia > Gaiellales > Gaiellaceae > JACDAS01. The sequence goes on along the minus strand of JBHEMU010000123.1, from coordinate 25,480 downwards.
CGGGCGATGTTGATCCCCTTCCCGCCCGCGAGCGTCAGGCTCTGGCGCGCACGGTTTCGCTGCCCCCGCTGGAAGTTCGGCACCGACAGCGTCCGGTCGATCGCCGCGTTCATCGTCACCGTCACGATCACGAGTGCTCCGTCCAGTGACGTTGCCGAGCTTCTGGGTCGCAAGCACCAAGCGGGGGTAGGACGCAGGAAGCCCCCGTACGCATATGTACGGGGGCGACTGAGGACGCCCCCTCGCGCCGCGTGATCGCGGGCCAGGAGCCGGCGAACGTTGCTGGGCGGGGCACTAGAGCCAGCCCCAGACCCGTCCGGCCGTCCGCCTCGCGTACCAGCCGCTCCGGCCGAGAAAGCCCGGCTTGGCGATCGCCCTGGTCGCCACCAGCGGGCTTCGCGCGACCAGGCGCTCGCCGTCGTAGACACGCACCTCGCCGACCCGCTGGCCGCGCGCGACCGGAAGCGAGACCGCCGCCGGCACCACGACCCGCTCCACGAGGGGACGGTCGACGCGCACGATCCTGACGATGCGCCTCGGCGCGACGATGCTCAGAGGCTTGCGCCCGTAGGGAGCCCGCGCCCAACCGTAGATCCGGCTCGTCGCCACGACGGCCGTCCGGCGGTAGCGTGCCAGGCCCCAGGCGAGCAGCTCGGCGAGATCGTCATTCCGCTTCGCGCGCGAGGGGCTGCCGAGCAGCGTCGCGTAGACCGTGACGCCGCCCCCCCTCGCCGCTGCCACCTCGGACCAGCCGGCGCCCGACGTGTGGCCGGTCTTGACGCCGATCAGGCCCGGAAACGTCCCGAGCAGGTCGTTCCAGGTGCGGAGCGTCCTGCCTCCCGCGATGCGGTCGGTGCGCTCGGCCACGATCTCCCGCACCGCCGGCAGGCGCATCGCGATCCGGGCCAGCCGCGTCACGTCGCGCGCGCTCGAGTAGTGGCCTTCCGCGTCCAGCCCGTCCGGGCGGACGAACTGCGTGTCGCGCAGACCCGCCTTCCGGGCACGCGCGTTCATCAACCCCACGAAGCGCTCGACGCTGCCGCGCCCGACGTGGCTCGCGAGCGCGTACGCCGCGTCGTTGGCGCTCTGGATCAGGGCCGCCTTGACCAGGTCCAGCACGGTCAGCTGCTCGCCCGGGCGAAGGTGGATCGAGGACTCGCCGACCGAGGCCGCGTCGTAGCCGACGGTGACGACCTCGTCCAGGCGCGCGCGCTCGAGCGTGACGAGCACCGTCATCACCTTCGTGATGCTCGCGATCGGAACGCGGTCCCGCTCGTTCGCGCGGAAGAGCAGCTCGCCGGTGACGCCGTTCTGGACGAGGTACGCTCGGCCCTCGACGCTCGGGTAGTCGCTCGCGAGCGCCGGGGCGGCGAGGGACAGCGCGACCGCGAGCAGGGCCAGGCGGAGCTTGATCAAGCGCCCTCCAATCTACGCGACGCGGAGTCTCTGGCCGATCGCGAGCGCCGTCGGCTCGACGCCGGGATTGAGCGTGAGCAGCCGCCCCACGGTCGTTTCGTAGCGGCGGGCGATGCTCCCGAGCGTGTCGCCGCTCCGCACCGCGTGGAAGCGCGGCGCGGCCGGCCGCTCCGGCCTGGCACGGCTCGCCGGCGCCCCCTGGGTGGCGCGGGCCGGCTCCGCCGCGGCGCCGTTGCCCTGGAGGCTCGTCCTGACCAGCAGCACGGCGACGGTGATCGCCGCCAGGAGGGCTGCGGGTGCGAGCAGCCGCAGCGCGGCCGGCCGCGGGGGCCGCTCGGACCGGCCTACCAGCCGGAGACGGCCCATACCTCGCGCTTGAGGCGCTCGGCCTCCGCGAACGCCGCCGTGCGCCACTCGCTGCCCGAGACCCTGAAGGCGTAGATCAGCGACCGTGAGACGGTGACGAGCGCGCTCGCCGGCCCGCTCGTGAAGGCGCGCGCCACGTCGGCCGGCGTGGCGCCCTGGGCGCCCACCCCCGGCAGCAGCAGCACCGACTTCGGCAGCAGCCGGCGCGCCTCGCCGACGACGCGGGGATAGGTCGCTCCGACGACGGCGCCGACGCTCGAGAGACCGCGCTCGCCGACCGAGTCCTCGCCCCACTCGCAGACGAGGCGGGCGACGTGCTGCCAGAGCGGCCGCCCGTCCGCGAGGGTCACATCCTGGAGATCGCCGCTGCCCGTGTTCGAGGTCTTGACGAGGCAGAAGATCCCGCCGCCCTCGCGGCGGCAGGCGCCGAGGAGCGGCTCGATCGAGTCGGCGCCGAGGTACGGGTTGACCGTGAGCGCGTCGGCGACGGGCCCGACCCCTTCGGACCGCGGTGCGAGGTAGGCGGTCGCGTAGGCCCGCGCGGTCGAGCCGATGTCGCCGCGCTTGCCGTCCGCGATCACGAGCAGCCCGGCGGCGTGGGCGTAGTCGCACACGTGCTCGAAAGCGGCGATCCCGTCCGCGCCCAGGGCCTCGAAGAAGGCGAGCTGCGGCTTGACCGCGACCACCTCGGAGGCGACCGCGTCGATCAGGCCGCAGCAGAAGCGGCAGCATGCCTGGGCCGCGGCCTCGCGCCCCAGGTGGGCCTCGCCGCGGAGCTCGACCGGCAGAAGGTCGACCCGGGGGTCGAGCCCGGCGACGAGCTGGCTGCGCTTGCGCTCGACCGCCTCGGCGAGGCGGTCGGCGAAGGCGACCGTGCCGCTGCGGCGCCTCGCTTCGACCTGGTAGGCCATCGCGGCAAGGCTAGACGATCGACCGGAAACCGCGATCCGTGGACCGAAGGCCGCTCTCGCGGCCTTCGGCGAATCCACGGACGGAGGGAACCTCAGGCGCCGCTGGCGCGAATCGCCTGCTTGAGGGTGCTGCCCGCCGAGAACTTCGGAACGGTCGCGGCCGGGATCGTCACCTTCTGCCCCGGGCTCCGCGGATTGACGCCCTGACGCTCGGCGCGCCGCTGCGTCGAGAACTTGCCGAAGCCGGTGAAGCTGACCTGGTCGCCCTTCTTGAGAGCGTCCGTGATCGAATCGAGCACTGCGTCGACGGCCTTGCCGGCGTCGCGGCGGCTGAGGCCGCTCTTCGAGGCCACTTGATCGACAAACTCTTGCTTAGTCATTCACACCTTCCTCCTGTCGACGACCGGGACCACCGTAACAGGTTCACCGCTTTGGCTCAACCAAGCGGTTTTGCGGCGGTTTTGCGGCCGGCGGGCAACTGGGAGGCCCGGTAGAGGGGGTGCAATCGCACCGCGATGCGGGCGAGCGCGTCGACGCCTCCCTCCTCGCGGTCGAGCACGCAGACGGCGCTCCGGCACTCGAGCCCCGCCTCCCGCAGCGCCTCGACGGCGGCGACAGCCGCGCCCCCCGAGGTGACGACGTCCTCGATCAGGCACACGAGCTCGCCGCCCTCGAAGCCGCCCTCGATCCGGTTCGCCGTGCCGTACGCCTTCGCCTCGGCCCGCACGATCAGGAACGGCAGGCCCGAGGCGAGCGACGCCGCCGTCGCGAGCGGCACCGCGCCCAGCTCGGGCCCGGCGAGGAGCACCGCGTCCGGCTCGACCTCGGCGGCGACGTCGGCGAGCCGCCGCCCCAGGGGCTCCAGCAGCTCGGGCCGCGTCTCGAAGCGGTACTTGTCCAGGTAGTAGGCCGAGCGCCGTCCGGAACGCAGCACGAAGTCGCCCTCGAGCAGCGCGTGCTCGGCGATCGCGGCGAGCAACGCCTCGTCGCGGATCAGGACGCGCTGCCTCAGCCTCGACCGGCGTCGAGGACGCGCCGCGCCAGCGGCAGGAGCCGCTCCGCCTCGGGCGAGCCCTCCGTCAGCGAGACCATCGAGCCGTCGTCGTAGTAGAGGTCGATCCGCTCCTGCCGCCGTGCCGCCCGCCGCCGCAGCAGCAAGACGCCGGTGGCCGACCCGGCGGCGAGCAGGAACCCGGTCAGGAGGCTACGGCGCGGCATCGTCACCCGTGCCCGCCGCCCGCTCGCCCGGCCCGGCCTTCTGCCCCGCTTCCTCGCCCGGGGACTCGAGCTTCCGGCGCGCCCTGGGCGCACTCGCCGCCTTGCCCTCCACGTTCCGCAGGCAGCTCTTCAGGTCGTAGAACACGAGTCCGACCGTCGGCTCGGGGCTGGTCGTCGCGGCGATCACGCGGTCGTGGTCCCGCACGACGAAGACGCTCCCCTCGAGCGTGGCCGCCTCGAGCTGGGTCAGCGCGTCCGGCGCCGTCTGCCGCCGGGTGCGAGCCGCAGCCTCGAGGAGCGCCGCCGCGGCGCTCGCCAGCTCCTTCGCGCGCGCCTCGTCCGCGAGCGTGGAGCCGAGGACGGCGCCCTTCGCGTCGCAGAGCACCGCAGCACGGATCTGAGACGAGATCTCGGCCAGGTCGGCGAGCGCCTGCTTGGCATCCATGGCCGGGCAACGCTAGCACCTGGGTCGCATGCCCCGCGCGCGGCGCAATACTGCCGCTCGTGCGCGGCCTGATCGGAAAGTTCAACGCCGACCGCGGACCGCATCTCGCGGCGATGATCGCGTACTTCGCGCTGCTGTCCTTCTTCCCGCTGATGTTCCTCGCGCTCGCGCTGCTCGGGCTCGCCGGCAACGCCGACGAGGACAGCTTCTTCGTCACCGAGCTGCAGCAGATCTTCCCGGAGGCCTCGATCGACGACATCGTCAGGACGGTGCGGACGGTGCAGGACAACGCGGCCACGCTCGGCATCCTCGGCGGAGCGATCCTCCTCTGGACCTCGCTCTCGCTCTTCAGCGTGCTCGAGTCGGCGCTGAACATCGTCTACGGCAGGCCGAACCGCTCCTTCCTGCGCGGCAAGGGGCTGGCGATCGTGTTCATGCTCGGGTCGCTCGTGACGCTCTTCGTCGGGCTGCTGATCGGGTCGGTCGGAGCGGAGGTGCTGAAGCGGTTCGCTCCCGGGTTCGTGGCGAACTCGATCGTCGCGCACACGGTGTCCGTGGTCGTCTCGACGCTGGCCGTCTTCCTCTTCCTCTTCTCGGCGTACTACCGCCTCACGAACGCCCCGCTCACGGTCGAGGAGGTGCTGCCCGGGACGATCCTGGCGACGCTGCTGCTGCAGGTCAGCTTCCTGGCGGTTCCCACCTACGTGCGGCTCTCGACCAACGTCCCCGCCGCGCAGGCCTTCGGGGGGCCGGTGATCCTGCTCGTCTGGCTCTACGTGATGTCGAACGTGATCGTGTTCGGCGCCGAGGTGAACTGGTGGCTCGGGCGCGGGCGCCGGGAGGCGGTGCGGGGCGAGGACGCGGCCGCCGGGCTAGCCTGACTGGTCAGATCTACGCGAGCGCCGACAACAGGTCGCCGGCCGCCCGTGCGCGGTGCGAGTGGCGCGACTTCCACGCGTTCCCGAGCTCGGCGACCGTTCGCGTCTCCCCGTCGGGCACGAACACCGGGTCGTAGCCGAACCCCTCGCTGCCCCGGCGTTCGGTCGCGATCGCGCCCTCGAGGGTCCCCGTGGCCCGACGCTCCTCCCCGGCGGGCGACAGGCAGACGAGCTCGCACACGTAGCGGGCGCGCCGGCCCGCGCCCTCGACGCCCCGGAGCGCGTCGAGCAGCTTGACGACGTGGTCCTCCCCCTCCCCGGCCCACCGGTTCGAGTGCACCCCCGGCATGCCGCCGAGGCCGGCCACCTCGAGGCCCGAATCCTCGCCCAGGATCCAGGCGGTTCGGTCGGCCACGGTCCTGCCGAACCGAGCCTTCGCGCGCGCGTTGCCGAGGTAGGTCTCCGCCTCCTCCTCGGGAAACTCGTGTGCGTCGAGGAGCTCGAGGCGCCAGCCGGGCAGGGCACTGCGAAGCTCCGCGAGCTTGTGCGGGTTCGCAGACGCGAGCTTCGCGATCATCTCCGCCAGCGCACGGCCGTGACCTCGTCAGGGACGGACGGCATCGGCCGCCTCGCGCTGGGCGGCGCGGATCTCCTCGACGCCGAGCTCGGCGAGGTCGAGCAGCTCGTCCAGCTGCTCCCGCGAGAAGGGGTCTCGCTCCGCCGTCGCCTGCACCTCGATCAGCCGGCCGGCGCCGGTCAGGACGACGTTCAGGTCCACGTCCGCCGTCGAGTCCTCGGCGTAGTCGAGGTCGAGCAGCGCCTCGCCGGCGACGACGCCGACCGAGACGGCGCCGACCGAGTCGCGCAGGACGCGGCCGAGGCCGAAGCGGCCGAGCGCGCGCCCCGCCGCCACGTAGGCGCCCGAGATCGCCGCGCACCGGGTGCCGCCGTCCGCCTGGAGCACGTCGCAGTCGAGCCAGAGCGTCCGTTCCCCGAGCGCCTCGAAGTCGACGACCGCGCGCACCGCCCGGCCGATCAGGCGCTGGATCTCGATCGTCCGGCCCTTCTGCCGGCCCGTGCTCGCCTCCCGCTGGACTCGCTCCCCCGTCGAGGCGGGGAGGAGCGAGTACTCGGCCGTGAGCCAGCCGGCGCCGCGCCCCTTGAGCCAGCGCGGCACGCCGTCCTCGATCATCGCCGTACAGAGGACGCGCGTCTTGCCCTGCGAGAAGAGGGCGGAGCCGTGCGCCTGCTCGAGGAAGTCCGGCTCGATCAGGAGCGGGCGCAGCTGATCGGCTCTGCGGCCGTCGGCCCGGTTCATGCGAGCGCCCGCTCGAGCGTCCCGACCTCGACGTGCTCGACCTCGCCGAGGGGAAGCTGGAGGAACCGCGCGCCCATCGCCCTGAAGAGCGCCGGGTCGCCGGTGGTCAGGAACCGGTACGAGCCCTCCCGCGCGCCGGCGTTCTCGATCCCCTTCCGCGCCAGGGTCTCGGCCACCTCGCGCGCCGTCTCCTCGGCCGAGAAGACGAGAGTGACCTCGCGCCCGAAGACGCGCTGGAAGATCGGCCGGATCAGGGGGTAGTGCGTGCAGCCGAGGATGACCGTGTCGACGTCGTGCTCACGGAGGGGCGCCGCGTAGTCGCGCACCGCCGCCGACGTCTCGGCGCCGAAGGGATCGTCGCTCTCGATCAGCGGCACGAGCCTCGGGCAGGCGACGGGGAAGACGCGTACGCCCGCGTCCAGCGTGCGCACGAGCTGCTCGTAGCGCCCGCTCGCGACCGTCGCCTGCGTGGCGAGCAGGCCAACGCGCCGGTTCCGCGTCGCCTGGACGGCCGCGTGCGCCTCCGGCGTGAGCACCCCGACGATCGGCACCGCGAGACGCTCCTGCAGCTCCGGCAGCGCCGCGGAGGTGGCCGAGTTGCACGCGGCGACGATCAGCTTCACGCCCTGCTGCTCCAGGTAGCCCGCGATCTCGTGTGCGAACCGGCGCACCTCGGGCAGCGGCCGGGGGCCGTAGGGCAGGCGGGCCCCGTCGCCGAGGTAGAGGAAGTCCTCGTGAGGCAGCGTCACGAGACACTCGTGCAGGACGGTGAGGCCGCCCACGCCCGAGTCGAAGACGCCGATCGGCCGGGGGTTCATCAGCCGATTGTAGGAAAGCGCACCGGCCCGGCCGCGGATGGCTTGCCCAGGGGATCGAGAGTTCGACTCGGCCTCCGGCAGGTCGAGTCGGTACCCTGATAAGTCGTCCACGCAGGGGGGAAGCACTGACATGAGAATGACCGTTCGGCTCGCACTCGTCGCACTGGCGCTGGTCGCCGGTGCTGTCCACGTCGGCTCGGCGCGCGCGTCCTACGAGCCGGCCCTGGTAGCAGGCGGCACGACCGCCAAGCTCGGGGCGGCCGGCGTGCGCATCAAGTTCTCGCAGCTCTTCCAGGACGAGCCGACGGCGACGATCGCCGTCTACGTCCCGCAGGGCTACAAGGTGACGACGACGGCAGCCCGCGGAGCTCGGATCGGAAACGTGACCGCGAGCTTCGTCTCGTCGGACCTGAAGCGCCGGATCACGTCGAGGGGCGCCCTGACCGTGGTGAGCGCGAGCGAGGCGGCCAGCGCCTCTTCCGCCTGCACGGGGACCACGACCCACACGGCCTACTGGGCCCTCAACCTCACCGTCGGCGGCACACCGCTTCGCGTCCCGGCGTTCGTGGACGCGCCCGCCCCGGGAGCGCCGTTCGCGGCGGCGAAGATCACGATGTGCATGCCCTCGCCCGACCTCCCGGTCGGATCGCCGACGCGGGCTCCCCACGGGAGCAGGCTGCTGAGCCTCAACCTCTCGACCAAGTCGATCGCGAACCCGACCAGCCAGGGGACCTACAGGTGGCGCGCGACCGCTGCGCCCTTCGCCGCCAACGGCAAGGCGAACACGGCCCGCAGCGTCGAGATCCAGTCGCTCGTCCACATGCCGCTGGAGATGTCCCTCACGGCGACCGTGGCCGACTCCACGAGGCGGGGCTTCAGCCGGATCACCCTCTCGGGCTTCTTCCGCGCCGGAGGCGAGGGCATCGCCGGTGTCTCCGTCGTCCTCCTTCGGGGCACGAGGGCCGGAAACCTGAAGAAGTTCGGCGTGCTCACGACCACGGGCACCGGGAGCTTCAAGTCCCAGGGTGACGTCAGGAAGACGAGAAGCCCGCAGCGGATCTTCTTCGCCGCGACGACGACCGCGATCGAGAAGGATCTCGGAGCGAGCGGGTGCGAAGCCTCGTTCCGCCCGATCCCGTGCATCGACGCAACCCTGCCCTACAGCATCACCAGCAGGCCGGCCTCGATCACGATTCCGGCGGCTTAGAGGCCGCACCTCCCCCGGGCTCTATGCTCGGATCATGGGGTCGGTGCGAATCGGAACCTGCTCCTGGGCGGACGAGTCGCTGTCTCGCTACTGGTATCCGCGAGGACTCGCGGCCCGCGAGCGGCTCGCGTGGTACGCGCAGCATTTCGACACGGTCGAGGTCGACTCGACGTACTACCGGCTGCCGCCCGAGGAGATGGTCGAGCGCTGGGCGGAGCGGACGCCGCCGGGCTTCGTGATGCACGTGAAGGCGTTCGGGGTGATGACCCGCCATCCCGTCAAGCTCGAGCAACTGCCCCCGGAGCTCCGCGACGCCGCCGAGGCGGACGAGCGCGGGCGCGTCCAGCGCCCCTCGCGCGAGCTCCGGGCGGAGGTCTTCCGGCGCTTCCGCGACGCCCTGCGGCCGTTGCGCGAGGGCGGCAAGCTGGGCGGAATCCTGCTCCAGTTCCCCTCCTACGTGGTCTTCAAGGACGCGTCGTTCGACTACCTCCGCTGGGCCCGCGAGCAGCTCCCGGAGGAGCTCCTGCTGGTCGAGTTCCGCCACCGGAGCTGGCTGGACGAGAAGAACCGCCCTGCGACCCTCTCCTTCCTGGAGGATCTCGGGGCCGCGCACGTGATCGTCGACGCGCCGAAGACCCAGGCGCGGAACCTCGTCCCGACCGTGGTGGCGCGAACGGCGTCGACGGCCTACGTGCGCTTCCACGGCCGTAACGCAGGGACGTGGAACGTCCGGGGCCGGAGCGCCGCCGAGCGCTTCGACTACCTCTACTCCGACGAGGAGCTCCGAGAGTGGGTCGAGCCGATGCGCGAGCTCGCGGACGGCGCCGAGGCCGTGTACGCGTTCTTCAACAACAACGGCCGCAGCCCCGGCGGGGGCAGCGACGAGGACTGGGTCGCGCAGGCCGCGACGAACGCCGCCGCCTTCCGGCGGCTGCTGGCGGACGCGGGCGTCCCCGTGACACGGGGCGCCGCGCGAGGCACCCCTACCGGGAACGCTCGAACGGACACCGCGGTATGAGGCATCGCTTGCGATGCCGGCGTCAGGACGGGCGGGCATTGACCGCCCGTCCGTCTGCGCCGCCCACCGGGAACGCTCGAACGGACACCGCGGTATGAACATCCTCTCGATCATCCACGGCGAGGAGGTGAGGGCCGGCGTCTTCGGCGAGGTCGTGGCGTCGCGCGGCCACGTGCTCGAGGAGTGGAGCCTCGCGTGGGAGACGCCCCCGGTCCGGCCGCTCGACGACTATGGCGCCGTACTCGTCTTCGGCGGCGCCATGCACGCCGACCAGGACGATCGCCATCCCTGGCTCCGAGAGGAGCACCTCGTGCTCCAGCGCCTGCTCTCGGTCGGCACGCCGGTGCTCGGCGTCTGCCTCGGCGCCCAGCTGCTCGCGAAGGCGGCGGGCGCGCCGGTCCACGCGGCCTCCGAGCCCGAGCTCGGCTGGGCGCCGGTCGAGCTCACCGCGCAGGGAAGCCGTGACCCCGTTGTGGGGCGGCTGCCCGCCCGCTTCGAAGCCTTCCAGTGGCACTACTACACGCACGGCGTGCCCGCGGGAGCTGCCGAGCTGGCGCGGAACGGCGTCTGCACGCAGGCGTTCCGGCTCGGCGAGGCCGCGTGGGGGATCCAGTTCCACGCCGAGGTCACGCAGGCTCAGGTCGAGCGCTGGATCCAGGGCTCGCCCGAGGAGCTGACCGGGCTCGGTCTCGAACCGGACTCCTTCAGGAGCGAGGTCGCCTCCAGGATCGGCGCCTGGAACGACCTGGGCCGCGGGCTCTGCGCGGGGTTCGTCGAGGCCGCGGAGCGCGTGACCCGGCCAGGAACGGCGCAGCGCGTGTAGAAAAGGTCGCGATGCCAGACGAAGACGCCGCCGTGGGCTCGAACGCTCAGGAACGAGCGCCACACACGATTCTCATCGTCGACGATCGCCCCGAGCTTCGGTTGCTGCTTCGGGCTCGTCTGGAGTTCGAGCGCGACATCGAGGTGGTGGGCGAGGCGAGCAACGGCGCGGAGGCGGTGCGGCTGACACGAGCACTCGCTCCGTCGGCAGTGGTGCTCGACCTGGAGATGCCGGTGATGCGCGGCGACGAGGCGATCCCGCTCATGCGGGAGGCCGCGCCGGACATGGGCATCCTCCTCTACACGGGGACCGAGCTGGTCACCTTTGCCGAGGAGGCGAAGCCCGATGCGATCGTGCAAAAAGGGGCCTCTCTGACGGAGCTGGTGACCGAGCTTCGCGTCCTGCTGGCGAGGGCCCCGTTCGACGTCATGCGCCTGGAGCTGGGCTCGCTGCCGCTGCGCCACGCAATCACCGCCTTCGATACCTGGACCGGGCTCAACGTCCGCGTCCTGGAGGCATTGGAGCGCGGCGACGAGCTCGCCGGCGATCAGCTGAGCGGGGCGTCGCGCGAGGAGTTGGAGGCCCTGATGGGCGTCTATCTCCACATCGGACACAACCTGCAGAGGGCCGCCCGCGCGGGCAGCGAGGATGCCGAGCCTGTCATCCACATCTTTCGCTCGACCGGAGTGATGGCGCGCGGGGCTCTCCTTGCGTTCAACGACCACCGCCTGACCGGGTTCTGGAAGGCCTGGGGATACGACGTCCCAGCCGACGCCGTGACGGCGCTCGCCCTGATGCACGACCGGCTGATGAAGGTGCTTCCCGCGCGTGCGGGGGAGGCCCCGCTCGAAGACGCCGGGAGCGGGAACAGCTGAAGCGGCGCCGTCCGCCGGCTCAGCGCTCGATCGGCAGCTCGGCGTGGCGCGACCAGTCGTGCCACGAGCCCGCGTAGTTTCGCGCCGCGTAGCCCGCCGAGCGCAACGCGAGCGTCGCCAGCGCCGAGCGAGAGCCGGAGTGACAGTAGGCCACGAGTGCAGACCCCTCCGGCAACCCGACGAGCTCGCGGATCCGCTCCGGCGACAGCGGGCGACCGGAGGGATCGTAGAGCCGGGAAACCTCGAGGTGGCGCGCTCCCGGGATGTGCCCCTGGCGCGGGTCGCAGGGGGAGCCGCCGCGGCCGGCGTACTCGTCGTCCCGCCGGACGTCCATGATCGTCAGCTCCGGATCGTCGAGCCGCGCGGCGAGCTCGGCGCTCGTCGGGAACGCGTCAGTGCGGGGCTTGAGGCTTGCCTTGACCGGCTGGAGCTCCGCCGGGCCCTCCTCGAGCTCGCCCTCCCAGCCCGCGATGCCGCCCAGCAGCACCGCGACGCGAGGGTGGCCGGCGAGCTCGGCGAGCTGAGCGGACGAGATCGCGCCGACGCCGTCTCCCCGGTCATAGAGGACGAGCCGCTCGGCACCGGTGAGACCGTGCCGCCGGAGGCGGAGGCCGACCTCGGCCGCCAGCGCCTCGACCTCGGCGACACCGGCGAGCGGGGGCGGCGATCCGAGCACGAGCGGGATCGACCCGGCGATGTGGCCCCTCGCATGCGCGTTCGGCCCCCGGACGTCGCCCAGGACCAGGCCCGGCTCCTCCAGACGATCGGCCACCCACGGGGCGTCGACGACCGCGGGGAGCTCCTCGCCGGAGCTCAGCCGACCGGCTCCAGGAAGTCGACCAGCAGGTCGTTGAACTCCTCCGCGCACTCCAGGCTCGGGAGGTGGCCCGAGCCCTCGAAGACGGCGAGCCGGCTCCGGGGGGCGCTGTCCGCGACGACCCGCGCGTCGTCGACCGGGACGAGCGGGTCGTGCTCGCCGACGGCGACCAGCAACGGGCAGGGCAGCTCCTCGACCACCTCGACGGCGCCGATCCGGTCCCGGATGGCGGCGAGCGCGCGCTTCAGTCCCTCGGGCTCCTGCTCGAGCGCGATGCGTTCGACCTGGGCGCGCATCTCGCCGGTGAGCGAGGCGAACACCGGCGCCATCTCGTCCCAGAGCCCGGCAGCCCCCCGCTCGTCGATCGTCCGCAGCCAGCGCTCGCGCACGGGGCGACGCTCCGGCGGGTCGGCCTCCGGCCGCGAGCCGACGAGGCCGAGCGCGAGCAGCCGCTCCGGCGACCGTCTCGCGATCGCGAGGGCGCAGTAGCCGCCCATCGAGGCGCCGATCACGGCGAACGGGCCCTCGACGCGCGCGAGCACCGCGCCGGCCCATTCGTCCATCGACGACCCCAGCTCGTAGAGCCGTGGGGCAAACACCTCGTGTCCTCCGAGCGCCTCGAGCTGCGGCTCCCACATGCGCTCGTCGAGCGGGAGTGCGTGCAGGAGGACGACCTTCACGGCGGCGACTCTACCCGTGCCGGATCACCAGAGCTCCCGGCAGCTCCAGCGCGCTCGCGTACCCCTCGCCGCCGGGAACGCCGAGGACGGCGGCGAGCCGCTCCAGCAGCTCCTCCGCGGGCGGAAGCTCCCGGGGCGAGGCCCCCGCCGGCGTTGCGGCCCGCACGCGACCCGGGTCGGCCCCGGTCAGGCGCGCCAGCACGGTCGGGTTGGCGCGGAGCGCCACCACGTCCCCCAGCGGCAGCGGCCCGTGGAACTCGGGCACCGAGCAGTACTCGTCAGCGACGCCGCCGCGATCGAAGAGGATCATGCGCAGCACCTGGCCCTCCTCGACGGCGAGCACGAGGACGATCGCCCCGAGCCGCTCCGACAGCTCGCGCGCGAGCCGGCGCAGGAGCCTCGGCTCCCGATCGCAAAGCTCGTCGGAAACCGTGATCCAGCCCTCCTTCACCGGGGCGATGACGCTCCCCTCCGAGCGCCCCAGCCGCGGGACGAACTGCCTGACTGCCCGTTCGACCGGCGAGACGTCGTCGGTCTGGACGTGGATCGACCCGGACGAGCGCCCGGGAGGCCGGGTCCGAAGCCTCCGCTCCAGCACGTCGAGCTCGGCGTACAGCGTCTGTGCGTGCTCGCGGAAGCCGAGCCGGTCGTACAGCGTCCGCGCAGCGGTGTTGCCCGCCATCACCTCCAGGGTCAGCGCTGCGGCACCGCGCGACCTGACGGCATCGAGCACACACTCGATCAGCGCTCTCGCGGTGCCCTGCCGCCGCGCCCCTGGGATCACATAGAGGTCGGTCAGCTCGGGCGCGCGGCCGCCGTTCGCGCTCAGGTCGACCAGCACGAAGCCGGTCGGCTCCCCTCCGGCCTCCGCGACGAACGCAAGTCCCTCGGCGACATGCCGGCGGATGTCCGTCCACGCCTCGTCCCAGGGCTCCCGCAGGAACTCGGGGCCGCCGAGCTCCTCCTCGAACGCGGTCCACAGCTCGCGCAGAAGCTCGCGATCGCCCTCGGTCGCCTCCCTGATCCTCATCGCGGCAGCACGCGCAGCGCCGTGAGGAGGTAGTGGGCGGTCAGGTTCTGGAACGGGTCGAAGCGCCCGCCGATCGCGCGCACCTCCTCCGTGGTGACGGGAGCGCCGTCACGATAGAACGCGGAGACCGCCTTCCGCAGCCCTAGGTCCCCCGCGGGCCAGGCGCGGGCGCGGGCGAGGTGGCGAGCGAGGAACCAGTCGGCCGTCCACTCCCCCAGGCCCCGGACGGAGACGAGCCGGGCCTTCACCTCCTCGTCGGGGAGGACGGCGAGCTCGTCGTAGTCGATCGCGGCCCGGGCGAGGCCGTGCACGTACTCCGCCTTCCGCCTGGAGAACCCGAGCGAGACGAGCTCTTGCTCGTTCGCCGCGGCGATCCGCTCGCGGGCCGGAAAGGCACGGGCGATCCGGGCCGGCTCGCCGAAGCGCTCGATCAGCCGGTTGCGGACGGCGAACGCCGAGTGCAACGAGACCTGCTGCGCCGTGATCGACGTGACGAGCGACTCGAACGGGTCCGGCGCCAGCGGCGGCCTGAAGCCCCGCAGCGCCTCCGCGATCGGCGCGAGCGTCGGGTCAGCGGCGGCGAAGCGCTCGAAGCCAGGGAGGTCGAACTCGGCGCCGAGGAGCTTCGCGACGACCGGCCCCGTGACCTCGTCGAGCGGCTCGACGTCGACGCCGCCCGGAGCCGACTCGATCCGCACCTCGCGGCCGCCGACGACCCGGTGCAGACCCCCCTCGTACCAGAGGTTCGCCAGGTCCGGCCCGAAGGCCCGGAAGCGCTCCGTCGAGAGGGCGAAGTCGTACGGATCGGGCAGACGCAGGAGCGCCATCGCGTGGAACGCTAGACGCGTGCGGCGGCCCCGGACGGGGCCGCCGCATGTCACCGTCTCGACCTGGGTCTAGCTGACCCGGATCAGCTCGACGGTCAGGCTCCAGTCGTCGATGCGGAAGGTCGGCGCCGGAGCGGTGACCGCCCACTGGACCTTCACCGTGTACGTCCCGGCGGGCAGGACGCCGCTCGAACGGTCGATCGAACGGCTCTCCGCCGAGTTGGTCGTCTCGTCGTTCCCGTCCGTGCTGTCGAACACGAAGTCGTTGCCGACGGCGGGATCGAGCTCGTTCGCGCCGGCGAGGATGCGCACCGTGCAGTACCCGTTCGCGCCGAAGCACGCGGACTCGCCGGAGAAGCGGGCGAGGATCCGTCCGGTCTGACCGGCCGGGACTTCGATCGTGGTCGAAGCGCCGGGCAGGTCGCCGATCGAGGTCGAGCTCGTCGACTGGGCGCCCGCGCCGGACACCGTCCTGACGGCGACGACCCCGCCGACAGGCGCGGCACCCGCCGGTCCCGGCGCTCCCGCCGGACCCGCCGTCCCGGGCGGACCCGCAGGTCCTGCCACGCCCCGCGGCCCGCGGGGACCGCGAAACGGCACGGGGAAGACCGAGCGCGGGTATCTGCTGTTCGCGTTCAGGGCCAGCAGCTTCCGCGCCTGGGGCGTGCGGGATGCGTCGATGCCGTCGACCTTGTCCGCGTTGACGATCGCGTTCTTGGCCGCCTCGCCGAGCGGCGAGAAGCCGAGGACGGCGACGAGGAGGGATGTGATGGACAGGACGATTGGCAGGCGTTGCCTCATGCGTCCCCCTTTCAGTTCGGTTTTCCGGGCTGGGTCGAAGCTACCCGCGGCGTGTGAACGAAACCGGAAGAAGCTGCAAGCAAACTTCGAGTCGCGTCAGGCCGATCCTCTACACCGGGCCGTGCCGGATGAGAGCGCCCTATCCTCAGGGCAGTGACCTCCCGTCTCAGGCTGCCGCTGCTCGCGTTCGCCGGCGTCGCCGCAGCAGTCTGCGCACCGATGAGTAGCGCCGTCGGCGGGCGCACGGAATCGTTTCCGGGTCGCGCCGGCACTTTCGTCTACATCTGTGATTGCACGGGAGACAACGCCATGTACGTCCTGTCGGTGCAGAACCGGAAACCACGTCTGCTCAGAGAGGGAGAAGGGTTCATCGTCGGCTCCCAGTGGTCTCCGGATGGAAGGCGGATCGCATACGCGGCGCCCAACGAGCGCGGTTGGGACATCTACGTCACCCGCCATGACGGCGCCGGCCGTCATCGGGTCACCACCACCGGAACGAGTCTCTACGCGCTCTGGTCGGCTGACGGAACGCACCTGCTCACCATCCTCGACGAGCCGGGTACCCGCATCGACCTTCTCGATCTCACCACCGGTCGTCGACGGATCATCTTCGACGACGCGCAACTCCGCGACGATTTCACACTGTCCCCGGCAGGCGGTGAGATCGCCTTCACCAAGCCGGACGGCGTCTACGTCGCCGGTCTCGACGACCTGCGCGAGCGTCGCGTCAGCCGAGGCGCCTCGTCGATCGACTGGTCAGCGGATGCAAAACGGCTGTTCGCGGTCGACCGGGACGGCGTGCGAGTGATCGAAATCGCCTCGCAGACGTCGACGCCGCTGCTCGAGGTCGACAGTGTTGGCGGCGTCATCGCCGCGCCCGATGGCATCGGCTTCGCCTACGTCCAGTCCTTCGAGTTTGGCGCCACGATCGCCGACCGCCTGATGGTCGTTCGGCCGTCTGGCTCAACTCCGCGGGAGCTCGTGGACGTCCACAACTTCGCCGGGGTCGATTGGCAGCCGCTGTGCACGATCTACGGCACGGAGAGAGGCGACGTCCTGCGCGGAACCGCCGGTCGCGACGTGATCTGCGGCCTCGGCGGAGACGACCGGATCGACGGTCGCGGCGGCAACGACGTCATTCAGGGCGGGAACGGAGACGATCGGCTCCATGGCGGCGCGGGCGCCGACTGGCTCTTCGGCGGCGCCGGGCGGGACGAGCTGGATGCGAGTTCGGGCGGCCGCGACATCGTCGACGGCGGGCCCGGCCTCGACCGTGCCGGGGCCGATCCGGAGAGCATCGACACCACTCGCGACGTCGAGCGAAGCCTCCCCGACCGCTGAGCTCAACGCCTGGTCAGAAGTGCGAGGTGACGCCCGCGGGATCCTCCTCGGGCGTGGCGCCGTCGGTCGCCGGCGCGTCGTACCAGGAGTACGCGTACTTGCCGTCGTCCAGCTCCTTGGCGAGCGCCGTCAGCCGCAGGGGATGGAACGTGTCGCACATGACGGCGAGCTCGTGCGTCTCGGTCAGGCCGATCGACTTCTCCGCGAGGCCCGGATGCGGGCCGTGCGGGATGCCCGATGGATGCAGGGTGACCGAGCCGACCTCGATTCCCCGCCGCGAGCCGAAGTTGCCGGAGACGTAGTAGATCATCTCCTCCGAGTTCAGATTCGAGTGGTGGTAGGGGATCGGGATCGCGAGCGGGTCGAAGTCGAGCTTGCGCGGGCAGAACGAGCAGATGACAAAGTTGTGACCCTGGAACGTCTGGTGCGCCGGCGGCGGCATGTGGATGCGGCCCGTGATCGGCTCGAAGTCGTGGATCGAGAACGTCCACGGATAGACGTAGCCGTCCCAGCCGACGAGGTCGAACGGGTGGTAGTCGAGGACGTAGGTCTGGTAGCCGTCGCGCACGCGAACCTTGACCGTGAACTCGCCGCGGTCCCGGTGCGTCCGGAGCTCCGCGGGCGGGTGGATGTCGCGGTGGTAGTACGGCGCGTGCTCGAGCAGCTGCCCGTACTCGTTCCGGTAGCGGCGCGGGATCTCGATCAGGCCGGGAGACGAGAAGACCAGGTGCCGCTGCGGCCCCTCGGCGACGAAGCGGTAGGTCGTGCCCCTCGGGATCACGACGTAGTCGCCCTCGCGGTACGGCAGGTCGCCGAAGATCGACTCGAGGATGCCGGAGCCCTCGTGCACGAAGACGACCTCGTCGCCCTCGCCGTTTCGGTAGAAGCCCTCCATCGGCCCGGCCGGCCGGCAGAGCGAGATCTCGACGTCGGCGTTCCACATCAGGAGGCGGCGCCCGCCGATCTCGTCGCCCTCGGCGTCCAGCCCCATCGTCTTCAGGTGCCGGTGCGCGTGGGCCTCGGGCACCCACTCCTCGCGCTCGATCGGCTCGAAGTCGCCCAGCTCGGCGATCCGGCAGGGCGACGTGAGGTGGTAGAGGATCGACTCGTTGCCCGAGAAGCCCTCGAGCCCGAAGACCTCCTCCGTCAGCAGCGTGCCGTTGTCGCGGAACTGGATGTGCCGCTTGCGCGGGACCTCGCCGAGACGCTGGTAGAAGGGCATCCGCGCAGGATATCCCGCGGACGCGCCGTCGACTTCGCTCAGGCCGGGTACGCGACCACCCGGGCCCGGTGGCCGGCTGCCCGCCCGAGCCGCGCGTCCGTCGTCACCAGGGGCGCATCGAGCGCTTCGGCGAGGACGACGTAGCTCGCGTCGTACGGCGTGAGCCGGTCCCGAAGCCGCCAGATCCCCTCCAGCAGATCGGCGACCGGATACCGGACGATTCCGAGGTCGGCGAAATCGGCCAACGCCTCGCGGATCTCCCGGCGCGCCAGCAGCTGGCGCAGGGTCGAGAGAACCTCCTGGTCGACGAGGTGCGGCGCGCCGACGACGTTCTCCCCCGCGAGCGTCGCGACCACCCACTCTCCCGGCTCACCGCGCTCCACGAGCAGATCGACCGCCGCCGAGGCGTCGAGGACGATCACCGGGTCTCGCGATCCTCCCGGATCAGGTCGGCGGGGCGTGTGGTCAGCTCGGTCAGGCGCCGCGAGCGAATCTGCCGGATCGCCTCGTCGAGCGTGGGAGTCTCTGCCGCCCGCTCGACCTCGCGGAGCAGAAACTCCGACAGCGTCATGCCGGCCTTGGCTGCCCGCACCTTCAGCTTCCGGTGCAGATCAGGCGGGACGTTCCGGATCTGGATGTGTGCCATGCACATCACCATGACCCATGCTTGCTACATGCGATCGAGCGAGCGCTCCGGTGGCCCGACGGTGTTGCGCAGGACGCCGATCCCCTCCACCTCCAGCTCGACCAGATCCCCCGGCCGGAGCCAGCGGCCGTCGCCCAGCTCGAGGATGCACCCGGTCCCGACGGTGCCCGAGCCGAGGACGTCGCCCGGCCGCAGCAGCGTGTTCCGCGCCGCGTGCGCGACGATCCTCTCCCACGAGTGGTACATGTCCCCGAGGTTTCCCCGGGAGCGCTCCTCGCCGTTCACGCGCGCGACCATGGCCCCGCTCGAACCGTCGAACTCGTCCGGCGTCACCAGCACCGGCCCGATGCTCGTCGCGAAGTCCTTGCCCTTCGCCGGGCCGAGCCCGACGCGCATCTCCGCGCGCTGGAGGTCCCGCGCCGACCAGTCGTTCATCACAGTGAAGCCGCCGATCCGGCCCTCGGCCCCGATCACGGCGGCGACCTCGAGCTCGTAGTCGAGCTCCTCCGTCCCCGCGGGATAGGGGATCTCGTCGTCCGGCCCGAGGATCGCCGCCGGGTTGGAGAAGTAGAAGACCGGCTGCTCGTACCACTCCCGCGGGGGCTCGAGGCCCTGGGCGGCCCGGGCGTGCTGCTCGAAGGCGAAGAAGTCCCGCACCGAAGGCGGGTGGAGCACCGGCGGCAGCAGCCGGACCTCGTCGAGCGCGTACTCCGCGTGCTCGCGCGCGATACCTCCGCCGGTGAAGAACGACTGCAGCGTCTGCGCCGCGAGCTGGACGACCCGATCGCCGACGATCTTCCCCGGCCACCCGCGCGGGAGATCCCGGTCCCTCGGCGCGAACATGCAGAGCCTCATGGCTCGGTGTGGACGACCACGTCGGCGATCGAGGGGCGCTCGTCGCGAATCCGGCGCTCGATCTCGCTGGCGCGCGCGTGGGCGTCGGACAGCGCGGTCAGGGGATCGAGGCCGAGCGTGAGGTAGGCGACCAGGCCCTCGTCCGTCTCCAGGAACCGGAGCTCCCGGGGCGACCCGCCGGTGGCCTCGTGGACGATGCGAAGCACGGTTGCGGTCTCGCGCGCCGTGTCGACCGGCGAGGGCGCCCGCGCCTCGGACGCCTCCCGCAGGGGCTCGAGGTGCGTGCGCACGGCGCCGATCTCCGGCACCGCCTCGTGAATGGCCCGCTCCACCTCGGAGGCGACCGCATGCGCCTCGTCGAGGGTCAGCGCGGCGGGGAGCTTCAGGTGCAGCGACAGCTGCGTGCGGCCGTCGACCCTGACGAGCCTCACGTTGTGGATCTCGCGGACGCGAGGGACGCGGTGTGCGGCGCCGAGCGCGCGCTCGCGGAGCGTCGCCTCCGTCTGGCCCGGCTCGACGTGCACGACGACGTCGGCCTCCGGCAGAGCCCGCTGGACCGCCTCCTCGACGGCGTCGGCGGCAGCATGGCCCTGGCCGACGGCAGCACCCGGCGGCACGACGATCACGACGTCTGCGAAGTGACGCCCCGCGGCCTGGCGGATGCGCACGCGGCTCAGCTGGACCGCGGGCTCCAGCTGAGCGATCGCCCGGCGGGCGGCCTCCTCGGCTCCCGCCGGAGCCCGGTCCATGAGCACGTCGACGTTCCGCCGCATCAGGCGCCCGGCCGCGAAGAGGACGAGGACGGCCACGAAGAGCGCCGCCGCGGAGTCCGCATCGGGATAGCCGGCCCTGGCGAGGAGAAGACCGCCGAGGACGGCCGTCGAGCCGAGCAGGTCGCTGCCGAAATGGAGCGCATTCGCCTGCAACGCCGCGCTGCCGTAGCGGCTGGCTGCGCGCGCGGAGACGACCGTCCGGAACAGGTCGACCACGATCACGACCGCGAGGACTGCGATCGCGTACCAGGCCGGGTTCACGCTCGACTCGGAGCTGCCGAGCAGGTGGCTGAGCGCGCGCCACGCGATCGCGAGGCTGGCCACGACGAGGATGCCGCCCTCGGCGAGCGCCGCCAGGTGCTCGGCCTTCCCGTGCCCGTACGGGTGGCCGCGGTCGGCCGGGCGGCCGGCCACGCCGATCGCGAAGAAGGTGAGCAGCGCGGCGACGAGGTCGGTGCCGGAGTGGGCCGCGTCCGAGATCAGACCCAGGCTCCCCGTGGCGATGCCGGTCACGAGCTTCAGGGCGACGAGCGCGGCGGCGGCGGCCACGGAGACGAGCACGGTGCGCCGCTGCGGGCTCACGCCGGAAGGCTAGGGCAAGCGCTCGAGCGGCCAGATGACGACGTCCTGGCAGGCGCTGAAGTGGAGGAGCGGCTCGACGGCCGGAAGCTCGACCCCGGGGGGCGGCATCGTGTTGCACCTGATCTCCGCCTCCCCGGGCTGGAGCGGCCACGGCGGGTGGTGGATCTCGGCCCGGTGGAGGCCGCCCCCGCCGTCGGCCGCGTAGAGGCAGTAGCGCTCGGTGAGGAAGTGCTCGAGCGTCCCCGGCGCGGCCGGTTGCGCGTCCCCCGCGGGCCCGTAGCGGCCCTCGAAGGCAGCCTCGTGCCCGCGCGGATCGCGCCGGCAGCTGTCGTACACGACGGCGTCTCCGGCGGGCTCCGCCTCGATCCGCGCGTGGAAGTACGGCAGCCGGTACCACCGCCGCGCCACCTCGACCCCGAGGCGGCTCGACGTGTCGAGGCTGAAGAACCAGATCCCCGGCTTCTCGTCGGCGCGGACGTAGGTGCGCACGTTGATCTCGGGAAAGGTCGAGATCCAGGGCAGGGGCATCGTCCCGCGGGCGCGCAGTCCGGTGATCCGGAACGGCGTCACCCCGAGCCAGGCGCTGCCCGAGTGCGATTCGAGCTCGAGTCCCTCGGGCACCGGGCCCCGGAGCGCGTCGACCGGCAGGGGCCAGTGGGCGAACAGCAACTGCTCCCAGGTCTGCCCCATCACCCAGCGTCCCGGCGGGAGCGGCCAGGGACGGTGCGCCGTCTCGCGGAGGCTCGCCGCCTGCCGACCGGCGGCCGCGAGCAACCCGGCGCTAGAGATTCCCGCGGAGCGCCTGCTCGCGCTCGATCGCCTCGAAGAGGGCCTTGAAGTTGCCCTCCCCGAAGCCCCGCGAGCCGTGCCGCTCGATCACCTCGAAGAAGAGCGTCGGCCGGTCCTGCGCCGTCTTGGTGAAGATCTGGAGCAGGTACCCCTCCTCGTCGCGGTCGGCGAGGATGCGCAGGCGGCGCAGGTCCTCCCAGGCCGCGTCGATCTCGCCGACCCGCTCGGCGACGTCCTCGTAGTAGGCGTCCGGAGTAGTGAGGAAGCGCACGCCGCGCTCCTGCAGCGCCTCGACGGTCCGCACGATGTCGTCGCTCGCCAGCGCCACGTGCTGCACGCCGGGAGAGCCGTTGAACTCCAGGTACTCCTCGATCTGGCTCTTGCGCTTGCCCTCGGCCGGCTCGTTGATCGGGAACTTGATCTTGCCCTCGCCGTCCGTCATCACCTTCGACATCAGCGCCGAGTACTCGGTCGAGATCGCCTCGTCGGAGAAGTGGATCAGCTCGGTGAAGCCGAGCGCGCGCTCGTAGTACGCGACCCAGTGGTCCATCCGCCCGAGCTCGACGTTGCCGACGACGTGGTCGACGGTCCGGAGCCCGATGCCCCTCCCCACCTGCACGGCGCCGTTGTCCACCGTCGAGCGGTACCCGGGGAGGTAGGGGCCGGCGTAGCCGGAGCGGTTGACGAACGTGTGCACGTTCTCGCCGTAGGTCCCGATCGCGGAGAGCTCGACGCGGCCGTGCTCGTCCTCGACCCAGTGGGGCTCGACGACGCCCACCGCGCCGCGCTGCACGGCCTGACGGTACGCGTCCGCGGCGTCGGGCACCCGCAGGGCCACGTCCTTGACCGCGTCGCCGTGGGCACAGGCGAAGCGCGTGATCTCGCTGTCGCCGCGGAGGCCGCTCGTGAGCACGAGCCGGATGTCGCCCTGCTCGAGCACGTACGAGGCCCGGTCGCGCACGCCCGTCTCCGGGCCGGCGTAGGCGGTCGGCGTGAAGCCGAACGCCTGCTCGTAGAAGTACGCGGCCTGCTTCGCGTTCCCCACGTAGAGCTCGAGGTGGTCCCACCCCTCGATCGGCATGAAATCGGTCATCGCGTCCCTGATGTTAACGGTGCCGAGTCCGACCGGAACGCGGTCTCGGGCAGCGCCTCGAAGGTCGCGTCCTCGAAGTCGCGTCTCAGCGGCACCTCCCGCATGACGAAGATCACGACGAGCAGCGCGAGCGCGCAGATCCCGGCCGAGGCCAGGAAGGCGGGCTGCATCGCGTCCGCGAGCTCGGCACGCAGCGCGGGCGGGAGTCGCTCGATCGACGGCGTGCGTGCACCGGTGCCGGGCGGGAGGCCCTGGCTGACGATCACGCCCATGATCGTGATGCCGAGCGTGCCGCCGATCGAGCGCGCGAACTGGACGAGCGCCGTCGCGGAGCCCATCTCCGCCACCGGCACCGCGTTCTGCACCGCCAGGACGAAGGTCTGCATCATCAGCCCGAGGCCGATCCCGGCGACGACCGCGCAGATCGCCGCATCGCCGCGCGTCGCCGTCTCGTCCAGACGGGACAGTGCGAACAGGGCCCCGCCGAGGACGACGGGCCCGAGCAGCGCGTTCGGCTTGTAGCGGCCCGTCCGCGAGATCCACTGCCCGGAGAGGACGCTGGCGGTCACCGCGGCGAGCATGAACGGCGTCAACACCACTCCGGACGCGGTCGCGGACGTGCCGATCACGCCCTGGACGAACAGCGGCACGAAGGCGATCGTGCCGAGCATCGCCATCCCGACGAGCGTGATCGCGGCGGTGCCGGCGGCGACGGTGCGCCGGCGCAGGAGGTCGAAGGGCAGGATCGTCTCGGTGACGCGGAGCTCGACCGCGGCGAAGAGCGCCAGCAGCGCGACCGAGGCCGTGAACGCCGCCAGCACCTGCCACGACAGCCAGGCGTACTCGCGCCCGCCCCAGACGAGCCCGAGCAGCAGCGCCGCCGTTCCGGCGCCGAGGACCGCCGCGCCGAGGTAGTCGACCGACCGCTGCCGCGTCGGGGCCTCGCGCGGCATCGTCAGCCAGATGACGACGAGCGCCAGGCCGCCGACCGGCAGGTTGACGTAGAAGATCCAGCGCCAGCTCATGTTGTCGACGATGAAACCACCGAGCGTCGGGCCCAGGATCGAGGCGCCGGCGAACGTGGCGCCGATCAGGCCCTGGTAGCGGCCGCGATCGCGCGGCGGCACCGTCGTCGCGATCGTCGCCAGCGCGAGCGGGAAGATGCCGCCGGCGCCGATCCCCTGGATGCCGCGAAAGACGACGAGCTGGATCATGGTCTGAGCCAGTCCGCAGAGGACCGAGCCGGCGAGGAAGATCACGATCGACGCGAGGAACATCCGCCGCCGCCCGTAGACGTCCCCGAGCTTGCCGTAGAGCGGGACCGTGACGGTCGCGGCGAGCAGGTAGGCGGTGATCACCCACGTGTAGCTCGTCAGTCCGCCCAGGTCGGAGACGATCCGTGGCAGCGCCGTGGCGATGATCGTCTGGTCGAGCGCGGCGAGCAGCAGCGTGGCCATCAAACCCGCGTAGATGGCGAGGATGCGTCCGATCGTGTAGCGGTAGCCGGGCGGCTTACGCGCGAGCCTGGCGCGGAGGGCAGACACCGCCGGAGCCTAGATGTTCGATCTAGGATCGGGCTCCTTTGTCGCTGCACCCGCGCCGGGTCCTCGTCACCTGTCTCGGACTCGGCCTGGCACTCGCCGCGAGCGGCGGCGAGGCGGCGCGCCGTCCGCCCCCCTCGAGGTCCTCCGTCTTCACGGTTGCCCGACCAGCCCCGCGCACGCCTGCGACAGCGAGAGCGACCTGATGTTCCCCTTCCTGCACCCCCTCGGCGGCGCGATCCTGGACGTCGGCCGCGACGACTACTACGGGCATTCGGGCGCCTGGTGGGATGTCCAGGACTCGCCGTTCCTGGCGCATCTCGACGCTCCGGCGTTCCCGCTCGCCGTCGCCGTCGCGGGCGGCCCGGGCACCGTCGCCAGCGACCTGCCCGGGATCGCCTGCCCACCCGGATGCGCAGTCCCCTTCGACGCGGGAACCGTCGTGTCGCTGACCGCCGTCGAGGTGGAGGGCGCGCGCTTCGCGCGCTGGAGCGGAGCGTGCTCGGGTGCGGAGAGCTGCACCGTGACCATGGACGGAGCGAAGTCGGTCACGGCGCTGTTCGCACTCCAAATCTCCGTGCGTCTTCGCGTCCTCAGGCGCGGGGGCGGCGGCTCGGTCGAGAGCGAGGACGACTCGTGCACCGGCTCGTGCGAGCTGTCGCTCGACCAGGGCGCACGGGTGAGGCTGACCGCCGTTCCGGATGCGCGGTCCCGCTTCCTCGGCTGGTCCGGGGCCTGTCGGGGGAGAGGCACGTGTACCGTCACCGCAGCCGAGGGCGTCACCGTCTTGGCCGCCTTCGGACCTGGCTTCTACCGTGTCACGGCCGCGGTGACGGGCAGGGGGCGGGTCGCGAGCGAGCCGGCCGGCCTCGCCTGCCGGACCGCCTGCGGGGCGTCGTTCAAGGCCGGCACCCGCGTCCGGGTGCGGGCGACTGCGGACCCGGGCTGGCGCTTCGCCGGCTGGAGCGGGGCGTGCCGCGGCCCGGGCGCCTGCAGGCTGACGGCCGACGGGGCTCGCAGCGTCCGGGCCCGCTTCGTGCGGCGCTAGGTGTCCTGCCTCAAGACGTTGTGGACACGGCTGATCGGCGGGCGTCCGCCGAGCGCGCTGTGCGGTCTGCGCTCGTTGTAGTGGCGCAGCCAGTGTGACAGCGCCCGGGCGCGGTGGTCGCTCGAGCGGTAGAGCTGGCCGA